>CALXAN010000078.1 GCA_944386305.1 uncultured Clostridia bacterium
ATTGTATCTCCAGCAAATCAGAGGTTTCAGGCCCCGACACCGGCAAACCAGCGCTGCGGCATGTCTGCTCAAAGCGGCCCAGCATCCCGTCGCGTCCGCGTCTCACCTGCTGCATATAGTCGGCCACATACGGCTGCACAAGGCTGTTTTTGTCCATCGGCAAAATCTCCCGTAATATAAATAATTACCAGTTATCCCGATATGTCTCGATGTTCTGCTGATGCTGCTCGTAAGTAGATGCAAAAGCCGATGTTCCGTCGCCCTTGGCGCAAAAATACAGGTAGTCCGTATTCTGCGGATCGACAGCGGCGCGGATAGCCGCCAGGCTCGGATTGGCAATAGGCGTCGGCGGCAGTCCTTTGTACATATATGTATTATAAGGACTGTCTATCTGAAGCTGCTCTGCAGACAAGGCAAGCGTACGCTCAGCTTTCGGGAACGTATAATTGAGAGTAGCGCAGCTCTGCAGGAGCATGTCTATATCCAGCCTGTTATGAAATACGGAAGAGATAAGCGGCATATCGGATACGGTTCCGGATTCCTTCTCTATTATCGACGCAAGGATAATAATATCGCGCAGAGACATATCCGAAGCGGAAATCATAGCCTGCATTTCGTCGGAATTTATTTTAGCGTCAAAAGTATCGACCAATTTCTGCAGCGCCTCTTCGGGATTAGAATCTTTATAAAACTCATACGTATCAGGGAAAAGATAACCCTCGAGCCGTTTGTCAGTCCCCGGCTCGGGAATATAGTCGTAACCGAAGTCATGCGTTTCTATGGCCTGTTCAAACGATTCTACAGTGCCGATGCCGTTTTCGACAAATATTTCTATGATATCGGTCACTTCCGACCCCTCGGGGATTCTTATATCGACGACCTCTCGAGGCGTATATTCCGATAAAGGCTCAAATATCCTGTCGAATACCTGAGCATACGACTCTCCCTTTACCACGCTGACCTCCCCGCGCAGCAAATGGCGTGAGGTGTTCTGCATGCTGACATAAAAATTAAACGCAAATCCGTACTTTATCACGTCTGCATCTTCGAGCTTAGCCGAGACCTCCGAGGCATCGTCAAGATCAGAAATATTTATTACGACGACGTCCGTATCGGGGCTTTTACCTTTAAAGTCGTCATATACACTCTTTGCAAAAATTGCGCCTATCACTGCAAGGACGACCAAAACAGCGCATACCACTATTGCGGTAATCTGCTTTTTGCTAAGCTTTAGATTTTTCTCTTTCATTGTTTTCCGATTCCCCCTCAGGTAAAGATTTCCTGCGTCTGTCCGGATGTTTTATGCAGTATATAGTCGCAGACAGCAACAAATACAAGCCGACAAGCAGTATAAATCCCAGGGCGTAAAGCAAATAGCCGTCCATGTTGAGACTGCCGAGCCGCTGGGAGTATACGGACAGAATGTAAGACATTATATTATTTGCAAAATGTATTATCATGGCCGAGTATATGCTCGACGTCAGATACACTGTAAAAGCGAGCACAACGCCCGCAAAATATGTGGATACGAAATAATAATCAAGTCCGTGCGCTATAGTAAACAAAAGCGCCGACATTAACACGGCGTACGTCGCGCCTCTCGGCCTCAAAAAAGAAAACACCGCGCCTCTGAAAAATATCTCCTCGAATACCGCCGGTACCACTGCGACAAAAAAGACCATGAGCAGATAATTTTCACCTGATATTTCGGGCAAGCCGGCCGAAGCCGAGGTATCGACGCCCATAAACTCGCAGAGCCTGGAGACCCCGTAGTTGAGCATGAAGCTGCCGGAAATAAGGACCATGAGCGAACATATGATTATAGGTATGTGCCGCAGGCGTATCCCACGCATGGAGAAAAATCGCCTTGCGGTCGCGTTCTTTTCGGTACGTTTGAGCAAATAACCAAACCCGAAAAACAGCGCCGCGCTCACTGCCGAATATACTATCTGCGCATTAGGGATATTTAAAAATCCCAAGCCGAACAGTACAGCCATTATAATGACGCAGAGGATAAGTGCAAGAAGGGTACGTCTCACCTGTCAATCCCCCGAAATCAATAAAGGATAGACTTTTTCACTCGTTCTGCCGCAGCTGCGTCCTTAACAGCCGCAAGCAGCTGCAGCCCGAAGTCGACAGCCGCACCCGCGCCTACCGCAGTGATAATACGCCCGTCTCTGACTACTTTGTCTGTACCGATATTTGCGCCCGCAAGCTCTTTTTCAAACCCCGGATAGCATACGGCCTTTTTACCCTTAAGAAGTCCCCTTTTTCCCAAAACCATGGGTCCGGCGCATATCGCGGCCAAAAATCCGTTGTTCGCATATATCTTTTGAATAAGTTCATCTATGGGTTTAAAAGCGTCAAGATTGAGTGTCCCCGGCATTCCTCCGGGTATGACGAGCATATCTATGTCGTCTGCATTTACGTCTTCAAAAAGCGCGTCCGTTTCGACCGAAATACCGTGAGAGCCTTTCACTGCCGTATTTCCGGTACACGAAATCAGCTTAACATCCACTCCGCCGCGCCTCAATATGTCGCAGGGCGCAAGGGCCTCCGTTTCTTCAAATCCCTCGGCAAGCAATATACATACCATGATACAATCTCTCCTGTTCTATATTTCAGGCACTTACATGCGCGGGCTATAAATGCCCGACTCCTCAATCGGCGTAAATGACTGTTCGACGTCTATAACCCGAGAGCGGACGAGACATACGAAAATATATTGTCGCATATACGCTCAGGCTCGAGCATGCGTCCGTCTCTTATGCAATCCACACGCTGCATATATCCCTTATTACAGGCTAAAATTCCCGTATTGTAGCACTTGCGGATATAGGATACGTCTTTTTCATGAATATCCTTTTTTGACTCGTCGCCGCCGTATCGGCGCTCAACCTGGCCGAGCGCGATATCCGCCGAAACATCGAGGAAATATACCCCGTTCGGTTTGGGTATCCCAAGCTTGCAATATTCAAAGTCATACAGCCAGTCCCAAAACGCTGTCTGCTCCTCTACAGTATTGAGCTTGGAAGACTGATGTATGATATTGGAGCTGACGTATCTGTCCGAAAGTATCACCTTTCCGCTGCGGTAGGCCTCACCCCACTGTGACATATACGAAGCATACCTGTCCACCGCATAGAACGACGAGGCCGCATACGCATTTACGGCAGCAGGATCCGAACCGAAACTACCTGCCAAATACATGCGAACCAGCGCGGAGGAATCGCTTGCATAATTGGGGAATTTTATCCGTACGGTATCGACGCCGCAGGCGTTCAAACGCGCTGTCAAAAGCTCTATTTGGGTCGATTTGCCGCTGCCGTCTATGCCTTCGATTATAAACAAAGCTCCGCTCATATCAATACAGCTCCCTGAATTTTTCTCTGACCTTATCGGCGTTGCCGCAGGACATATTGCCCTGATTGCACGGACCTTTTACACAGAAGGGGCCCGCGTTCCTGAACAGCTGCGGGGTAGCTTTCTTGACCAGCCTGAGCATTTGGGTAGCAAGTTCCCGTATCTCCCACTGCGCGCGCATACAGCAGCGATGATTAAAGAAATTGTGCAGGCTCCTGGCGTTCATGGTAACTATCATTTTCGTATCGCATGCGTTGGGCAGCACGAACCTCGCGTCCTCTATAGCCGTTTTTTCCGCTTTTTTTGCAGCAGCCTGCGCATCCATACCCGAAGCTGTCAGTTCGGCGGTTCCGCTCTGCTTGAGTATGGCCGCGATCTTATCGTACGATGCCTGCGCGTTGCGCATAGCTGTCTTGAATTCCTCCAGCGCCTCAGGCTGCGCTGCGATAGCAGGAGGGACGACGAATTCAAACTCATTTTCCCTGACATATCTCTGACTCTGCACGCTGAAAGACGCGATCCGATGCCTGGTTATCTGAGCCAGCAGAGACCTCGAAACTCCCTCAATGGCGAAAGTGTAGTATGCGTGCTCTATAGGGCTCTCATGCCCCATTGAGACCAGCATGTCCAAAAACTTCTCCGTCACTTCCGGGGTCTGCTTCTCCAATATCGAATCGATATCCGCCGGGGAATAGCACAGCTTGGCCGCAGCCGCGACGATAACCTGCGCCTGCGGGG
>CALXAN010000079.1 GCA_944386305.1 uncultured Clostridia bacterium
GTCGTTCAATCTGTTCCCCCAATATAATGTTCTCGACAACGTCACGCTCGCCTGCAGGCTGCAGGCCAAGCGTATGCCCGGATTCCGCAAAAATAAGAAAGAGATATACGAGCGCATAGAGGCTGACGCACTCGGTATAATTGCGCGCGTCGGCCTGGAGGATAAGCTTGGAAGCTATCCCGGGGAGCTGTCGGGCGGGCAGCAGCAGCGCGTCGCTATTGCCAGAGCGCTTGCGCTCGACCCCGAAATCATGCTGTTCGACGAGCCCACTTCGGCGCTCGACCCTGAGATAACGGGTGAGGTGCTGGCCGTTATGCGCGATTTGGCGGAAAATGATACCACTATGATAATCGTAACGCACGAGATGTCCTTTGCCCGCGAGGTGTCCGACAGAGTGCTGTTTATGGATTCAGGCGTTATAGCCGAGCAGGGCGAGCCTGAGCAGATTTTTTCTTCGCCTGAAAGCGAAAGGCTCAGGGCTTTCCTTAACTCAGTCTTATCATAGAGATTTATTGCAGGGACTGCTGTCGGCAGGGGCTTGAGGCGTTGTTTTTGCATGATATTTATTTATATTGTTATTTGTACGGATATCTATTTGCCGTATATGGCAGCTGTGCTTTGTGCCGGCTGTATATATGTATGACACAGCTCGGCGGGCGCGGAGGTCATAGACCTCCGCGCCCGCTTTATGTGTATATATTTGGTTTGCCGAACTGCATACCGCGCCCGCTTTTTTCAGCAGCGGCGGAACCCGCCCTGATTGAATGACAGCGCTTTGCGTCTTGAATTTCAGCCCTGCTGCTTTTGCCCGTCCTTTGAATGGACGCCTGTTATTGAGTATTCCACCCATTCCGCGATATTTGTAGCATGATCGCCTATACGCTCCAAATATTTGCATATCATCAGCAGGTCTATATAATAGCTGCTTTCCTCGCTGTCGGTTTTTACGGCGTTGATAAGCTCTTCCCTCATCTTGTCGAACCATTCGTCCACTACGTCGTCGTAGGCCATTACTCGCCATGCGAGCTCGAGGTCTTTGTTGATGAATGAGGTGACGCTGTCCTTTACCATGCTTATGGCTTCGGCGGCCATTTTCTGTACATGGTCCTTGCATTTGTCCGTTACCGCCGTCATGTGCCTGGTTATCTCCGCTATATCGGCCGCCTGGTCTCCGATACGTTCCATGTCTGATATCATTTTCAGTGCGGAGGATATCTCTCTGAGGTCGCGGGCCACCGGCTGCTGGCGCATAAGCAGCTCCATACACAGCGATTCTATCTGCCGTTCTTTGCGGTCTATTTCGCTGTCCGTCATCAGAGTTTTTTCTATCAGAGACTTGTCGTTTTCTGCAAATATGCGGACTGCGTCGGATATAGCTTCCTCGCACATCTGTCCCATTTCGGACAATTCATCGTGGAGTTTGGCAAGCTGTTCGTCGAATTTGTTACGCATTTATATTCTTCCTTTCGTATCAGCCGAATCTGCCCGTTATATAGTCCTCCGTGCGCTTATCGGAGGGTATGGAGAATATTTTGTCCGTTTTGTCGAATTCTATGAGGTCTCCCAGCAGGAAAAAGGCCGTATTGTCCGATACGCGCGCGGCCTGCTGCATGTTGTGCGTGACCATGACAATAGTATACTCCTTTTTGAGCTCGGATACAAGATCCTCTATTTTGGAGGTTGATATCGGGTCGAGCGCGGAGGTGGATTCGTCCATCAGCAATACTTCAGGTTCGACCGCGAGAGCCCTGGCGATACACAGCCTCTGCTGCTGGCCGCCCGAGAGAGCGAGCGCGTTCTTCTTGAGTTTATCTTTTACCTCGTCCCACAGCGCTGCCTGTTTGAGGGTCTTTTCCACTATTTTGTCTAGAGCGGCACGCGAATGTATTCCGTGAGTGCGTGGCCCGTAGGCGATGTTGTCGTATATGCTCATGGGGAACGGGTTTGCTTTTTGAAACACCATACCCACTCTGCGGCGCAGCGTGTTGACGTCCATGTCTTTGTATATATCTACTCCGTCAAGGGTGACCTTTCCGCTTATTTTGCAGCCTTCTATAATGTCGTTCATTCTGTTGAGAGTCTTCAGCACGGTTGATTTTCCGCAGCCGGAGGGACCTATAAACGCCGTTATCTCCTTTTCCGGTATATTCATGCTTATGCCGTGAATGGCCTTAAAATCACCGTAATATAATTCAAGATTTTCTATAGCTATCTTATCAGCCATTTTTCTTACCCACCTTCTTAGCCAAATATGAGGACAGCGCGTTTATTCCTATGGTAAGCACGAGCAGCACTACCGATACCGCATATGCCTGCTCTGTGTACAGACCCTCGTTCCAAAGTATGTACAGATACACGGCCAGCGTGCAGCCAGGCCCGGTGGGATCTCCTGTAAAAGTCCGGCCTATGGATGTGCCCGAAGTAAATACGAGCGCCGCTGTTTCTCCGAATATACGTCCCGTAGCAAGTATTATACCCGAAAGTATGCCCGGTACCGCCGCCGGCATAACTATGCGGAACACTGTTCTGACCTTGCCCGCGCCGAGGCTGAAGCTGCCCTCCCTGTACGAGTCGGGCACCGCAAGCAGCGCCTCCTCGGTAGTCCTTATGATTACCGGCAGTATCATCAGCACCAGCGTCATGACTCCTGCCATCATCGTTTTGCCCCATTCAAAGGAATACACGAATATCAGCATGCCGAACAGGCCGAATATTATCGACGGTATGCCCTGCAGCGTTTCGGTCGTGAGTCTTACCACTGCCACTATCTTTGAGCCCTTTTTTGCGTACTCCACCATGTATACGGCGGCGAGGACTCCTATCGGGACCGCTATGAGCAGTGTAAGCAGCACCATCTCTACAGTGTTGAATATGGCGGGCATCATAGACATATTCTTCGTCGTGTGCTTCCATGCAAACAGGTCCAGGCTCAGGTTGGGTATGCCCTTTATAAGTATAAATGCAACTAGAATAACGAACAGCGAGGCCACTATCGCGCCGCTGACCCATACGGCGATTTTAAGTAGTTTTGAGCCTAAGTGCAGGTCCTTTTTTGCGGTGTTTACAGATGCGTTTGCCGTCATTGCGCTTTACCCCCTTTTCTCTTCAGCATCGAAAAGCAGAGGTTGATTATGAGTATGAATATAAACAATACAACGCCTGTCGCGATCAGCATCTGACGGTGCAGTCCCGTGGCGTAGCCCATTTCGAGTATGATGTTGGTAGTGAGCGTGCGCACGTTCGAGGTCAGGCTGTCGGGGAATATGGCGCTGTTGCCGGCTACCATCGCCACGGCCATCGTCTCTCCGATAGCGCGGCCTATACCCAGTATCACGCCTGCGAATATGCCCGAACCCGCGGCGGGGAACACAGTCTTGAACATGCTCTGCTCGTGCGTGGCGCCCAGTGCGAGCGAACCCTCGTAATATGCATTCGGTACTGCTCTTAACGAAGCCTCCGACACGCTGATTATCGTGGGCAGTATCATAAATCCCAGCAGTATGGACGCCGTCAGAATCCCCTTGCCGTTGCCGCCGAATATATCCTGCATTATCGGCACTATCGCCATCAGGCCGAAGTAACCGTAGACGACCGACGGAATGCCCGCCAGCAGGTCAATCGCGGGCTTGAGCACCTTGTAGAGCTTTTTGGGACAAAAGCCCGCAAGGAATATCGCGCACATGAGTCCGAGCGGTACGCCGAATATTATCGCTCCCGCCGTGACGCATATGCTTCCGGTTATCATGGGCAGTATGCCGAATTGTCCTGCAGTGGGCCGCCATTCTTCACCGAACAGGAACTTAAAAAATCCGTTTTCTGCCATGGCGGGAAATCCGTTTGCAAACATGAATATGCAGATCAACGCTACGGCCGCGGCCGATACGAAAGCGCATAAGCAAAAAAGCATTTTAAA
Organism: uncultured Clostridia bacterium; assembly: GCA_944386305.1. Lineage (GTDB taxonomy): Bacteria > Bacillota > Clostridia > Oscillospirales > UBA644 > CALXAN01. The sequence goes on from CALXAN010000079.1 coordinate 3,914, forward strand.
CAGTTTTTCTTTTGATTTCAGTTTTAACATGCTTTACCTTCTTCCTTGTTTTTTCGCGCTTGAGAAGCTCCGAGGCTCGTGCCGGCCCTGCTTTATTGCTCTTGTGTCGAGCAAATCCCGCTCCGTACTCGCCTGTCTGTATATGCGTTGTTTCGGCGGCGCAGTGCCAGCGCCGCCGAAACACATATCGGGAAACTATCAGTTGAGCTCATCCCACTCGGTTATGTTGCCGAGGAAGATTTCCTTGATCTGCTCGGAGGTCAGAGAATCAATGGAGTTTTCGGTATTGACTATGACCGCGATACCGTCGGTAGCGATGGTGACGGGGGTCAGTTCGGCTGCCTCCTCTTCTTTAAGAGCCCTGGAAGATATGGCTATGTCGCAGCCGCCGTCGATGGCAGCGGTGATGCCTGTGCCGGAACCGTCCTGAGTTACTGTTATATTTGCGTCAGGGTTGAGTTCCATATAAGCCTCTGCGAGAATCTCCATTACGGGGCCGACGGAGGTAGAACCCTCTATCGACAGCGAACCGCTCAGACCGGAGGCGGTGTACTCCTCTGCGCTTTCGTCAGCCGCGATATAGGACTCTTCGGCTATGATAGCCTGGCCCTGGCTGCTCATTACGTAAGCTATAAAGTCTTTTGCCAAATCGGAAGCCTCAGCCTCTTTGTACGCCATAACGAACGGACGGCTTACGGGATAGGTATTGTTTTTGATGTTGTCGGCGGTAGCCTCAACTCCGTCAACGCTCAGGGCTTTTACGGTGTCGTTGAGCGAGCCGAGAGATACATATCCGATAGCTTTATCGTTGCCCGCTACCGTGGTGAGCATAACGCCGGTGCTGTTGGTAACTTCCGCGGTCGCTACGGTAGCGTCATTTCCGTCGGCGTCGATTATTTCAAGTATCTCGGTAAACGCGCTTCTCGTTCCGGAGCTTTCCTCACGGGAGATTACATATATCTCGCCGCTCATGCCGGTAGTATCGTCGCCGCCGGGCGTGCTTGTGCTCGGGTTTTTGGTGTCGTCGTCTTTATCGTTGTTTGCGTCGTTGTTGCATGCGCCCAGGCCGCAGACGGCAAGAGCCGCAACACAGAGATAGCTGACAAGTTTTGCTGCTTTTCTCATTTTTGTTTACCTCGTTTCCTTTTTTAAATGGTAAGTACTATTTTCTCCGTACACGCACATTATATATCGCTTTTGTTAATTCTGAAATCATGCAATTGTTAAAACTATGTTATCTTTTCGCCTTTCTGTTATTTTTTTATTCTTTTGTTTCTGCTTTATCCGACTTTATCTCCCTCTGTACGGCAATGTTTAAGGTTAAATATCCTGTATACATTATTCTGAATTATTAATATCCCTGTGTCCGCAGCCTGCGGCGCTCATCGGCAGCTCGGAGCATGGGGAGGGTAGATATACTTTATGTATAGTATTTTTTCGACGTCTTTCAGGCTCTCAATTTCTTTACATACTTTGTTTTTTATCTGTCGTTGTTTTCAGCCGCGTTTTTTTCGTCGATACTATCTATATCTGCGCGCATACCTGCGCGCGTACAGTGTAGATAAATATAAAATGATATATATAATAAATTCATCGGTATCTTAATCGTTGAATGTGGACTTGCTTCTTGTTTTCCGTGCTCTTTGTTTTTTAGAGCCGTTTTTATTTTACGTTTTTTGCTGAATTTTTTTTGTTAAGTTGTGAAAGAATTAATCTTTCGGAGGGGTTGGGATTTCTTTGTGCAGTTTGTCGGTAAATGTGTAAACCGTATGTGGAATCGGTCTATGGATTATAGATTCGCTTATGTATGCGTGTGTGTTTAACTGATGCGCGGCGCGGGGGCCTTTGAATTTGCTTTGCTCAAAAATGCTGAGATTCGGGTAATTTTAAGGATTCTCGCTTTGGTAGAGTTGCAAATTCTTGATGAATTATACCCGACTTGAATGTTGTGTCCTTGATTTCGGGGCCCAAAGTTTTGTATAATTTCATTGTAAATTTTTCCCTGATGCGCCGCTCGCGGAGAAAACGCTTGTCCGGCAGCATAATACGAGTTGTACAAATCCTCGTTTCTTAACGGCGCACAGCGCGGTATGCCGGACGGCGGCTTCTCGAAATGTCAGGACGTGCGGTTTTCGGAGGTATATGTTTATGAAAGAAAAGACGGTTTACTACAACGACCCGTTGAACGACGAGTTTTCCGGCATAGGCCCTCGCCGTAAGGTCAAAGTCGACGCTTCATTCCGTTATATAAACAATAATATATTCTTCCGTGCGGCCAGGTTCGTATTATATCGAGTCATAATGATACCTATCGCCAGGGCTTACTGTTTTTTTAAATTCAGGCTACGTATAGAGGGCGCGGAAGTTCTGAAGCAATATGCCGACGGCGGCTACTACCTGTACGGCAACCATACTCAGACCCCGGGCGACGGGTTTATTCCGAATATGATAGCTTATCCCAAGCACGTGTATTTTATCGTAAACCCTGATAATATAGCTGCCAGGGGAACTAAAAATATCATGATGATGTTCGGCACGCTGCCTATCCCTACCTGTATAAACGGCTATCCCAATTTTACCTCCTCCATATCCCGCAGGCTGGAGCAGGGCGCTGTAGTAACGATTTATCCCGAGGCTCACATATGGCCGTAC
>CALXAN010000080.1 GCA_944386305.1 uncultured Clostridia bacterium
CGCACGACAAACCACAGCGCGAAACACATTACGACAGTCAAGGCAACGTTTATCCCGAGGCTGACCATGGTATGCATCACAGTATCATTGACGGAGACGAAAAACCCTGCCAACAACGAAACGGCAAAATATACCTGACTGATACAAAGATTCAGTACAACGCAGGCCCCCGCAGACGAAAGAACCCTGTGCTTGGCAGAAAGCCTGCAGCCTACGGCTACGGAGGCGTACGCAGTCAGGACAGAGAGCGCCGGAGCGACGACCCCCGCCGCACATACTGCAAAGACATAATTAACAGACTGGTACACGTCAAAGAAGGGAAATATCACATCGTGCACGGAGGCCGCGACAATCAGCAAGGAAGAGAACCCAAACGCTATCAGCATCATAACGACCGCGGAAACAGCTACCGCAATATATATGAGCAGCGCCCAAAAATAAGAAACTATAAACTCGCAGGCAAAAGCCCCGGAGTTTGACGCACCGCCGCCGTCGGAAGCGCAGAAGCTCTTGTAGTGTCTGCAGGCCATAAATATATATACCAGCGAAGTAACTCCTAAAATAAGGATCGCAAACAATACCAGCTCCGACGTCAACACAACATCAGAAAGGAGACCGCCGCGCTCAATGCCAAAATAAGACAGCAGGCCCGGCGTAACGGCCAGCAATAAACCAATAAAGACCCCGCCGATAAGGATAAAAGCCACAGCAGCAGCCATTGCGCGCCGAGTAGAAAGCATTTCCTCTTTAAGCCTTTTACGCATCACAGCCCGTCATCACCACCGAACGCATCAACAACAGATGCGGCTTTCAGCTCCTCATGCAAAACTATTTCTGCGGTCAGCCAGCCTGCGCACGATAAGCCCTAACACTATGCACAGCACTACGGAAACGGCAACATTGACGCCAAGGACAATCAGCGAAGAAGTAACGGACATATCGAACCGTACCAAAACCTGCGTAATAAAAGAAACCGTATAATATACCATAGAAGAACAAGTGCTGAGCAAGAAATAAACCCCGATGGAGGCGAGGACCTTATGCTTTGACGCAAGCTGGCAGCCTATGGAAACTGACGCATATGCAAACAGAACCGTAAGCGCAGGACTGACAAGCGCCATCAAGCCCAGCATAACGGCAATAACAATAAAATACTCTGTCGAGTACATGCTCAGGAACATCTCGCGCATCTCCGAGAAGAACTCAAATATAGGCTCCAGTCCGCCGAACGCCATATATACGTAGGTCAAAACAATAAACGCCATGGATATTATCGCAGCCAAAGTAGATATAAGCACCCAGGCGTATGAAACAATAAACTTGGACGTGACTATCCTGCCGCTTTTTACAGGCAGAGTAAAGGTAAGATAAGCCTCGTCGGTATACATGCTCTTGTAGTACCTGTACACAACGACGAAGAACGAGACTATCGTAACGGCCGAAATGGCCATTATAATCATAGCCACCGCTCCCCACAAAGAGAAAACGAATATGTTCTTGAACACGGAAAACGCGGAAGTATCAGTGTCAAGCTGCAGCGAAAACGCCGCAGCGATAAACCCGCCGGCAAGAACGCCGCAAAGAAGCACGCACGCCGTAATGGGCAGCATAATGCGAGAGACGGCGGACATCTCGTATTTCAGCAACTTCCTCAGCATCTGAACACCTCCCTGAACCACCTGTCGACCGTCTTGCCGCTGCGGTTTCTTATATTTTCAGCCGAATCCTGCAGCATGAGCCTGCCCTGGCTCAAGATTATGACATCGTCAAGGATGGACTCCACATCAGAGATTAAATGCGTCGATATAAGTATCGAACCGCTGCGGTCATACTGAGAAATAATGGTGTGCAATATATAATCCCTGGCCGCGGGGTCTACCCCGCTGAGAGGTTCGTCCAGCAGGTACAGCTTTGCCCGGCGGCTCATTATGAGCGCAATTTGCACTTTCTCCTGCGTGCCCCTGGACATTGAGCGCACCTTGGCGGAAAGATCTATGTCCAGCCGCCGAAGCATCTGTTCAGCCTGATCCCTGTCGAAATCATCGTAGAAATCCTCAAATATGTCCAAGGCGCCCCATACCCGCATATTCAAGGGCAGATACATCCTGTCCGGCAGGTACGACACCATTCCCTTAGTCTCCGCGCCCGGCTCAAACCCTCCTATCGTAATCCGGCCTGAATCGGGCCTCATCAATCCGGCCGCCATCTTGATAAACGTAGTCTTGCCGCTGCCATTAGGGCCTAAAAGCCCCACTATCCTGCCGCTGCCGATTTCCGTACCGAAATCGCTCAGAGCCGTAAACGTGCCATAGGTCTTACCGAGGCCGCTGCATTCGAGTATTCCGTCCACAATCCGCTTCCCCCTATCTGCGTCATAATACCCGTCCGAAACCAGTACAGGCGCGGAACCGACAAATAAGGACAAAACCCGCGCCGAATACACGTCCAAAGCTTTTTCAGCTTTATATAACTTTACTTTATATATATCATAAATACAACGCTTTGTCAACGCGCTTTGCGCAGGTTTAATCAAAACTTAAACGGAAATGCAGAAATACACATAACCCATGCAGAACAAAAACCGCCGCGCGCACTCGTCAGAAACGCGGGCCTGTCATATGACGTCGAAAACGGAGAGTACGGCCGTGACTATCAGCAGCGTTCCGCCCGCTATACCGGCCTTTGAACCCAGTTTATGCCCGAACTTCCTGCCGGCGAGCACGCAGACCGCGGATATGAGCAGCGTGGTAGCGCCTATGACGCCGCAGCAGGCCAGCAGCTCGCCCACATCCATACCCTCGGCGCAGAAACATACGCCGGCGGCCAGCGCGTCGGTGCTGGTAGCTACGGCCTGCAGCAATATGAGCTTGAGCGATAAATGCTTATAAACCGTAACGGTTGCGGGATTTTTTATCTCTTTTATCGAGGATACTATCATGTTTATCCCCAGCAGCAACAGCACGACAAAGACCACGATATTGGCATATCTCTGTATATATCTTACAAACACCGAGCCAATAAAATACCCTATCGCAGGCATTAGCGCCTGAAAGGCGCCGAAAGCGAAACAGACCGAGGCAAGCCTGAGCTTGCCCTCGTCTTTGTATATCATACTGTCGGAAACAGACACCGCGGCGGCGTCCATACTCAGGCCCGCGCCGATTGCCAGCGCCTGCACGAGCGATTTTGCGGTCATAAGCAACGCCTCTTAGTTTTAAATAATTTCGGCAAACATATAGAATATACCATATCGGCCGACGGCGTGTCAATACGGCGCACAGCGATACAAATGCAATCATTTATCAATTATATTCGGTTATGCGCCGCACGTATGCCCCAAAACCCGGGGCCGCAGGACATCGATAGCACCAAAAAAAAACACCCGAATATACGCAATAAAACAAACAAGTCAAACGCTCAAAGGCAAACAGGGGTGCGCGGGCTGATATAATAAGCGGGAAACAAAAAAATGTCTGAAAAGGCTCTTGACAAAGGCGGAAATGTGTTTTATAATATTAAAAAATACAAATGCGTAGAAGATGCTAAGTAACAGCATGGTGTTTTTTCAGAGAGTTGCCGGTCGCTGCGAGGCAATAAAAGCACGCCGTTACGTCTCACATCGGAGCAGAGTTCCGGAAAGGCAGAGCCGAGTATGGAACTACGGCAGGCCCCGTTATCATGGCCGAAAGCTTGTTGGAGCTTTGCAGAGAGGCCGCATATAGTGCGGCAATACCGGGTGGTACCGCGGTCTATGTCAGATCGTCCCGGAAAGCGGAATATTTCCGCTTTCCGGGATTTTTTTATTTATGAAAGGAGTAAAGAGAAATGAGACGCATCACAGTATCGGACATGACGCTGAAGGACAAGGCGCATACATTCACTTTTAAGGACAGAACGGAAATAGCCAAATGCCTGGACAACCTCGGCGTGGATATAATAGAGCTGCCTGAGATATCGGGCGCCAAGGAAGAGCTGATAATCAACAAGTCCATAGCCGAATCGGTCAGGAACTGCGCCGTAAGGATAAGCGCGGGCCTTTCGCAGACTGCCTTGCAGGAAGGCTGGAAGAGCATAAGCTCGGCCAAAAAACCGTGCATACAGATATCCGCGCCCGTATCTACGGTGCAGATGGAGTACATGTGCCATATGAAGGCGCCTCAGATGCTGCAGGCCGTATGCGACATGTGCGCGGAGGCTAAAAGGCTGTGTTCGGACATAGAGTTCTGCGCAGCAGACGCCACGAGAGCCGAGAGGGAGTTTCTCAGGCAGCTGTGCGCGGCGGCGGAGCAGAGCGGTGCGACGAGCATAACGCTGTGCGACGACGCGGGGATAATGACACCCGATAAATTCGAGGAATTTATAAAAGAT
>CALXAN010000081.1 GCA_944386305.1 uncultured Clostridia bacterium
GATTATATCACGTCTTTTTTGTACGACGCCAATGATGCTATACTGAGCTCCACCGGCTATAATCAATCAGGCGCATACTATACCGAGTATATAGATACTGAATCCTTCGCCCGCATGTGGATGGCCAAGGAATACAGCATGGACTGGGACGCCTGCGTCAGTATATACATGTATATGGACGAGGACCATAAGCTCCATGCAGGTCCGCTGTGGGACAACGACAACGCCTTCGGTATGTCGGAGTCTATATATAACAATACGGATATAAATTATAATGTGGTTTTAAACGGCGGGTATCACAGCACGCTTGATTCATGGCTGACTAAGTTGATGAACTTCCAGGATTTCTTGGATACCGTAAAGCGCCTGTTCCGTGACTATTCTTACGTGTTTAATAATCACACGATGTCCAACCTGGCCTCTAACCATGTCTCCGCCATATCGGCCTCTGCAAATATGAATTTCATGCTTTGGCGTGAAAAATATAACATTACCAGCGAGCTGTATTTGGTATCGTTCCTCAACAGACGCGATAATTATTTTAATACATATGTCCCTGCTTTGGAAGTTGAGACCGAGTCCGGAGATTATATGGTGGAAGACGGTACATACTATATCGAGAGCTCTCTGCAGATAGATAAGGTCATAGAGTCCGTAGACGGTGAACAGGACGGCTCCGATGCTGTTTTGGGAGATTATAGGGCGGCTGAGTCCCAGCGTTTTTATCTGTCTTCGGCCGGAAACGGGTATTACAATATCGTCTCGCTCGATACCGGCAAGCTCCTGACTGTCGATACTCTGTCCAGGGTCGACGGTACGGAGGTGGGCTTTGAGACTGCCGGCGCGGGCGACCGTCAGCTTTGGAAAGTAAAGTACTCCAGTTCAGGCTATTTCTATATAATCGCTTTCAACGGTATGTATCTTACCGTGGAGGATGCAAACGCGGGCGCGGATTCAAAATTAGTGGTCAATGTCGGGAGCAATTCTAAAAATCAGAAATTCCGATTTATTCTCTGATATTGCTGTGCTTATTTTAAATATGCCGTAAAAGCTCCGCCGCCCAAAAGGGCGGCGGAGCGTGTCGTTTTTTGTTTTTCAATCGGAGGATATGAATATGAAGATATGCTATATTTTCGGCGCTCTCGAATGCAGGGATGCGTGCGTGCAGGGTTCCGATATTTTTGTAGTTGCAGCCGACGCGGGATATGAGAGGACTGCGGGAATCAAGCCCGATATGGTCATAGGGGATTTTGATTCCCTCGGTTACGTGCCCGGCGGCGTCGATGTGTCGGTGCACCCGAGCCGAAAAGATCAGACGGATACTTTATTGGCCGTGTACGAGGGTTTAGAACGCGGCTGCGGCGTGTTTGTGATTTACGGCGGGGTAGGGGGCAGGATAGACCATACCATAGCAAATATTCAAACTCTGTCATATATAGCCGAACACGGTGCTCGGGGATATCTTCTGTCGGACGAACAGGTTATAACTGTGACGGGCGGGGAGTTGACATTTTCGCCTTCGATGAGAGGATATATATCCGTTTTTGCCGCTGCGGGGACTCCTCGGGTAACCATAACGGGGCTGAAATATACGCTTGACCGCTATGTGATGAGCCCGTCATACCCCATAGGGGTGAGTAATGAATTTATAGGCGCAGAGGCCAAGATATCGGTCGAGGGCGGGCTTGCTGCGGTGGTGTGGCGGCAGTCCGCTTCCGATCTCGTAAGGGAACTGGCGCAATGAGCGATCTTGCCGTGCGCATTGACCCGTCTATGTGCGGCAGGACCGTCAAAGATGTGCTCAGGACAAAGCTCGGCGTTACCTCGAGGCTTTTGTCCTCTCTTAAGAGCAGCGGGGGCCTGCTGCTCAACGGGCAGAATGTCACTGTGCGCGCCGTCGTCAGAACCGGAGATGAGCTGCGCCTGGTTCTGCCCGAAAAGGAGTCGCAGATTTGCCCTGCGGACATACCTATAGACGTTCTGTATGAGGACGAGCATATCCTGGCGGTCAATAAGCCGAGGAATATGCAGGTGCACCCGAGCCATTCGGATTTTACGCATACTTTGGGCAACGCAGTAGCTTTCAGATATGGGACGCAGAATTTCGTATACAGACCGCTGACGCGCTTGGATAAAAATACGTCCGGCGTTGTGCTGATAGGCCGCTCTCAGTACGCCGCTGCGCGCCTGAGTGAGCAGCTGCGCTCCGGGGCGGTAAAGAAGACATACGTTGCAGTCATATGCGGCCGGCCCGATCCTCCGAGCGGGGTCATAGACGCCCCCGTGGTTCGAGAACGCGAAGGCTGTGTGCGCCGCTGCGTACGCGGGGACGGCAAGCCGTCACGTACAGAATATGAGACTCTGTCCGCATGCGGCCGGCTGTGCCTGGTGCGGCTTCGTCCCATTACGGGCAGAACGCATCAGATACGGGTCCATATGTCTTATATAGGTCACCCTCTGTATAATGATTTTTTGTACGGTGACGAGTGCAGTACGGGGACATATCTGCTGCATTGTTCTTCCGTTGAGTTTATTCACCCGTGGTCTAAGAGCAGGGTAGTCGTCGAATGCAGCCCCGACTTCGTCGGCGCCGAAAATTCGATAATCCTTCCGAAATGAGATAAATCCGCCGCGCGGTTTTTTACGGTATTTTCGATAGGTTTGCGTGAAAAATCTGCAGGCGAAAGCATATGTATGCTGCTTGTAAGTTTAATTTCCTCGCTTGTCCCATACGTATTTATCTTTAAGGCTTGCTAATAATAGTCCCACGGAGGTGAGTCTTACGAGATATGAGGATTTGCGCGGACTTATAAGACGCAGCCGCAGCAGCAGAGAATATTTCCTGACGCTTACGCCGCAAATGCAGATGCGCCTGCATGAGCATAACGATTATATCCATTCGGCTTTTGAGCTGCGTATGCGGGTTGAGCTTATAGAACGCAGCGACAAGCTCTTCGCTCTTTCCGAAGGATGTACGGGTAGTTAACATTGCATTATACAAAAAGTTAAAGCGCGAGTGAATATCACTCGCGCTTTTTTACATATATGTCAGTGTTTGCGGCATGAGCCGCTCATCGGGCATCCGCCGCAGCCGCCTCCGCAGGAAGTTTTGCCCTTTTTTCTGTTCTTTATCATATGGACGATTATTGCTGCGACTACCGCTAACAGCAGGACGCATATGATGATAGACGCCAAATTGTCCAATATCCAGGCCAACATATTGCAGACACTTCCTTTCTGTACGAGCGCCCGTTTGCCGGGCTGCAGCCGAATATGTTCGTTCTTGTCCTTTGATTTTAGCACAATATCGTTTTTTTGTCGAGTAATATATTCTCAAAAGACAAAATAACTCAAAATCATATAATCAAGATGGATTTTCCCGTCGCTGAGTTTCGTCGGCTTTTCATCGAAACGTAAAAACGCCGTACGGCGGCGTATCGCGCCCTACTTTAAAGCTTATATATTGCTCTGTTCTTCTGAGCGGCTTATCGATATTTTCCCCGAGGCAGCGGATATAATACCTGCTGCCTCGGGCATATCGAACATTCTTATTTTACCTTAACTTTTTCCGTCAGTTTGGTAGGCTCTTTATAGGGTCTGAAGAGCATGTAGAGCATGAATGCCAAAACTATCAGCGCGCATATCAGGCCTATCACATTTATTCCGCCTGTAAATACAGAGCCTATCTGATATATCATGAGCGATACCGCGTAGGCGAATATGCACTGATATCCTATGGCGAACCATGTCCATTTGGCGCTGTTCATCTCTCTCTTGATAGCGCCGATAGCCGCAAAGCAGGGTGCGCACAGGAGGTTGAAGCAGAGGAAGGAATAGGCCGCCAAACGGCTCATGCCCTCAAAGTCGAGCACTCCGAATACACCGACTACTTCCTCTTTGGCCACAAGGCCCATGATAGTCGCAATGGTGGCCTTGATATTGCCGAATCCGAGAGGCGCGAATATCCAGCTTATAGCCCCGCCGATAATGCCCAAAACGCTGTCCTCAAGCTCCATATCCGGGCTGAAGCCAAAGCTGCCGTTTACCATGCCGAAGACCGATCCTGCCCAAATTATTATGGATGCCAGCAGAATTATCGTGCCCGCTTTCTTTATGAACGACCAGGCGCGTTCCCACATTGATCTGAGAATATTGCCCACCGTCGGCCAGTGATATGCCGGCAGTTCCATGACGAACGGGGCGGGGTCTCCCGCAAACATTTTTGTCTTCTTGAGCATGATGCCGGACACTACTATAGCGGCCATTCCTATAAAATACGCAGAGGGCGCGACCCACCACGCTCCGTCGAACAGCGCTGTGGCGATTAGTGCTATTATGGGTATTTTTGCACCGCAGGGTATGAATGTGGTGGTCATTATCGTCATGCGGCGGTCCCGCTCGTTTTCTATGGTCCTGGAAGCCATTATTCCCGGTACTCCGCAGCCGGTGCCTATCAGCATGGGTATAAAAGACTTGCCCGACAGTCCGAACTTACGGAATATCCTGTCCATTACGAACGCTACCCTTGCCATGTATCCGCAGGATTCCAGGAACGCCAGGAGTATAAACAGCACCAGCATCTGCGGTACAAAGCCGAGCACCGCGCCCACACCTGCGACTATTCCGTCGAGGATAAGCCCGCTGAGCCATTCGGGGCAGACGGGGTCGGCGGTGTCGACCCGCAGAGCATCCGATATCAGCACAGGAATGCCGGGAACCCATATGCCGTATTCGGAAGTGTCGGGCACTCCCTGTGCGTCTTCTCCGAGAGCTGCGTCATAAATGGGGGAAATGTCGTAGCCTTTTTCGGCCAAGGCGTCTGCATACGAACCGTAAGCTTCGTCGAATGCGCCGAAGTCCTCGTCCTCGATAGCGGCCTTTATTTCTTCGGCTCCCGTTACTCCGGCTGCCGCAGCCTGTTCTACCGTGGCAATCATTTCGTCTGTCCATACATGCTCTAAGGCGTATTCGGTTATATCCTCCTCATATTCCGACGAGCCTATTCCGAACAGGTGCCAGCCGTCTCCGAACAGACCGTCGTTTGCCCAGTCTGTAGCCCATGTGCCTACGGTCGATACCGATATGTAGTATACAAGGAACATTATGGCGACAAATATCGGCAGGGCCGCCCATCTGTTGGTGACTACTCTGTCTATCTTGTCGGAAACTGTGAGCTTTCCCGCATTCTTTTTCTTGTAGCAGGCTTTCATCAACGAGGATATGTATACGTATCTTTCGTTGGTTATGATGCTTTCCGCGTCGTCGTCAAGCTCTTTCTCCACGGCTTTTATGTCTGATTCTATATGGTCTGTGACCGCCCGGTCGAGACTGAGCTGCTGCAGCACTTTGTCGTCGCGCTCGAATATCTTTATGGCATACCATCTTTGCTGCTCTTCGGGCATGTCGTGCAGCGCGGCCTCTTCTATATGCGCTATCGCGTGCTCCACGCTTCCGCTGAAGGTGTGCATGGGAATGGTCTTTCCGTTGTGCGCGGCGTCTATCGCCGCTTCGGCTGCCTGCATAACCCCCGTGCCTTTGAGCGCGGATATTTCGACGATTTTACACCCCAGCTCCCTGGATAACTCCTGGGTGTCGATTTTATCTCCGTTCTTTTTTACGACGTCCATCATGTTTATCGCTATCACGACGGGTATCCCCAGCTCGGTAAGCTGCGTGGTAAGATACAGGTTTCTCTCAAGGTTGGTGCCGTCGATGATATTGAGTATGGCGTCGGGGCGTTCGGATATAAGATAGTTGCGTGCCACGACTTCTTCGAGCGTATATGGCGAAAGCGAATATATGCCCGGCAGGTCCGTTATGACCACGCCTTCGTGCTTTTTTAATTTACCCTCCTTCTTTTCAACCGTTACGCCGGGCCAGTTTCCGACAAACTGATTTGAACCCGTTAGCGCGTTGAACAGCGTGGTTTTGCCGCTGTTCGGATTTCCCGCAAGGGCGATTCGTAGGTTCATTTTGTATTCCTCACTTCCTAAAAAAATCCGATTGACTGTTTGCGGCGAGCAGCCGCGTCATTGTACCTCTATCATGTCAGCGTCCGCTTTTCGGATAGAGAGTTCGTAACCCCTGACTGTTACTTCTATAGGGTCTCCGAGCGGCGCGACTTTTCGTATATGTACGCTTACTCCTTTCGTTATCCCCATGTCCATTATTCGGCGTTTTACGGCGCCCTCTCCGTGCAGCTTTACTACCGTCACGGTGTCTCCGATTTTAGCTTGCTTTAAGGTCATCATCTGTTTTCCTCCTATATGATTATGACTGCTGTGAGTTTATAATATATCCCTACGGACGCGCAGAGCGTTTTTTTCCGCTCCGCAATAGGCGTTGCGCATATTCTTGCCATCTTTTCGTCAGACCATTATTTTAAGCGCCATTTCTTTGTTTATGGCTATGCGGGATTCTTTTATGTTGACTATTATATTTCCTCCGAGAGTGCTGATAACTGTTACCGTACCTCCTGGAATAAAGCCGAGGTCCTCCAAATGCTTTTTTACCTCCGCGGATCCCCCGACTTTTTTTATTATATTTTCTTCCCCGATGCTTGCCAGTGTAAGAGGCATCATGTCTGTCGCTCCCTGAATTATAATGTGCATAGGAGTTAGCTTCTGCTAACGCATGCCCTTAAAATTGTCCTTATCAGACTCTGCCTGCATAAGGACATCAAAGCTTAAGCTAACTGAGTTAGCGTTTACTAACCATGCATATAATACTCTGATTCGATTTTTTTGTCAACTGATTTGGATAAGTTTTTTATAAATTCATCGTTATATTAAAAATAATATTTTAAATTGGATTAATTTTTATTTGATTTATCTATATTGTTGCAGTATTAAAATTTTATATTCGGCGCAGTGTTAGATATAAATCGTAAATATGCGGCCTTATCACATTTATGTAACTCCGCTGCTGTATAATAGCTTTATATCAGGCATTTTTTTTTGTTTAAAGTTACATATTTATGTACGTACGGTTTTCTCTTTTGGCGATAAGCCGCCGCGGCTTTTTATAAGTCTCTTTATGCCTGAACGGACAGGCAGTTATTTTGCGGACTGCTGCAGAGTGCGCTGCAGGCGTGAATTTTATGATTTGGACTTGAAAAATAAGCCAAATTGTAGTATAATACCATACAGTTGAGTATAATGGATAAATTTTCGATTTATAATGTAAATATAATCGAGTCATATTGTCGCTGCCGGCACCTGTCAGGCGGCGTATATGCGGCTGATTATGCGTGGATCGTTGTGCAACGCGGTTTTATACCATGCGTTTGACGGGGCATAGTCGGTATGCTGACGGCTGTATGACCGGGAAAGGACCCTTATCTTTTAAGGAGGCTCTGTTTTGGACAAGAAAAATGCGCGCGGCGGCAGCCGCGATCCAAGACGCGGTACGAAGCCCACTGAGGGCGGTACGCCTAAAAATAAAAACATTCCCGAAAAAGGTACTCTTGAATATAAGGCGTATATGGCCGCTAAGAAGGAGAATGATTTTCAGCGTCGTAAGAGATACGGCGCTCTTACTCCCGAGGAGATCGAAAAATATGAATCCGAAAACGATGTTCCTCTGTGGAAAGCGTATCCGGATTTCTATGCAAAAAAACGTACCCGTAAAGGCCGCTTTTGGCACGGTGTGCTGCAGGTCTTTCTTGTATGCTGCATAATTTTCGGCATTATAGGCGTGGTAGGCATCGGAGCGGTAGCCGCTTATGTGTATTCCTACACGGACGAAGAACTTGTAGATATGCTCGGCAATCAGGATTTGTCCATGTCGTCCGTCATATATGTGCTTGACGAAAACGGCAATTATGTGGAATATCAGATTCTGTCGAGTACGGAGAACCGCTCGTGGATACGCAGCGACGAGATACCTGATTGTGTCAAGAACGCCGTCGTCGCCATAGAAGACAAGCGCTTCTATCTGCATGCCGGAGTAGACCCGATAACCACGTTTAAGGCGGGAGTAAATTACGTCTTTGCAAAAATAACCGGCAAGAGCGGGAACTTGGCCGGAGGTTCCACCATAACCCAGCAGCTTGTCAAAAATATAACCGGAGACAACGAGGCCTCCGGTATGGAGGGCATAAAGCGCAAGATTCGCGAGGCGCTCAGGGCCCTGTATTTGGAGCGTATATATTCTAAGGAACAGATACTGGAATATTATCTCAACACCGTTTATTTCGGCAATAACTGCAACGGTATAAGCACTGCCGCAAGGTATTATTTTGACAAAGATCCTTCCGAGCTTACCACCGTGGAGGCTGCAGCGATAGTGGCCATAACCAAGTCTCCGACTTATTATGACCCGTATATAAATCCTGACAATAACAGGGTGCGCCGCAATCAGATACTTTATGAGATGTATACTCAGGGCTATATTACATCCGAAGCTGAGTATCAGGAGTATTTGGATACCGATATCGAGCTCAGGGACCGCAACGCCGCCCCCGATACTGCGGAGGAGACCCCCGATACTGCCGCGGACGGGTCGGATGGCTGGTCGTACGCTACTGACACCGTTGTAGAAGCGGTCGTCTCAGACCTGCAGTCCTTGTACAATATAAGCCGCGAGCAGGCGCTGAACCGTCTGTATACCGGCGGATTGAGAATATATTCGACTATCGACCTGGAGATACAGCAGATAATGGAAAACTATCTGTCCGACGAGTCGAATTATTCGGGCGGCAATTATTCGGCGGAGTACTATGAGGATGAGGAGACCGGCGAGCGTATATATCCCGAAGTCGCCATGGAAGTGATGGATCCCGAGACCGGCAATATACTCGGAGTTGTCGGAGGCAGGGGAGAGAAGACCGGCAAGCTTACCCTTAACCGCGTAACTCAGGCCCCGCGTCAGCCCGGTTCGGCTATTAAGCCTCTGACCGTCTACGGCTACGCCATGGAGAACAATATCATAACGGCCGGGTCGCCTGTAGATGATTTCCCGGTAGACGCAAACATTGTGAGTGTAAACGGCTCGGATATCACATACCGGAACTGGCCCGTAAACTATGACGGGACGTACGGCGGTATCATAGATGTGTACAAGGGTCTGTCGTATTCTCTCAACACCGCGTCCGTAAGAGTATTGGACATGATAGGCGTAAAAACGTCTTATGAATTTGCTAAAACCATGCTCGGGCTTAAGAGCCTTGTTTCTGAGGATATGCAGAGGGCTCCGTTGTCTACGGGTTCTCTGACAAACGGCGTCACCGTGCAGGAGATGACGGGCGCATATACCGTCTATGCCAACGGCGGCGTGTATACCGCGCCGAGATGCTATACCCGGGTAGAGAACTATTTGGGCGATATCATACTTGAAAAGACCGTCGATAAGCGCATCGTTTTCAGCGAACAGACGACGTATATAATGACTGATATTCTCAAAGAAGTGTGCCGAGTCAGCGGCACCGGCAGGGCGGCCCTTGTTTCCGGAGTCGAGACCGCCGGAAAAACGGGTACGACCAGCAATTTCTATGACAGATGGTTTATAGGATATACTCCTTATTATTTGGCGGGTATATGGTGGGGTTATGATATTAACCACGAATTGCATAACAGTATCTCATGGCATACGCGCCTTTGGGGCGGAGTAATGAACGAGATACATGCCGCCAAAGGCTATACTTCCGGCGAGTTTGAGATGCCGTCGGGTATAGTGCGCGTGTCTTACTGTGTAGACAGCGGCAAGCTGCCTTGCGAGTACTGTTCTCAGGACCAGCGCGGCAGCAGGGTAAAGACGGGGTATTTCAAGGCCGGTACCGAGCCTACGGAGACCTGCGATATGCACCACGCTCTGTATGTGTGCAGCGTTTCCGGACAGATCGCGCATGAAAACTGCCCGAATGCCACTCTTAAGGTTTTCGTAGATTATGTAAGG
>CALXAN010000082.1 GCA_944386305.1 uncultured Clostridia bacterium
ATATTTGAGTTACTGTATAGATATATGCAGCTCTCGCCGCAGAGGCACGCTATGTCTTCGGTCGTGACGGATACGGCGGGTATTTTTCGGTCCGGCGCTATGCGTGTCGGGCAAACAATAAACTATAAAGGGACGTGTGCCGCGAATGATAGAGGTTCGCAATCTTACAAAAAAATACGGCTCCAATGTGGCTGTAAACGATGTGTCCTTTTCCGTCGACAGGGGTGAAATTGTCGGTCTTCTCGGGCCTAACGGGGCGGGGAAGACGTCTATACTCAATATGATAACTGGGTACATATCTTCCACCTCCGGCTCCATATCGGTCAGTGGGTTCGATATACTCGAGCGACCCAATGACGTCAAGCGCAATATCGGCTATCTGCCCGAGCTGCCGCCTTTGTATCCCGATCTGACGGTAAGAGAATACCTTGAGTTCGTCTTCGACCTCAAGAGATGCACGTTTGACCGAGCCGCCCACCTGGATGAGATCTGTCAGGTAACCAAGATAAGCGACGTGTCCGAAAGGCTCATACGCAACCTCTCCAAGGGCTACAAGCAGCGCGTGGGTCTCGCTCAGGCCCTTATAGGCAATCCTGAGATAATGATTTTCGACGAGCCGACGGTCGGCCTCGACCCCAAGGAAATCGCGGAGATACGCAATCTGATCCGGCGTTTGGGCGCGACGCATACGGTTATTCTCAGTTCCCATATTCTTACGGAGATTCAGGCTGTATGCGAACGGGTCATAATTATAAACAAGGGCTACCTGGTCAAGGACTCATCTACCGAGGAGCTTCTCAATTCCGCCACGCCGAGCAACCGCTACGGTATACGCCTGGCTGCGCCCGAAGACGAGGTCATGGATGTGGTCGGTTCTCTGCCGGGCGTGCTTAAGGCCGAATATTTGGGCAGCTATGAGAAGGGCACGGTAGACATTATAGTAGAATCGGACAAGAAGACGGATATACGCAGGCTGCTGTTTGCCGAATGCGCCAAGAGAGACTGGTATATACTTATGATTACTCCTTTGGGCGTAAGCTTGGAGGATATCTTCATACAGTTAGTCAGCTCCGAACCTTCGCCGGAGCTGTCTTCGGCAGACAGAACGGCCATATCGGGCCGCACGGAGCAGGGGGAAGTACACGCCGAGCCTGACGTGCGCACGGATGACACTCCGGCCGACAACGGCGACGGAACAGAGAGAGGTGACGAATAATGGCCGCGATAATAAAGAAGGAGCTTGTTTCCTATTTCAAAAATCCCATAGGATATATCGTCATAGGCGCATATTCGCTTATCACCGGCATATTCTTCGTCATATCGGTCATTTCCAATATGCAGACGTATATGGGGACTTATTTCGGTACGTATATGTATTTTGCCAATTTGATTCTCGTTGCTCTCATATCCTTCAAGTTTTTCAGCGAAGAGAAGAAGAACGGTACGGATACTCTGCTGCTGACCTCTCCGGTCAAGGTGTCGGGGCTGGTGCTGGGCAAGTTTGTAAGCGGCGCGGTCATCTTTACTGCGGCTACGCTCGTGAATATAATATATGTGCTGCTGATATGCATGTTCGGCACCGTGTATACGGGCGAGTTCATCATGCAGATGCTCGGCTCGCTGCTCATAGGCTATTCAATGATAGCCGTAGCGCTGTTTATCTCCTCCGTTACGGATAACCAGATAGGCACGGTAGCCGCCACCAGTGCGGTGCTGCTGCTGATGTTCATCATAGATTCCATATCCAGGCTGCTGCCGCCCCTGATAGGCGTGCCGCTGTCGTATCTGAGCCTGTACAGCAGGTTCTCCGATTTTGCCATAGGCTTGTTTAATCCCGCGCCTACGGTATATTATCTCAGCGTGATCGCGGTCTTTCTCTTTTTAACGGTGAGAATGATCGAGAAGAGACGCTGGGCGTGAGGAGGGAGCGGAGTTTATGAAGAAGAATCTCAAAGGCAAGTTCAAGTACGGCGCGCTGTCGGTATCCCTGACAGTGTTCGTCATACTCGCCGCAGTCCTGCTCAATGTGGCCATGGGCGTGCTCGATTCCATGTTTGATCTGTCCGCCGACTTTTCCATGATACAGACCACAAAAATCGACGAGGTTTCTGAGGCTTTTATCGATGAGTTTAATCAGTCCGGTCTGCACGTGGAGATTATCGTCAACGGCAATGAGTCCGAATTTAAAAAGGCCTCTTACGATGCGCAGGCTACCGATTCCGGAACGGTGTCTAACGTGTTTTCCGCCAGGCGTTATACTTACGAACTGCTGCAGTCGTTCCTGAGCAAGAGCGATAATATCGAGGTACACTGGATAGATATACGCTACAATCCCCAGTTCTTCAAAGAACGCGGCATAACGCTCAACGATACCACGTTTATAACGGTATATTGTCCGGAGACGAGGCGTTCGTTCCTTATAGACGAATCGGTGTTTGACGACAACGAATATATAGGGCTTGAGCGCCGTATAGACGGCGGGATAAAGAACGTTACTTCTGAGGGAATGCGTACCATCGGCGTCATACGCGACCACGGCGAATCTATCACCTCGTATCTGTGGGATCTTGCGGAGCTCAACGGCTATAACGTCGAATTTATAGACCTGTACGATACGGAAGAGATATCCGATGACATAAGCTTTCTTATCATATGCAATCCGACCGTGACGTACAGCTCCGAGGATATCAAAAAACTCGACGCCTATCTTAATCCCGCGGTCAAAGGCGAGCGCAACGACGGCGACCGCAGCCTTATAGTTTTTGCAGACTCCGACATGCCGCAGAATCCGCTTTTGGAAGATTATCTGTCTACGATTTGGGGCATACGCCTGGGTTCGTACAACGTCTTTGACCCCGATAATTCCAGCACGGTGCTCAATGTAAACGAGCCGTTCCTGCGCGTGGAATATACGGGCAGCGGTCCGTCCACTGCTATAGCGGGCACGCTGGCCGAAGAGAGGAACTATTTGAATCTTACTTTGGGCAAGGCGCGCAACCTTGAGCTGACGTTTGAGACCAACTCTGACGGTGTGCAGACCACCTCGCTGCTGCGCACGATTTCGGATGATTCGTTCGGCAAGCAGATAGGCAGCGTGCAGATAGACTCCTCCAACTTCCGCGACGTTACGCGCGAAGACTCCGACCCGACGGGACAGATGACGGTGGGCGCAATGTCGTATAAGCAGGGCTCGTACGATAACGGCGACGAATACGGCCTGACTTCCTCCAATGTGCTGGTATTCGGCTCGACTTCCCTGATGGATACCTATTATCTGTCCAATATGGCCGGAAACACTTCCGCGACTTCGGAGTACATGCTGTCTATGCTCGCGTTTCTTTCCGGGAACGAAAATGTGGTCAAGATTATCGCCAAATCGTTGATTTCGGGCACTTTGGAGTTCGGCAGCGATGTGATGACGGTGCTTATAAGTTCTCTTGTTATAGGCCTTGTCCCGATTGTATGTGCGGTCGTGGCCGTGATAAGATGGAGAAAGCGTAAATATCTATGATAAAGAAGAAGATTATATGGGTCGTCGCCGCCGCCGCGGTGTGCGCGGTGCTGGCTGTGGTGGCGATATATCTTAATTTAAACTTTACTCCCCAGACATCCGACCCGGCCGACCCCGATATGGACGTGACTACGGATTACGAGCGCGAGGGTACGCTGATATATTCCGTGGGTGAGCATATACTCGACAGCGTCTCTGTGCAGAACGAGCATGGCGAGTTCACTTTGTACCGGGACGATAACGGCGACGTGCGCATACGCGGCTACGAAAACGTGCCCATACTTACTTACGGCCCGGAAGCTCTGTATACCTGCGCCGTGGAGCTGAGAGTGGAGAGTACTATAGAGATGAACTCCGCGCATTTGGAGTATTACGGCCTGGACGAGCCCCAGGCGGTCATGACTGTGGGCAAAAGCACGGGTTCGGATGTGTTTTATTTGGGCGACAAGACGCCTGACGGCGGCGGATATTATTTCAGAAATGCGGCCGACTCCAACGTTTATGTCGTCAGTACCTATTTTGCCGAAAGACTGCTGAGGGATAAAAGCGAATATTACTCCAAGAATATTTACGTCGTGTACGACTATGAGAACGATGATTTCAATACTCTGCTCATAGATTACCCCGGCCAGGACGACGACGTATATGCCCGTTTCTGCACTCAGGAGGAGATAGACTCCAAGAAGTACGAAAGTACTATTATATTGGAAAAGCCGTTTCTGTTCGGCGCAAATTCCAGCAGCGTGCGCGCTTGCGTGGAGTCTATGCTCGGCGTGACGGCCAATGAGGTCATTACGGACGATATAACTCCCGAGCTGCTCGCGCAGTACGGGCTGGACAACCCCGTAAAAGTCGAGGTAAACTTTAATGTCAACGTCTCCCTGCCGGTGATAAACGATGAAGAAAATACACTGTACGACCCGACGGCAGCCGAAGGCCAAACCGAGGCACACACGTCCACGTATTATATAGGCGCGTACAATGAAGATACGGACGAGTATTATGTAATGTACAACGATGCGGACGTTATATATACTGTCGACGCTTCCGTGTTCGGCTTTATCGAAAATACCACGGATTATTTCTGCCAGTATCTGTTGGCGATAGTTTATCTCAGCGACGTGTCGTCCATAACGTTTGAAACGGGCGGCGAGAGCTATACGATAGAGACATATACCGAGTCTACCGACAGCGGAACGGAATACCACGGCACATATCAGAACATTCCCTTAGAGGGACAGAATATACAGAACATGTACAGGTATATCATGAGCATAGTCCAAATGGGCTACGCCCAAAAACCCGAAAATACCGAGCCGTATCTGCGTATAACGCTCGAATTGAACGACGGGTCTTCGACTGTGCTGGAATACTATCCGCTGAACTCTGACAACCTTTATTATTATGCGTCCGTAAACGGCGACGGAGTTTTTAAGGTCTATTACAGAGTGATAGATATCGTTGTGAACAATATCCAAAAGCTGATAAGCGGCCAAACCATCGAATACATCAACTGATAACAGGGACGCGCCTTTATACGACGGGCGCGTCCCTGAAGCTTATAGGTTATAAGTGTGATACATCTACAGGTCTGAAAAAAAATCTACGAGGCAGGGATAGGCGATATTCTTTAATAAAATAAGCTGCAGAAAGACGCAGTTAGACTGGAGCATGCGCTTCTGCCGCAGAAAAGACGTTTCGGCCTTATTTTTAGGGGGGGGACATTTGTCTCATATCCCGAGGTCTACTGTAAGGCAGCATGGCCTTTCCTTGACAATTATGATATTTTGTGATATCATGCTGCTGTGTTATATGATTCGAGCTGCGGGGACTGACTGAGGCTGCGGCCTTATTTACGCGGTGCGGGTTTTGTGCGTTAGGGTCTCTGCTTCGGTCGTTTGCGGCTGCTTGTATTGCGCCGCTGCATATGCCGAGTGGAGAGCGGCTGTGCGGTCGGCCGCGGTTCGCCGTTAAGCTCAGCGTTGGCGGTGGTAAGATTTGAAATATGTTTTTATAGTAAATCCGTGTTCGGGCAATAAGATTCCGGACAAGATAGAGGAGCGCATATCAGAGGTCTGCCGCGGAGCAGGGGTTGATTATCAGATATATTTTGCGGCTGACAGGGATTCGGTTTGCGGCTATGCAGACAGGGTGCTGTCGGAATGCGGGGATGAGGCCTGCCGGTTCTATGCCTGCGGAGGCGACGGTACTTTTTCAAATATGGTCAAATGCGTGTACGGGCATGATAATGTCGAAGTCGGCTTTATCCCTTACGGCACGGGCAATGATTTTGTACGGACTTTTGCTGCGGTAGATGATTTTCGTGATATCGAGTCTCAGCTGTACGGAAGCAGCATACCTATAGATATAGCCAAAGTCAACGACAGGATCTGTGCCAATATGACCAATATAGGCTTCGATTGCGCTGTAGTATCGGCGGTGGATAAATTGAGGAAATCCCCGTTTATAGGCAATTTTTTGGGATATACTATAGGCGTGGTTCTTACGCTTTTCAGACGGCCTACCTGCCGCTTGTACGTAAGCTGCGACGGAGAACCTGAGGATGAACAAAGGGTCCTGTTGGCGGCGGTCGGCAACGGATGCTATTACGGCGGCGGATACAAGCCGTGCTGTTTGGCCAGGCCTGACGACGGGAGGCTGGATATAGTGACGGTCCCTGTTGTGAGCCGTGCCCGATTCATTTCTATGGTGGGCAAGTATAAGCGCGGCACATATCTTGATACTAAATTGGGGCGCGAACGTATAAAATATCGCAAGGCATCGCTTGTACATATCCTCAGTGACACGCCTATAGACGTGTGTATCGACGGAGATATAGAGAGAATGAGCGACGTGCGGATGTCAGTACTCCACAACGGGGTCAGATTTATATTGCCTCGCGGCGTGAGCTATGAGCCGACCGATGCGCAGTTCGTCGCCGTTCACGGCGGCGCGGTTTTTAATGTTTTGTCAGAATAGGAGCTGATATATAATGAGATGTCCTGTATGCGGAACCGAGCACAATCAGCCCTTTTGTCCCAATTGCGGACAGCGGGCGGCCTGGGATTGGGATAATATAGAGCAGAAAAATGTCGAGGGTATCAAAAAAGAGAAGCGCAAGCGCAAATTCAGAGATAATCTCGGATATGTTTTCCTTGCCGCGGTATTACTGCTGGTGATTATTTTTCTGTTTATAGACCCGGGTACGCCGGGGATTTGACTTTCGGCGTGACGTCTTTACGTTTTTAAGTTTCTATTATATTTTTACTTTCTATCAGAAATCAGCAGATATTAAAAGAAACTCTAATAATATCGCTTGTCAGAAGACATGCGGTTAATTTATAGTTTAAGCGGGATAAGGGGACTTATCCCGCTTTTTCGTTTATGCGGCGGGGTAATGCTGAAAAAGCCCGCTTTTTTACAGATGCGGCCGTATAAACGAAAAATCAAAATAATTTTTCCCTGCGATGGGCAGCTTGTATAATGTGGATTGCGGCGCCGGGCAATCTCGGCGTGCCGTATATAACATCTGTCGCTGCCGCTGAGGTTTCCGACCGGGTGGGGACGACCGTAAACGGGGGAGAGAGAATAAAAATCAAGCCTACGGCTCTTTCCATGTCTACTCGCGGCGCATGTCACGGCAGATTATGGATTTAAGCGGTAGAAATAGGTGCGAAAAATGCGCAAAACGGCTTCAGGGTATCTGCTGATAATCCTGCCTTTTTACGTTTCCTGTATTAATTACGGATTCCGCACTTATATATAACTGCATGGGTGTTTGATAACCATGCGGAAATAAAAGGTGATAAAAGATAGAATTTGCTTATAAAAGCATATATTAGTGATTTTATAAAAAATCTTTTTATAAATACAATTTTTTCTATTGACAAAATATATAAAATTAGGTTACAATAGGGTGCACGGCCGTTGAGCATATCCGACTGCTGTATAGGTTTTCGGATTTGGTTTATGGCCGGATTATATCCTCGGTTTGAATACTATCCATGGGGGTCGAAAAAATGAAAAAAACTATAGCTTTGCTTATTATTCTTTCATTGTTCACATTGTTTGCGGCGTCCTGTGCAGACCGCAATGACAAAGACGAACCCGATATCCCGCATACTTCCGAGCCTGATACTTCTGTTCCGGATACGTCAGAGCCTCCGGTAACGGGTGCTGAACCTTCAACGGCCGAACCGTCGACTTCGGAACCGGGCAATTCGGACCCGGATACCTCTGCTCCCGCCGGACCCGGCAATGGTGACTCGGACGGGCAAACTAAGCCTTCCGACCCGTCTTCACCGAATAAAGATGACGACTCGGATTCGTCGGGGTCCGAAACCGAAAAACCTGACGGTAAATATGCCGTTGTCTTTAATACCGATGCGTCGGGTGCGTCATATTCCACCGTTACCCTCAGGGCTGACTCCGTCGTGCCCATGCCCGAGCGTCCGACAAGAAGCGGGTATGTATTTAAGGGCTGGTATACTGGCAGAAACGGTTCGGGAGAGCGCGTCAGCGCAAACACTGAGCTTTCAGGAAATTTGACCGTCTATGCAAACTGGGAAAAATATGAGCCGAGGCATATAGGCAACAATATAGTGATAGGCTGCTACGACAGCTTTACAGAAGATCAGCTGCCGTTGGTCAGCGAGTTGGGCCTTGATTGGGTTTTTCATTCATATGACCACAGTGATGTAAAGGCTCAGACCGAGTTCTTGGATAAGCTTGCGGCAAACGGTCTTGAAGCAATGATACTCGACCAGGAGCTTTACGATTTGCTCGAATCTCCGAATTGTACGCCGACTCTTATACGCGAACTTATGAATGACTACACATCCCATAAGGCCTTTTACGGCTATTGGCTGGAAGATGAGCCCGACATTAATCGGGCCGCAGTTCAGGTGAAAAATTTCATAAAAGCCTGCCCTGACATTCTTATTATGGCCGAGCTCGTAGGCCCTCAGGGCGCTCATGTACATGCGGGCGTGGGCAATGAGGATAAAACCGCCGAAAATTACAGAAATTGGATAGAGTCGTTTATAAGCAGCTCAAATACAAACATCCTCTGCGACGGCATATATCCCATTTCCGGCTCGGGCATGCGTTCTACCGTTGACCCGATGTGGCTGATAGGGCTTATGACCGGCTCTGAAGCCGCCAAGGAACACAATATAGCGCACAGCATGTATATCTGCTGCACGTCCAATGTCTTTGAGCAGGGTATGCATTCGTTTACCGAGAAAGATATGCGTTTCCAGGGCTTCAGCGCATTGGCCTCGGGCTGTTCGAAAATAAACTATTTTATGATAAACGGCTACAATTATGTCCTTTCGGGTACAAACAAGACCAAGCAGTTTGAATATATCAAACAGTTCAATCTCGACGCTCATTCGATATCTTCCGTCTACGAACGGTATAACTGGGAGTATTCGGTAGGTATAACTGCAGATAAAAACCCCGAACGGTACGTCGAATGCATTCCCAAGTACCTTTCTGCAGGCGAAGCGCCCAATTATGTAAGGTCTATAGCTGAAAGCATAAAATGTGACCGCAACCTTCTCATAGGCGCATTTTCCGAGATACAGGGCCCGGGCAACGCTTTGTTCTTTGTCAATCAGGACAATCCGAACGCTGCGACGTCCAGGACCGCCAATGTCACCTTTAAGGCTTCTGCGGCATCTAAGGTCACTGCTTATATCGATTCAGGCTCAGGTGCGGGGATGCGCGCGACCGTGCTCGAATGCGACGCGGACGGAGTGTATTCTTTGTCTGTGCCTGTAGGCGACGGCGTACTGGTTACGTTAGATTACGGCGATTGATGATAAGCGTCCATTGATTTTCCGCAGCGGCTTATGATTCCTAAAGGGCCCGTTTTTTAGTCTCGGTTTCGCGCGGCGGGGTATAATTTTATTTATTGCGCGGCCGAGAATCGGTAGCTTAAAACTGCTGCGCATACCGAAAAGTGATTTTCAAAAAATTTCGACAGGAGTTTCGGGCTTTTTACGGTATCGAAGTATTCGGATGTGTTTATGAAATCAGCGAGACTGATGTATGATATTGCGGGTCCATGTTCGGAAAATATCTGTTCAGAGAAAGAACAGACATTTTCGGCGCAGCGTGTTTAGCTGAAGATACTGAATATATTATACTTAAGAGTAAAAACACGGGTGTCTTTAGGCGCATTGGAGTTGTCTGCCTGATAGGGCACATGCCGTTCAGCGACGAATCTCCGTAATTTGCGGGTGCTTATTATTCGGTATAATATGCATAAATATGACATAGGCAGAGGGAAGCATTTTCCCTCTGCCTATGCCGTGAGCTGATATATATATATCGGACGTGGCTTTAATCAGTTTATTTTTCCCGTTCTTTCGCTTGCGGAATTTACTGCCTGTTTCATCTCTTTTACGTATGCGGCTATATGTTCAGGCGCGTCTTTGCCGTATTTGTCCAATATCTTTATTACCGCCGACCCTACTATTGCTCCGTCGGACAGCGCGGCGAATTTTTCTGCCTGCTCGGGTGTAGATATCCCGAACCCTACAGCGCATGGAGTATCCGTTACCGCTCTGATACGCTCGACGATTGCGGATATGTCCGTGGTTATCTGTCCTCTTGTTCCGGTCACGCCCAGGCTCGATACTATGTATATAAAGCCCTCGGCTTCTTTAGCTATCATGTCTATACGCTCCTCCGAGGTCGGAGCTATCATGGATATGAGCTCTACTCCGTATTTGCGGCAGGCGGGCAGGAACTCGTCTCTTTCCTCGTAAGGCAGGTCGGGGATTATTATGCCGTCTATTTGCATATCCTTGCAGGCCGCAAAAAACTTATCCGCCCCGTAGGAGAATACTACGTTGGCATAGGTCATAAACACGAGCGGGATTTTCACGTCAGCGCGCAGGGTTCGCACCAGTTGGAATATCTTGTCTGTAGTGGTTCCCACGCTCAGGGCTCTGACGTTGGCCTCCTGAATTACGGGCCCCTCGGCCGTCGGGTCCGAAAACGGTATCCCCAGCTCTATGATGTCCGCTCCGTTTTCCGCCATCGCGCGTACGGCCGCGGCGGTTGTGTCAAGGTCGGGGTCTCCGCAGGTTATAAACGGGATAAAGGCTTTGCCGTTTTTGAATGCGTCCGTTATTCTACTCATATATTTCCTCTCCTCTGTATCTAGCTATCGCCGCGCAGTCCTTGTCTCCGCGCCCCGACAGGGTGACGATTATTATTTTGTCCCTGCCCATTTTCGGCGCGAGTTCAAATGCATATGCCAGCGCGTGCGCCGATTCTATGGCGGGTATTATGCCCTCTGTCCTTGACAGGTACTCAAACGCGCGCACGGCCTGTTCGTCGGTTATGGGCACGTATTCTGCTCTGCCTATGTCGTGCAGGTAGGCGTGCTCCGGCCCGACTCCGGGGTAGTCGAGCCCTGCGGAGATAGAGTATACCGGCGCTATCTGTCCGTATCGGTCCTGGCAGAAATAGGATTTCATCCCGTGGAATATTCCCACGCTGCCCGTCGTCACTGTCGCCGCGGTCAGCGGGGTATCGGCGCCTTTGCCCGCCGCCTCGCAGCCTATGAGCCTGACTGAGCTGTCGTTGATAAAATGATAGAAGCTTCCTATCGCGTTAGACCCTCCGCCCACGCATGCTATGACGGCGTCGGGCAGACGGCCTTCTTTCTGCATTATCTGCTGCTTGATTTCTTTTGAAATAACGGCCTGGAAATCCCTGACGATAGTAGGGAAGGGGTGGGGTCCCATGACCGAGCCCAGGCAGTAATGCGTGTCGTCTATACGGTTGGTCCACTCTCTCATGGCTTCGGATACCGCGTCTTTAAGAGTCGCCGTCCCGCTCGTTACGGCGACGACTTTTGCGCCTAAAAGCCTCATTTTATACACATTCAGCGCCTGTCTTTTAGTGTCCTGCTCGCCCATAAAGACTACGCACTCCATGCCCATCAGCGCCGCCGCAGTGGCCGTGGCCACGCCGTGCTGCCCTGCGCCCGTTTCGGCTATGAGTCTTGTTTTGCCCATTTTCTTGGCAAGCAGTGCCTGACCGAGCACGTTGTTTATCTTGTGCGCCCCCGTATGGTTGAGGTCCTCGCGTTTAAGATATATCTTCGCACCGCCGAGCTCCTCGGTCGTCTTTTTTGCGTAATACAGCCGTGACGGCCTGCCTGCATAATCGTTGAGCAGGGCGGTCAGCTCTTCGTTGAACTGCGCCTCGTCTTTATAGTGCAGATATGCCTCCTGCAGCTCGTTTACTGCGTTCATCAATGTTTCGGGAATATATCGGCCTCCGTATATGCCGAATTTTCCTTTGGAATTGCTCATATATTGTCCTCCTTACAGCCGCGGCGCATTGCGCGCGGCCCAAATAAACTCTCTTATTTTATCAGCAGATTTTTTACTGTTATATTCCACTCCCGAACTTGCGTCCACCGCATACGGCGCAAGCATCCTTATCGCCTCGGCGACATTTGCGGCGTGCAAGCCTCCGGCAAGAAAGTACGGGCGTGTCATATTTTTCAGGTATTTCCAGTCAAAGACGCGGCCGCTGCCCGCTCC
>CALXAN010000083.1 GCA_944386305.1 uncultured Clostridia bacterium
AGGCTCACATATGGCCGTACAGCACCGTAATACGTCCGTTCGGTCCCGTGTCTTTCCGCTATCCGGCAAGGGACGGTCGGCCGGTGTTCTGTTTTACGAACACTTACAGGCGTTCACCGAAAGGTAAACCCAGGATAGTGAGCTATGTGGACGGGCCGTTTTTCAGCTCGACGGATAACGAAAGGCTCCGCCGCAATGAGCTGAGGGAGAAGGTTTATACGGCAATGTGCCGCCGAGCCGAAGGATGCGATAACTATCCGTTTATAAAATATGTTAAAAAAGAGGAGGCCCGCCAATGACACACATAGAATCCAACAGTCCCGTTTCCTTGGTTTATTGCGGAAATTCAGGAGTGTTCGACGGTCTTATGATATCCCTGCTGTCCATATGCAGGCATACCAGCAGGCCCCTGCACGTGCATGTGCTGACCATGGACCTTACCAGGGTTTCAGACAGGTTCACGCCTTTGGACGCCGCGCGCGCCGACTTTTTACGCCAAATGCTCCAAAGCAGGAATGCGGACAGCAGGTTGATGCTCTATGACCTGTCGGACGAGTTTTGGTCGGTCATGTGCGGCAGTCCGAATATGAATACTTCCTATACTCCGTATACTCTGCTGAGGCTTTTCTGCGATTTGCTGCCTCTTCCCGACCGCGTGCTGTATCTGGATACGGACACCGTAGCTGCGGGCGATATCGGTCCTCTGTTTGACTGGGATATGCAGGGCTGCGATTATGCCGCCGTGCGCGATTATTTGGGAGGGAAGTTTATAGGCCCGAGCTATGTGAACGCAGGAGTGCTGCTGTTTGATCTGCCGCGTATACGCAAAAGCGGGCTCCTTGAAAAAGCGCGTCGCTTCTGCGCCGAGAAGAGGACTTCTTTCCCCGACCAGGACGCCATAAACCGCCTGGGGAAAGATAAGTGTATGCTTCCCCGCAGTTTCAACGAGCAGTATAAAATGCAGCCCGACACCGTCATACGTCATTTTTCAAAGACGATACGCTGGTTCCCTGTTTTTCATACATTGAACATAAAGCCCTGGAATATCGACGAACTGCACCGTGTATACGGCACTTATGAGTTCGATGACGTACTTGCCGAATATTCTGAGCTTAAGAAACGTTTTGAGTTAGTCGGAGCGTCTCAAAGAGGTGACGGGCAATGAGCCGCCGCCAAGTCCTGCAGGCCATAGCCGAATGCGAGGCCGAAGGCAGGTTCGACGTGCATGTAGACCCGATTCCCGAGGAGCTGATCGTGCCGGTTACTCAGGATTTTGAATATCCCTGCTACAGGCGCGGTTTGCGCAGAATACTGAATTATATCGAAAAGGCCTTTATTGTTTGGCCGTTTATATGGTTTCAGAATAAGTTTATGCTCCGCACGCGAGTAGAGGGCCGTGAAAACCTCAAGGGTCTGCGCGCCGCAGTCATAACCTGCAATCATGTGGCCAAGTTCGACTGTTTGGCCGTCAAATACGCTGCGTTCGGGCACCGCACCTACACGGTCGCCGCGCCTTTTAATAATATGAAGGGCTTCTTCGGTGATATGATGCGGGCGGGGGACATGATGCCCATGAGCGAATCTTTCCACGCGCAGTGCAATTTTTACAGAGCCGTAAAGGACGTGCTGGTCCAAAAGAAGCAGTTTCTTGTCATGTATCCCGAAGCCGCTATGTGGTGGAGTTATAAGAAGCCTCGGCCGTTCAAGCCCGGCGCGTTCCATATGGCCGCCAAATACGGCGCGCCCGTCGTGCCGACGTTCATCACTTTCAGAGACAGCGGCAAAAAAGATGCCGAAGGCCTGCCTAAATATTATTTTACTCTGCATATCACGCCTCCTATATATCCCAAATCTGAGCTGAGTTTGAAAGAAAACAAAGATTATCTTTGCCGCGAGGCTTTTGAGGCCTGCCGCAGGGTCTATGAGAGCTCATACGGCGTTAAACTTGAATATGAATGCTATAGAAGGAGAGATGACGACAATGCCTGAGATATCCGTTATAGTACCTATGTACAACAGCCGCGGCACGATAGAAAGGTGCCTTAACAGTAT
The DNA here is from genome assembly GCA_944386305.1 of uncultured Clostridia bacterium. Lineage (GTDB taxonomy): Bacteria > Bacillota > Clostridia > Oscillospirales > UBA644 > CALXAN01. The sequence continues at coordinate 2,053 of CALXAN010000083.1, forward strand.
TCTGAATCAAACGTTCGGCGACATAGAGCTGATAGTCGTGGACGACGCCTCGACCGACGGCTGTCCCGAGCTCGTGCGCCGGATTGCGGAGCGCGACGGGCGCGTGAGTCTTGTGCGGATAGCTCACGGCGGTGTGTCGGCCGCTCGCAACACCGGACTCAGGCTTGCCCGCGGCAGGTACATTCAGTTCGTCGACTCAGACGACGATATCCTGCCCGATATGCTGCAGAAGCTGCGCCGCATGCTTATCACTCACGGCGCGGACGCTGCCGTATGCAACTTTACGCATCCGTGCTTACAGCAGTATTTAGGTGACGCTGTGCTCGATTTGAGCGACCCTGACGATATGCTGCGCTATGTCCAAAACACGTTTGCCGTCACGCTGCCGTGGAACAAGCTTTACCGCAGGCAGGTTATTACTGAATATTTTGACGAGGAGGAGGGCTTTTTCGAGGACGGGCTTTTCGGACTTGCGAATATGTTTAATATGAAAAAAATCGTGTCCACCTCTGAGGTCCTCTACCATTATTACTGCGCTCCCCCTCAGGCGTCCGCCGACGGTGCGTCGTGCATCAACAGCATCGCCAAGGCTGAGAATTTTTGGGAAACAAAAGATACGTTTTGGTATAAGCTGCACGCTTTAAAACCCAAGATAGAAAAGATACTGGCGGCTAATCCCACGCCGCTGCACGACGAGGTGCTGTATGCGAGGATGTTTGATTTTATGCCCTGGGAGTTCGTTATTTTTGCCGCTACGGGCGTGGACGGCTCGGGGGTAGACAAGGAGATACGTTCCATATTCCACCAGCCCGACTTTCTGCGTTCGGTCACCTACCGCAGCAAATACGGCATCACGCTGCGGAACATGAGTTCCTCGGAGCTGGACGAGGCTGCCGGCGAATTTGTCCGCAAGGTGCTTGCGGCCGTCAGGGTGTGCCTTAGCTCGGGCCTCAAGGTAGGGAATGTGGTCATGGGCATATTCATCAGGGATTTTGTCGAAGTCTGCGGAGAACTCGACGCGACGGACTTGCTTGTCAGACTCCTGATTTCGCTCGAAAACGACAATACTCCCGAGGCCCGCTTTGTAAACAGCTTATCTTCCTGCCGTACGGCCAGCAGCAGATTGTTTGCCTGACCCCTGGGCTTATTAAGTTTTATGTCGAAAAGAGGGCATCTTTACTTCTTTACGTAAATATTTATTGCGGCTTTCGGTTTTATATGCTATAATACTTTTGTAAAAGACATTTTTCTGCAAATTCTATGTGTTTTATTATCATTGCACATTTTTTTCGTCAAAAAGGCGCGTACAGGGGAGAGTATGTTTTTTATCAGTATTATAAGGAAGGGTGTGTATGAAGCTTTCGAAAGCCATTAAGTCCTTTGAGATGATAGCAGCCGTAGAGGGAATTTCGGTTGCTGAGGTCCGCGAGCAGATAAGACTGGCCATAGAACAGGCTGTAAACGATCCCGACCCGGAGGTCAGGAAGCACTGGGAATTGATAAAGTCTAAAAACGACGTGCCTACGCCTGAGGAATTCGTAGTGTATATGGTCAGGGAGGTAAAGCGCCGCCGGGGTTCCTGAGACGCGGTGCTGACAGGCGGATTTATTTTCTGTTTTATTCAAGTATCGGTTTTTTTATATTTCGGCGGCTGCCCTGGAGCGGCCGCCGTGTTTTTTTATCGAAATTTATTCGGTTTTTTGCCTTGCCTGTGTCTGTTTATATTTGTGCTTAGCATGAGATTATTTGCGCGGGCCGCATAATATGGTATATAAGGGCAATAAAACAAAATTTGTTTTGCTTATAACGACAGTTATAATGATAATATAATACAAAAAAATATTTTTATATTTTATTATAATTAATTGTAATTTTGCCGTTTATAAGTATAATTTAAGCAGGAAGGCGGATTCATTTCGGTCCCGTTGTTTAATGGCTGATAGGGAGGTATGTAGTATGAAGTTCTACACCGTATACAAAGAAGACAGGCCCGTGCGCCTGAGCGAGGCTACAAGGGAGTTTGCGGCCAGGTCGCTTTCCGGCGTCTACGGCAAAGAGGCTTCCTCGGAGCATATGGCATTTGAGATGAGCGAGGTGCCGGATTTTGACCCCAATGCTTCGAATTACGAGCAATATGGTTTTTGTTTGAAATATGTGGCGCAGAATGCGCCCATACGCATCTGCGACGAGGAGCTGGTCAGCGGGGCGGCTACAATGGGCGCGGCCATAAAGAACGTGCTGCCTGTGACATGGCACGGCGAGAGCATGTTCAGGGCCAGCAGCCACGTTACTCTTGACTTTCAGACCGTGGTGCGCAAGGGCGTGGGCTATATCGAGGCTAAGATAGACGAACGTCTGACGGACCCATCGCTGACGCAGGGACAGCTGGAGGTGCTCAGGTCTTTTAAGGACTGCATGGAGGCGTTTCATATATGGCACCGCAGGTATCTTGACGCGCTCAAAGACACCAGGCCTGACATATATCAGACTCTTCTGCATGTTCCGTTTGAGCCTGCCCGTACATTCCGTCAGGGCGTGCAGAGCATATGGTTCACGTTCGCTTTTACCAGGCTTATGGGCGAGTGGCCCGGCATCGGCCGTATAGACGAGATGCTCGGCTCTCTGCTCAGGCAGGACTTGGCAGACGGTACGATAACCATAGACCAGGCCAGGGAAATACTTGCGTCCATGTTTATAAAGGGCTGTGAGTGGATAGGCGGAGAGGATATTTTCTGCGGCTCGGGCGACGGTCAGTATTATCAGAACCTCATCCTGGCCGGTGTAGACGCTCAGGGCAACGAGGTCGTCAACGAGGTGTCGTATCTTGTCCTTGACATTATAGAGGAGCTGGGTATAGCGGATTATCCGGTCACTGTCAGGCTCAATCGTGCGACGCCCGACAAGTTCCTGCGCAGAGTCGCTCAGACTATGCGTCACGGCGGCGGGGCGCTGGCTGTATATAACGAGGAGCTGGTAATCAAGGCGTTCTGCGATTACGGCTATTCGCTGCAGGAGGCCAGGAGCTTTGCCAACGACGGATGCTGGGAGGTACAGATACCCGGCAAGACGTACTTTATGTACTATCCGTTCGACGCGCTGCAGGTCCTGCTCAATATGACGCTCAAGCTAAACACGGATACTCCCGCGCACTTTGACAGCTATGAGGAGCTTTATGCGGCTTTTAGGGCCGATCTTGAAAAGCGGCTGCAGGATATCCATGCCGATATAGACAATTCCCGCTTCAAGCGTCTCGAAGACGGCAGCGTGGAATGGGTTGACACTCATCCGAGCGCGGTCACGTCCGTCTTTATACAGGGCTGTATCGAAAAAGCCGCCACATATTTTTCCGGCGGCCCGATATACAACGTCGTATCTCCCCACATAGGCGGGGCGCCCGATACGGCCAACAGCCTCTTTGCGATAGATAAACTGGTGTTTAAGGATAAAAAGGTGTCCTTCGACGAGCTCATGCACCTGCTCAAGACCGACTGGAAGGACAACGAGCAGCTGCGTCAGTACGCGCTCAATTCATACACTTATTACGGCAACGACAACGACGAGGCGGACGCTTACATGACCAGGCTGTTAGGCGATTTTGCCGACATTGTCGATACGTTTGGCGGCAAATGCCCGCTCATCCATACTTCGGGCGTGAGTACTTTCGGACGCCAGGTCGAATGGATTCCGTTCCGCAGCGCCGTGCCTTTCGGGCGGAAGAAGGGCGCCATATTGTCTGCAAACACTTCTCCCAGTCCCGGTACAGACACTGCGGGCGCCACGTCGATAATAAAGTCTTACTGCAAGGCTGATCTGCGCAGGCTGGCCTGCGGCGCGGCGCTGGACATCAAGCTGCTTCCGTCGGCCATTATAGGCGAGGACGGTATAAATGCTTTGTGCTCGCTGATGAGGGGATTCGTCGAGCTGGGCGGATTCTTTATGCAGCCCGACGTGGTAGACACGAAGATACTCGTGAGGGCTCAGGAACATCCCGAGGAATATTCGACGCTCTCGGTGCGGGTTTCCGGCTGGAACGCGCGTTTTGTTACGTTGAGCAAAGACTGGCAGAAATATATAATAGACAGAAACGGGCAGAGCGTTTGACCGTTTGTCCGCAGCGCAGCCGGCCGTGCTCGCGGATAAGGGCTCGGTTGCGCGTAAGGCGTGAGAACGGTGCGGCCGCCGTCTTTGAGGAATATGACTGATATACTGACGGCCCGCATGCATAGCTGCATGCGGGCCGTTTATTTGCAGCCTTTAGGCTTAACAAAACCCCTGTACTGATATGCGCCTCCAAAAGTGTCTGACTCTCGGGTTTCATATCATTTGCCGGTGGTTTTGATTTTACGGGAAATATGTTCTCTCAGAGGTTCTCTTCGCTTTTATTACGTTTGCCGGCGCAGGACAATATTTTATATAGCATTTGACATTTTACGGGATATCTGTTATTCTTATATCCAATGGATATTTTTCTTCGGTGCCGGGGTTTTGTCGCAGGTCGTCTGTGCCGCCTTAGGCGCTGAGAGAGTTTCGGTTATATATTTTTTTATTTAAGTGGGTGTATGCCAATGGTTCAGTCCAGGACACATAATTGCAATGAGCTTCGTATAGGTGACGTCGGTCGTCAGGTCGTTCTGTGCGGCTGGCTGGAGAACGTGCGCAGGGTAAGCCGCAGCCTTGCGTTTGCGGTACTGCGCGATTTTTACGGCAAGACGCAGATAGTTATGGACTCTGAGCAGTTGATTTCATCTATAGACGGGATAAACTGCGAGTCCACTGTTTCCGTGCAGGGCCTGGTCAGAGAGCGCTCGTCCAAGAATCCCGATATGCCTACCGGGGATATTGAGGTGCTGCCCGTCCGTATCGAGGTCCTCGGCAGATGCAGGTACAATGAGCTTCCGTTTGAGATAAACCGTTCGCAGGAGGCAGACGAAAACCTGCGCCTGAAATACAGATATTTGGACCTTAGGAATCCCGCGGTAAAGGACCGGATAGTGCTGAGGTCCCGCGTGGTGGAGCAGCTGCGCCGCAGGATGACCGAACAGGGCTTTCTTGAGATAACCACGCCGATACTGACCAGCTCATCCCCCGAAGGCGCCAGGGATTACCTTGTGCCGTCGCGCAATTTTCCCGGCAAGTTCTATGCGCTGCCTCAGGCGCCGCAGCAGTTTAAGCAGCTGCTGATGACTTCGGGCTTCGACCGATATTTCCAGATCGCCCCCTGCTTCAGGGATGAGGACGCGAGGGCCGACCGCTCTCCGGGCGAGTTGTACCAGCTGGACATGGAGATGGCGTTTCCGACGCAGGAGGCTGTATCCGCCGACATTGAGGCCGTGCTGCCCCCTGTATTTGAAGAATTCGGACAATACAAGCGTGTTTGTCAGGCTCCGTTCAGGCGGATAAGCTACCGCGAAGCTATGCAGAAGTACGGCACGGACAAGCCCGACCTGCGCATAGATCTGCAGGTCCGCGACGTGACCGACCTGCTGGGGGGCTGCGGTTTTGCGCCTTTTGCAGGCTGTTCCGTAAAGGCTGTGATAGCGGACGGCTTTACCCAGTCGAGAAAATTTATAGATAAGATTTGCGCTGACACTCAGGTGCAGAGCGGCAATAATATGTATTGGTTCAAGACCGACGATACGGGCGCGATCAGCGGGGGTATATCCAAGTTTATAGCCGACCGTGCCGAGGAGGTCAGATCCGCTCTCGGACTGGGACCAAACACTCTCGTAGCCCTCAGCTCGGGTTCCGAAACCTCAGCTCTCAAGACCGCCGGCGTTATACGCAGGCTTTTGGGCACTTCTCTGCCCGAGCATATGGACGCGGACAAATACGAGTTCTGCTGGATAATAGATTTTCCGATGTACGAGATAGGCGAGCAGAGCGGCAAGCTGGAGTTCTGCCATAATCCTTTTTCCATGCCTCAGGGCGGCCTGCAGGCATTGCTTGAGGGCGAAAAGGATGAGGCGTCCGCGCTGAGTATAAACGCATACCCGTACGACCTGGTCTGCAACGGCGTTGAGCTTTCATCCGGCGCGGTGCGAAACCATGACCCCGAGATAATGGTCAAGGCATTCGAGTTGGTCGGACTCGGTGAAGAGGACGTCAAGAGCAAATTCCCCGCCATGTACAACGCCTTCTGCTACGGCGCACCTCCCCACGCCGGTATCGCTCCCGGAGTGGACAGGATGGTCATGCTGCTGGCAGGCGCGGACAGCATACGCGAGATTATCCCTTTCCCCATGAACAAGAACGCCCAGGATCTCATGATGGGTTCCCCGTCCGAGGTCGATCCCTCGCAGCTGAGGGACGTGCATATAAAGGTCGATTTGCCGCATAAACCGGCTGACTGAACCGATTGGTGAACCCTTCGCCCGCTGTTTAGGGCAGGCGGATGGCGGAGCGAAAGCATGATTGGATAAAAAAAATCGGTTTGTAAACATAAATTTTCGCTTCAAAGTGTTGCAATCTTATCAAAAACGTGGTATAATAATACAGGAGCAGGTTCTTGACAGGCCTGCTCTTAATACTTGTTAATATTTCGGAGGTAGTTTTTATGAGCGCTCTTACCGACAGCGTGGCGGGTCTCGTCGCTGCGTTCGTCGAAGAAAACGGCATGCGCCTATGGGACGTTGAGTTTAAAAAAGAGGGCGCCGATTATTACCTGCGGGTATATATAGACCGCGACGGGGGTATAGGAATAGAGGATTGCCAAAAGGTCAACGACTATCTCAGTCCGTTGTTAGACGAGCTGGATCCCATAGAGCAGTCCTATTATTTGGAGATATCGTCCGCGGGACTTATCAGAGAGCTGCGCCGCGACGCGCATTATTCCCAGTTTATCGGCAGTCCTGTTTCAGTCCGCACATACAGGAGCGTCGAGGGGCTGCCTAAGAAGTTTGAGGCTGTGCTCGAGCGCTTTGATAAGGATACTTTTACGTTCCGGATAGGGGACAGGGAAGTTACGGTGCGACGCGGCGACGTGTCGGGCATGAGCGTCGATCTTACCTAAGGTCGAAGAATTTTTACGAACGGAGGATTCTGTGATACAATGAAAACGAATTCCGAATTTTTCGCCGCGCTCGATCTGCTCGAGCAGGAGAAGAATATCCCCAAAGAATACATGTACGACAAGATAAAGGCCGCGATCGCCTCTACCATAAAGCGGGACAGGAATGTGCCCGTAGACAATGTGGATGTGGTATTTGATGAGGACAAGAAGACCATGCGCGCCTTTATCCGCAAGACCGTAGTGGAGCAGCCCGTCAACCCGTCTGTGGAAATAAGCCTGGACGAGGCCAGGCAGATAGACGGCAAATATGAGCTGGGGGATACCGTCGAGGAGGATATAAACCCGTCTTCTGTGGGCCGCATTGCCGCAAAGGTGGGCAAAAACGTCATAATTCAGGCTATAAACGAGGCCGTCAACGGCTCGATGGTTCAGGAATTCGAGAGCAGAAAAGGCTCTGTCGTATCCGCAACGGTACGCAGCGTGGAGTATCCGTCGGGCAACGCTTTGGTCGAGGTGGGTTCGCATGAGCTGATATTGCATACCCGAGATCAGATCCCCGGCGAGAAATATACCGAGAATCAGGTTATAAAAGTATGCATAAACGTCTCTCTGCCCGAACTTAAGAACAACTACAGGCCCAAAGAAGTGATATTGTCCCGCACAAACCCCGACTTTATACGCGGCCTGTTTGAGATAGAGGTGCCCGAGATAGGCCAGGGTACGGTGAGCGTCAAGGCGGTCAGCCGCGAGGCGGGCAGCAGATGCAAGGTCGCCGTGTATTCGTCCGACCCCAACGTAGACGCCGTGGGTTCCTGCATAGGACCGCATCAAAGCAGAATAAACGCCATATTGAGCAATCTCAGCGGCGAGCGGATCGATTTGATAAGATACAGCGACGATCCCGCCGAGTTCGTTGCGGCCGCGCTTTCTCCCGCGTCCGTGAGGGTGCTTGAGATCAATACCGCCGATAAGACCTGCCGTGTAGTCGTTCCGGCCCAAACTTTATCTTTGGCGATAGGCAAGGGCGGACAGAACGTCCGTTTAGCCGCCAGGCTGACCGGCTACAAGATAGATATCGTGGCCGAATAATGGCAGTCAATAAGAAAGACCGCCTGCAGGGCAGCTTTGTGCGTACATGCGTGGGCTGCGGCAAGCGGGCGTATAAAAACGAGTTTATAAGAGTCGTCCGACAGCCTGACGGCAGCGTAAAGGTCGATACGACAGGCAGGCTCAACGGCCGCAGCGCATACCTGTGCAGGGACGCCGGATGTTTGGAGAATGCAAGAAAACGGCGGCGTATAGCGACGGTTCTTAAATGCGAGGTCCCTCAGGAGATCTACGCTGAGTTGGAGGAAATGCTTGACAGGGAACTTTGAAGGACTGCTCGGCCTGTGCAGAAGGGCGGGCAAACTTGTCTTAGGCTTGGACAATATAGAGAAAAACATAAAGAAATGCGTCTTGATCGTCGCCGCGTCCGACGCCAGCGACAGAACGGCGCGCAGCATAAAAGCTTTCGGAAAGCCGGTTATCCTGACCGATATGACCAAAGCGCGGCTGGGTTCGCTCTTCGGCGCGGGGGATGTGGCCGCGTGCGGGATAACGGATCCGAACTTCGCTTCGGCGCTTCAGGACAAATCAATCGGGAGGTAGGCATATAATGGCGATACAGCAGAACAGGTACAAACTCCGGGACGTAAGCAGGGATACGGGCATGAAAACGGCCGACATAACCGCGCTTCTCTCCAAATATTTCGGAGCCGGCGAGAAAAAGAACTCGTCCGCGGTTCTCTCTGCAGAGGAGCTGGATCTGATCTTCGAGTGCTTTACACAGCAGCCCGGCAGGGGTACGCTCGAGGAGTATTTCAATACTTATGACGAGGAACTCAGGGCCAAAAACAGAGCCGAAAAGGCCGCCAAAGCTGCCGAGACCGAACGACTCAGAGCCGCCGAGGCGGAAAAGCTCAAGTCCAAAAAAGCCGCCAAAACGGAAAAGACGGACTCCGAAGCTTCCGCACAAAACTCCGCCGTGCCCGAAAGGGCTCAGACTGCGGCCGAGCCGCAGCGCCAGGAGCAGAGCCGGCATGCCGAGACAAGACCTCAGAGCCCTGAGTCCGCTCCGGCTGCCGAAAAGTCCGACGAGCGCAATATGCAGGCCCGCAGCCAGCGTAAGCAAAACGCTCCTAAAAAGCCGGCTCAGAAACAGCAGCTCAAGAAAGCGGATTTTAAGCCCAAGAGCAGTACACGCGCGGGAGTTACCATCGTTGAGTCCGACGCGGGCGCTTCGGACAGCGCCGTAGGTCAGGTGCGTGTGGATACCCGCACGCAGGTCAATGTTAATTTGGCCAAGTACGATGAGCGTCTCAATGATATCATAGGCGAGAGAGCCAACAAGGATTACGGCAAAAGCAAGCAGAAAATCAAACAGAAGAGCAAGCAGCGCGGCGGATTCAGACGCGAGGACGAGAGCGCCAAGCTCAAGCGCCTGGAGCAGTATGAAAAGGATAAGAAGAAGATACTCGAAAACGTCGTTCTGCCGGAATCTCTGTCGGTGAGCGAACTGGCCGCCAAGCTCCGCATGACCAACGCCGACATAGTCAAGAAACTCATGGCGCTCGGTATAATGGCGAGCGCAAGTCAGATAATAGACTATGACACCGCCTCGCTTGTGGCTGAGGACCTCGGAGCGAAGGTGTCTAAGGAAGTCATCGTCACTATCGAGGACCGCCTTATAGACGACAGCGAGGATAAACCCGAGGACCTCGTGCCCAGGCCGCCGGTAGTGGTGGTCATGGGTCACGTAGACCACGGCAAGACCTCTATCCTGGACGCCATACGCCACACTTCCGTCACTGACGGCGAGGCGGGCGGAATAACTCAGCATATAGGAGCCTATCAGGTGTCCGTAAACGGTAAGAGCATAACCTTTTTGGATACGCCGGGCCACGCCGCGTTTACTTCCATGCGCGCAAGGGGCGCGCAGGTGACGGACATCGCCGTGCTGGTCGTAGCTGCGGACGACGGCATCATGCCGCAGACCGTGGAGGCCATAAATCATGCCAAGGCGGCAGACGTGCCGATAATAGTCGCCGTCAACAAGATGGATAAACCCGAGGCCGATTTCAATAAAGTCATACAGAGCCTGACCGAATACGAACTCGTACCCGAGCAATGGGGCGGCGACATAATATGCGTTCCTGTGTCCGCTCATACGAAGCAGGGTATAGACGAGCTGCTGGAGAATATTATTCTCGTGGCGGAGGTCAGGGAACTCAAGGCCAATCCCAATCGTGAGGCCAAGGGTTCGGTCATAGAGGCCAAGCTCGACAAGAGCAGGGGGCCTGTGGCTACCGTTTTGGTACAAAACGGTACTTTGCACGCCGGCGACGTCATAGTGGCGGGTACATCGGTCGGCCGTGTCAGGGTAATGAGCGACGATAAAGGCCGCCGCGTCAAGTCTGCGGCTCCCTCGACGCCGGTAGAAATAATCGGTCTGTCCGAAGTGCCTAATGCCGGAGATATATTCCATGTGGTCAAGGATGAAAAGATGGCCCGAGAGTTAGTGCAGCAGCGTAAGGACGAAGCCAAGGAGGCTTCTTACAATGACCGGAGCAGGGTGACGCTGGACGATCTGTTCAGTCAGATCCAGCGCGGGCAGATGAAGACCCTCAACGTCATCATCAAGGCCGACGTGCAGGGTTCGGTCGAGGCGGTCAGAAGCTCTTTGGAGAAGCTGTCCAACGACGAGGTCCGCGTAGATGTGATACATTCCGCTGTCGGCAATATTACGGAGAACGACGTAATGCTGGCCGGCGCGTCCAAGGCTATAATAATCGGCTTCAATATCAGGCCGGACAACAATATCAAGTCCATGGCCGAAAAGGACGGCGTCGATATCCGTCTGTACAGGGTTATATATGACTGTATCGAGGAGATGGAGTCGGCTCTGAAGGGCATGCTTGCGCCCAAGTTCAGGGAAGTGTCCATCGGTATGGCCGAGGTTCGCCAGACATTCAAGGTGTCCGGAGTCGGCACTATCGCCGGCCTATATGTCAAGAGCGGCAGAATATTGCGTTCTGCGCAGATAAGGCTCATACGCGACGGAGTCGTGGTGTATGAGGGCAAGGTGGATTCTCTTAAAAGATTCAAGGACGACGTCAAAGAAGTGGCCGAGGGCTACGAATGCGGCATAAGCCTTGAGAAATTCGATGATATTAAAGAGGGCGACGTAATAGAAGCCTTCACCCAGGAGCAGATAAAGCAGTGACGCGGCAGCCGGCGGGTTTGTCCGCCTGCGGCGTACGGAAGGAGTCAAATGCCTCTAAACAAGAGCTATAAGCAGGGGCGGATAAACGAGGATGTCAAACGCATACTCAGTCAGGTGCTGCGCGATATAAAAGATCCGCGTATACCGCCTCTCGCTTCGATCATGCGCGCCGAAGTGTCTACCGATATGAAATACGCCAAGGTTTATATAAGTTTCTACGGCGAATATGACGAAGCGGAGGTCCGCAAGGGGCTTAAGGCCGCGCGCGGATACATGCGCAGGAAGCTGGGCGAACAGCTGTCGGCCAGGTATGTCCCGGAGTTGACCTTCGAGATAGACCGTTCGGTCGGCAACGCGGCCAGGATAGACGAGCTTATCAAGAAAACGCATACCGGTGACAAATGATGAAAACATTCAGAGTTTCTCCCGCACAGCGGGATATTTTCAATAAAATGCTGGCCCTCGACGATTTTGCGGTCTTTATCCACAGGTCGCCCGACGGGGACGCTCTCGGCAGCGGCGCGGCTTTGGTCAAGGCGCTGCGCGGTATGGGCAAGACCGCGCAGCTAGTCTGCAGCGACGAGGTTCCCGACAGGCTGGCGTTTATAACGGACGGCAGCCGGGATCTGTCTCTGCGCGGTGAACCGTCCGTGGTGGTGAGCCTCGATGTGGCCACTCCCGCTCTGATAGGCGATAGATATTCTGCGTACGCGGACAAGGTGGATTTCTGCATAGACCATCATTATACAAATACCATGTATGCCGCTCATACGATTGTGATGCCCAGGGCTTCTTCTACGGGAGAGGTCCTTTACAGGCTGTTTTTTGCCTCGGGGATAGAGATAGATAACTATTTGGCGGAGAAGCTGTATTGCGCCGTCACGTCGGATACCGGCTGCTTTAGGTACAATAATGTTACTCCCGCGGTTCACCGCATGGCTGCAGACCTTGTTTCTCACGGGTTGGATACGGCCTGGATAAACCGGCGTATATTCGAGATGGCGAGTATAGAGCGTCTGCGTTTGGAGAGCCGCGTGGCGGAGCTGACTCAGCTGTACGAGAACGGCCGCGTCGCCCTGTCGTACCTGACGCTTGAGGACATGCATGCGCTCAAGGCTGACGAAACCGATACCGACGGGCTTGTAAGTATACCCAGGCGCATAGACAGCGTCATGCTCAGTGCGTTTATCCGTCAGACGTCCGACGGGCAGGTCCGGGCGTCTCTGAGGAGCGAGTGTGACCTCAATGTGGCGGAGATCGCCGCCAAATTCGGCGGCGGCGGACATGCCCGAGCCGCAGGCTGCAGCCTGGGTACGGACATATCGAGTGCTGTGGATACCATGATAGATACATTACGTCTCGAATGGAGAAAATACGTTGATTCTCATAGTGGATAAGCCTGCGGGCATCACTTCTCACAAGGTCGTCTCCGCTGTAAGGCGCGCCTGCGGGGTACAGCGAGCGGGTCATACCGGCACTCTCGACCCTATCTGTACGGGCGTGCTGCCCGTGCTGACGGGACATGATACGAAATTGTCGGATTTGTTCTGCTCCGATAAAGAGTATATAGCCACGGTGCTGCTCGGAGTGAGGACCGATACTCAGGATATAACCGGCGCGGTATTGCAGCGCAGTCCCGTCGATGTTTCACAGGAACGGTTCGTTTCGGCGCTGAAGTCGTTTGAGGGCGATCTGTCTCAGACGCCTCCCATGTATTCGGCTGTAAAGGTCGCAGGGCGCAAGCTGTACGAACTGGCCCGAAGCGGCATAGAGATAGAGCGCAAGAGCCGTACGGTAAAGATATACGAGACAGAATGTCTCGGCCTCGTAGGCTGCAACGAATACAGTATCCGCGTCAAATGTTCCCGCGGCACATACATACGCACGATATGCGACGAGCTCGGAGCCCGGCTGGGCTGCGGGGGCACGATGACGTCTCTGCGCAGGACAAGATCGAACGGCTTTGATTTGTCTCAGGCCCATCCTCTCGATGAGATTATACAATATGCCGAGTCCGGACGATTGTCCGGGATTTGCGTCGGGGCCGAGGCGGCTTTTGCCGACGCAGGCAGATGTATTGTCCCGTCAGATGGGCAGAGATATTATCTCAACGGCGGGCTGATAGCCTATAATAGGCTCAAGCCTGCGGAACTTCGGGTCGGAACGCTTGTGCGCGCATACTCTGAAGGCGGGGCTTTTCTCGGCCTTGCCCGATGTGCAGACGGCGGGATAAAATGTATATGGCAAAATAGATCGGACACGGAGAGGTAGAAGATGTCTGTTGTTCTAACCGGTAATTTTGACGGCGTCCATATAGGCCATGCCGACCTTGTGCGTGCTGCAAAAAAAATGGCCGACCTCCGCGGTGAGCCGCTGTATATATATACCTTCAACAATAACCCCAAGAATTTCCTTGACCCCGCGCACGCAGTTGCCTCAGTCATGTCTTTGTCCGACCGCGACAGATTGCTGTACGATTTGGGTGCAGACAGGATAGTGTCGGTGGATTTTGACAAGGCGTTTGCGGACATGACGGCCGACGAGTATTTGGACATGCTCGTTTCCGAGCTGGATTGCACCTGCGTGGTATGCGGTGAGAATTTCTGCTTCGGCAGGGGCGGCCTGTGCAACGCTCATAACATAGGCTTGTATGCTTCGGCTCACGGATTGGCGCATACAGTCGTGCCACTTACCCGTCTGCCCGACGGGCGCGCGGTCAGCTCTACCGCCGTACGCAGGAGTGTAGCCGACGCGGATATGGGCACAGCCTGTGCAATGCTCGGCAGATATTTTTATATGAAAGGCAGAGTCGTTCACGGCAGACATGAAGGCACATCTTTCGGATATCCTACCATAAATATAGCGCCCGACATCTCGCTGGCCGTTCCCGGCAGGGGCGTGTATGAGACGGTTACCGTTGTCGGCGGGTGCTTATGGCGTTCTATGACTAATATAGGCACTGCCCCCACCGTATCTTCGTCAGGGCGGACTATGGCGGAAACTAACCTCTTGTGCGCTGCCGACGGTTCCGACGTGGGAGATTTGAATGCATACGGATGCCCGGCGACAGTCTCTTTCGTGCGTTATCTGCGGCCCGAGATTCGGTTTTCGGGCGTGGACGAGTTAGTTGCACAGCTGGCGCGTGACCGCGCCTCTGTCCTTGCTTCGGATGCTCCGAATTATGACAAAGTTGTAAGATTTTAGTTATTTTACATAAAAAGATATGTTTCGTATGTGTTTTTTTTACAATTCCCCTTGATTTTTGGAGCAAAGTATAGTAAAATATCAAAGGAATAGCTTGTCAAAAGCTTTTTTTGTTATTTCTGTTAGATGCCGCATGTGCGGCGCTGTTGTTTTTTTATATTGAACCGAAAGGATTTTTTGCATATGTCCAGTAAGCTTTACCAAGGCATGATACAGCAGATGAAAGATTGCACTGACCGAGTAATCGGTGTCACTGATGATGCCGCGTCGATAGTCGCCTGCAGTGATTTGAGCATGGTGGGGCAGCCCGTGGGCATGAAAGCCTCGGATATCATGGCTATGTCGGAAGTCAGCACATACAACGGCTATACTTACAGGGCTATAGGCTCGCGCGTTAAGCTTGAGAAATTAGTGTTCGTCAGCGGTACGGACCAGTTTGCTCAGACTCTGTGCGGTATACTGGCTGCGTCTTTGGGTGCTATAAACGAGTTTTACGATGAGAAATACGATAAGGCTAATTTTATCAAGAATATAATATTGGAGAACATTCTGCCCGGGGATATATACGCCAAGGGCAAGGAGCTGCACTTCAACGACGATGCGTACAGGGTAGTCATTCTCATAAGGCTGCTTGACCGCACGGAGATGTTCGCCTATGATATTATTCAGAGCCTTTTCCCGGAGAAGGCCAAGGATTTCGTCATCAATATAGGGGAGAACGACATAGCGCTGATAAAGGAAGTTCGCGCCAATACCGACCCCAAAGATTTGGAGAAGCTTGCCCGTTCTATCGTCGATACTCTCAACAGCGAGTTCTACACCAAGGTAGTTATCGGTATAGGCACTATCGTCTCGTCTTTGAAGGATATCGCGCGTTCCTACAAAGAGGCGCAGGTTTCCATAGAGGTCGGCAAGGTCTTCGACGTCGAAAGAGTCATAATGTCTTACAACAACCTGGGCATCGGCAGGCTTATTTACTATCTTCCCACAACGCTGTGCAATATGTTCCTTTCCGAAGTGTTCAAGAAAGGCTCGATAGATTCCTTGGATCACGAGACTTTGTTTACTATCCAAAAGTTTTTTGAGAACAATCTTAATGTGTCCGAGACTTCGCGCAAACTTTTTGTACATCGAAATACGCTCGTATACAGGCTCGAAAAGATCCGCCGCCTTACGGGACTGGATCTGAAGCAGTTTGATCATGCCATTGTATTTAAGGTCGCGCTGATGGTTCGTAAATATTTGGCGTCCAATCCTACCAAATTCTGATTCGCTTTTTCAGCTTTCGCTCTGCCGAGCGGACATTCTTACGGTTTGAAAACACCCTGACACACCTGTTTTTTATATGCGGATATGGGGTAGAATATGATTCTATTTGCCTCTGCGGCTCAAATCGCAGAGGCAAACGGCGGATTTGGAGGACAAATGTGATAGGTATATCACATTTGCTTTTGCAGAGCTTATAGGCTGCTTTTATTTCGGATATTGTATCGTCGTCTGTCTGACGCTTTTTCGCTGTACTGAGGCTGACAGAGGCGTGAATTTTGAACTGACCTTGCTTATATTATTCTGCATGATATGTAGTTTTATCTATGAATGTATCGGCGCTGCACTTTCGGCGCACTGCGGTGCGCGTCAAATCGAGCGCAGGCGTTGTTTTTCCTATTACGGCGTCGGTTTTGTTCGGCGTCAATGCCGTAAAACAAAGGAGATGATTTATCGGTGATCGACCTGAACAAGGTTACCAAGATCCATAAGAACGGCACTGTCGCTCTCGACAAGGTTACGTTTCATATAGACAGCGGCGAGTTCGTTTTCATCACAGGCGCGTCCGGCGCCGGTAAGTCCAGTATAATCAAGCTTCTTTTGGGCGAGGAAGCCCCCACGTACGGGGACGCTGTCCTCGGCGGATATAATGTAAAAAAACTCACCCGTCGTCAGATCCCCAAGTACAGGCGGCAGCTGGGCGTAGTGTTTCAGGACTTCAGACTCATATCTTCCATAAATGTCTACGATAATGTGGCGTTCGCAATGCGTGCCGTGGGCAGACCTAGAAGAGAGATAAAATCCCGTGTGGAGGCTGTGCTTGAGATCGTCAATCTGTCCAGCAAGAAGAACTCCATGCCCGATCAGCTGTCGGGCGGCGAGCAGCAGCGCGTAGCGCTGGCCAGGGCTATCGTCAACGCGCCCAAGGTTATACTCGCGGACGAGCCTACCGGCAATCTTGATGGCCGTCTTTCGCTGGAAATGATGCGTATGCTCGATTATATAAACAAAAGCGGGATAACCGTGGTGGTAGTCACGCACGCCGACAATTTGGTCAACATATTGGGCAAGCGGGTAATAACCCTCGATCACGGTCGAATCGTCTCTGACGAGCCGGAGGTCAGGAGGAGCGAAGCATGAGTCTTGACAGCTTGTTTTTTGCGTTTAAAAACGCGGTAAAAAATGTGTTTCGCAACACTATATTGTCTTTAGCGTCTATCACTGTATTGACAGTGTGCCTTATATTCCTCGGCAGTATGCTGCTGATATTGATGAACGTCAATGCGTTTCTCGACAGTGTGGGCGATGAGAATCAGATAGTGGTGTACCTTGAAGAGGATTCTACCCCCGAGCAGATAGAGGCTGCCGGTCAGAGCCTGAGCGATATAAGCAATGTGTCGTCGGTAAAATACGAGTCGCCGGAGCAGGCGCTGGAGAATTATTCTCAGATACTCGGGGACAGCTCTCTTACTGAGGGGCTTGATCCCTCGGTGTTCCGACCCTCATATATTATAGAGATCGTGGACTTGAGCAAATTTGACCAAACCGTATACGAGATAGAAAAGGTCGATCAGATAGGATATTTCGCAAACGGCGAAAGAGCCATCCGCTCCCCGTACGAGTTTGTGGACAAGCTGGTGAGCATACGACAGATAATGTCGTTTATGGGTATATGCATAGTCGCCATATTCCTTGTGACGTCAGTATTTATAATCACCAATTCCGTCAAGCTCTCCGTTTTCAGCCGCAAGGACGAGATATATATCATGCGCTATGTCGGCGCGTCCGACTTCTATATCCAGCTCCCGTATTTTATCGAGGGCATGCTCATAGGCCTTGTGTCGGGCGTGTTAGGTTATCTGATAGAGCTGGGGCTGTACAATTCCATACTTGCGCCTTTGATGACTGATTTGGGGCTGTTCGATCCCATAAGCATATCGCAGAGCTTCGGATATATGCCGCTGTGCTTTATCCTTGTCGGCCTGCTGGTCGGCATTATCGGCTCTGTCGTACCCGTAAAGAGATATTTGTCAGTGTGATATAAGGAGGTACTTTGTCGTGGATAAGAAGAAATCGATAAGTATTATACTTACCGCAGCGGTGTTTTGCATTACCGCCTGTTGCCTGATCTTTTCGGGCAGCTCGGATCCTGCCGAGGCTTCTACTGAGTCTGAGCTGGCGGCTGCAAAGCGGGAGCTGGCACAGATACAGGCCAGGGCCGAGGAGCTCGAAGACGAGCTTGCCGCGGCTCAGGCCAGCAAGGCTACTCAGCTTAAGGCTAAAATGATACTCGAGGAGCAGATAGCCAGTCTCAATAGTGAAATATCGGCCATGAACGCCGTTGTTTCCGCGATATCCGCCGACGTGGATGCAAAGAACGCGGAGCTGGAAGAGCTTGCTTCTACTTACGATGAAGACATGCAGGCTTTCAGGGAGCGCGCCCGCGCTTCCTACGAAGCGGGAAATATGTCTACGCTCGAGATACTGCTGTCGTCGGATTCGCTGTCGGAGATGTTTACTCGTTTGGATTTGGTCAATGTGGTGGCGGAGTACGACCGCACGGTCATAGAGAAAGTCAAGACCCAGATCACTCGTACCGAAGAGCTTAAGGCCGCCATCGAGGCCAATCTTGCAGAACAGCAGGCCGTCATGGATGAGCTCAACTCAACCAAGTCGGATTTGAACAGCAAGCAGTCTGAGCTCAACAGAACCATCGCCAGCCTGGCAGCTCAGGAAACTTCTATAATAGCCGAGCAGGAGAGATATGACGCACTCGAGGAAGAGCTCGACAAGAAGATATCCGCGCTGTCCTCCACGCAGAGCCCGGGCATATCTTATCTTGATGGCGAGTTTATATGGCCTCTGCCCGGATATTCGAGAGTATCTTCGTCATTCGGCTGGCGTACTCTGTACGGCAAGCCCAATTTCCACACCGGTATGGATATACCCGCCGCATCAGGCACTCCGATACACGCTGCGGGAGACGGCACCGTTATACAGGCCGGATGGGTGAATACCGGCGGAGGATATAAGGTCACTATAGATCACGGTTCGGGCCTCATCACTACGTATTGTCATCAGTCCAGGATAGGCGCCAGCGTCGGTCAGAAGGTAAAACAGGGAGATATCATAGGCTATGTCGGCACTACCGGCAACAGTACAGGAAATCACCTGCATTTTACGATAATGTACAACGGTACATATTATGACCCGGCGGACTACGTCACTTATGACAACAGCGGCTCAAGAAAATCCATCCAGGATCTGATAAGAGGATAAATCCGATAGGTCAGCATAATGTCCGGCGACGGATATATTACACGTCGCCGGACATGAGTCATATATTGTCATGTTGTTTTATCGATATTGAGACTCTTTTGTTTGCGGATGCCGTACGTGTGTGCCTCAAAGATACTTGGCGCACGGCAGCCCGTCATATGCCGTTTATGCGGGGGCTGTACCGCATACGGCTTTTTGATTTTATCGGCCTTCGGCCGATGAGCCGGCATAACCGGCACGGAGATGGCTATGAAAAATAAAACGGTAAGGATCGGCACGGTCTTTTTCCTTGTGATCGCAGCCGCCGTGCTTGCAGCTGTGGGCACGTATTATTATGTAAGCGGTATAGTAAACGATATCGGCAACAGCCAGCAGATGTATCTGAATTTGAGCAACGTCGAACGCATCGTAGTGGATAATTATATCGACAGTATAGATACTTCTACCGATTATGTGAATATACAGGACGGGATCATCTCCGGGTATATCGACGGTTTGGGCGATCCCGGTTCCTATTATCTTAATGAAAACAACTATGTCGTAAACAGGTATTCGAGCACCAACACACAGATAGAGAGCGGCATCAGGTCCTCATATGACAAAAGTACGCAGTGTCTCAGAGTGCAGTCTGTCAGCCGCGGCAGCCCAGCGGATCAGGCCGGGGTGAACATAGGCGATATAATAATGCGGCTTGACGGCGTGAGCGTTACCGAGCTCGGTTACAAGAACGCCGTGGCCGGTTTGGCGCGCGAGCCCGGCGAGTCCTGCGAGATAGAGCTCCTGAGAGCGGACAGTTCGGATCTGATAACATATACCCTTTATTATGAAGCATATACCATAAACACCGTCTCATATTCTTTTCTCGGAGACGGCGTGGGCTATATATATATAAGCGAGTTCGATAATTCTACTCTCAGCGCTTTCAGAGACGCGTATTCGACTCTCTCTGCGGGCGACGAGAACAACCCGGCCGTATCGAAACTCATAATAGACGTGCGCAATAACGCTGCCGGGGATTTTGACAGCATGATCGAGGTCGCAGACTTTATCATGCCTGCCACCACCATATGCACCCGCAGGGAAAGAGATTCTTCAAAAAATACTCTCT
The DNA here is from genome assembly GCA_944386305.1 of uncultured Clostridia bacterium. Taxonomy (GTDB): domain Bacteria; phylum Bacillota; class Clostridia; order Oscillospirales; family UBA644; genus CALXAN01. The sequence continues at coordinate 22,183 of CALXAN010000083.1, forward strand.
ATACCTCCACTTCAGACGAATATACGGAGATGGATATAGTTATTTTGCAGAATTATTATACTTCGGGCGCGTCCGAGGTGTTTTCTGCCGCAATGCAGGACAACGGACTTGCGGTGGTCATAGGCGAGACTTCGGCGGGCGCGGGCTTGGCTCAGCGCGAGATACCGCTGTCGAACAATACGGCGATTGTGCTGTCTGTATATGAGTATATACGCCCGTCGGGCGAGTCGTTCAACGGCGTGGGCGTTACGCCGAACTATCAGTCTCAGTTAGATGCGTCTGAGCAATTCCCTGATTTGGATCACAGTCAGGACAACCAGCTGCAGTACGCTCTGACATATCTTTTAAACGAGGCTGAATAACGTCCGATAGAGTCTGCATATAATTGATGTGAACGGTACCGGCGGTACAGAGCCCATTTCCGTTTTGCACGGGTTTGCTCGGTTTTGACACGTCCGCTCCGCGGGATTGCGGAGCGGACGCCGTATACAGAGCGTGTAGTTGGCCCTGCTCGTTATAAGGAACTATTTAATTTCTCTGCACTGTCAGGAGGTCTGTTTTGTGAATAAACAAACGCGCAACATAGTTATAACGGCTGTCTGCTCGGTGCTGGTGACAGCTTTCGCATGTTTTCTCTCATTTTTTATGTACAACGCCTTATTCCGTCCCGCAGGGTCTGCGGCGGATTATTCGGATAAGCTGGCAGAGATACAGGCGTATATAGACAGGTATGCGATATACGACTTTAACGAGTCCGTGGCGGAGGACTATGTGTATTCCGGCTATGTATACGGCTTGGAGGACGATATGTACTGCGCCTATTACAACGCGGACGCTTATGCCGACACCATGTCTTCGAGAGAGGGCAATTTTACCGGCATAGGCATAACGGTCAGGAATACCGAGGATATATCGGACGGCCTGTTTGTCTATAGGGTTATAGGCAATTCTCCCGCCGAATCCGCAGGACTGCGGCCCTGCGACAGAATTGTATCTGTTGACGGGCAGGATATCACTGCGATGACGTATGAACAGGCTGTAGACATGCTGCTGGGAGAAGAGGGGTCCTCCGTAACCGTCGGAGTGCGCCGCGGCGGCTCTGCGGATACTCCGGCGCAGGATTTGGAGTTTAATATGCTCAGGCAGGACTTTGTGCAGCGCGAGGTCGATTACAGCCAATACGACGGCCTGGGCTATATACAGATACACAACTTTACGTCTGTGGCAGAAGAAGAATTTAAGGACGCGCTTACCACGCTTATTTCCGCAGGCGTCGAGGGCTTCATATTCGATGTGCGCAATAATCCCGGAGGCAATCTCGACACGGTCGAGCATATGCTCGACATGCTCATGCCCGAGGGCGAGCCGATAATCTTTATCGAATCCAAGGATGGTCAAACCGTAGAATATTCCACAGGCTCGAGGATAAGCGACCTGCCGTGCGTCGTACTTATCAATTCCGACAGCGCCAGTGCCAGCGAGCTGTTTTCCTCTACGCTCAGGGACGTCTGCGGAGCGGAGCTCATAGGCACGCAGTCTTACGGCAAAGCTATAGGACAGCGTACGTTCAGGCTTTCCGACGGGTCGGGGCTTAAGCTCACCACGTTCCGCTATTTTACCAAGAGCCGCATTGATTTTAACGGTATAGGTCTTGTTCCCGACGAAGTTGTTACGCTCAGCGAGGATGAAACCCTCAGGTTCTACAGCCTTACTCGAGAACAGGACGCTCAGTTTATGAAAGCGGCAGAAGTATTAAAAGGAAAAATTGAAAAAGGGGAATAAGAACAATGGAACATCTCGTACTTACCAAAGACGGACTGAAAAAACTCGAGGAGGAGCTGGCTTATCTTAAGG
>CALXAN010000084.1 GCA_944386305.1 uncultured Clostridia bacterium
TTCAGCTCCGTCATACTTTCGGATATCTCTGCGAGTTTTTTATAATCAGAGGCGTTTGATTGCAGTTCGTCGGTCAGGCTCTGCAGCTGCGCCTCGGACGATTTGATGAGCTGTTCGAGCTGTTCGAGCCTTCTGAGACGCTTGCGCTGCTCAGACGCATCCTGCTTGCGGCGTTTGTAATCCTCCGCGGCCGAGGACGGTCTTTTTTCGGGTTCAGGCGGATGCGAGTCATTTTTAAGACGTTCGTAAAGCGAGGAATAGTTGCCGTCGTGAGAGCATATGCGCCCGTCTGAAATAAAGTATATCCTGTCTGCCAGCCGGTCTATAAAATATCTGTCATGAGATACCGCCAAAACCGTGCCGTCATATCCGCGCAGCGCGGCCTCAAGCGCTTCTTTGGAGGAGATGTCGAGATGATTGGTAGGCTCGTCGAGTATAAGGAAGTTGGTATCCGACAACATAAGCCTGGCCAAAGAGACCCGTGCGCGCTCTCCGCCGCTGAGCTCGCGCACAGGCTTGAACACGTCGTCGCCCTTAAACAGAAACGCACCCAGGGCGGAGCGTATCGAAGTCTGATCCATGCGCGGATAAGCGTCCGATATGACTTCAAATATATTTTTGTTATCGTCCAGGTCGCATCTGTCCTGGGCATAGTAGCCTATCTTAACGCCCGCGCCGAGCCGTATACTGCCCGCAGTGGGAGCTGTGCGGCCCGTGATAATGCCCAAAAGAGTGGACTTGCCTTTGCCGTTTGCGCCTACAAGAAAAACTTTCTCACCTTTATTTATATAAATGTCCGCATTTTTAAACAGCACGTTGGAGCCGTAGGCCATGCCGAGCCCTTCGCAGATGAGCACGTCCCTGCCGCAGCCGCCCGCGCTCTTAAAGCCGAAATGTATATCCGACGGCGGAGCTTCGGGCTTGACTACAGTATCCATAATACGGTCTATCTGCTTTTGTTTGCTTTTTATCGTCACGTAGTTCCTGGCCTGGTTGAAGCGCCGCTGCTGCTCTATGATACCCTCTATGCGCCTGACCTGGCTCAGTTTGGCCTCATAGTCGCGCTGCAAAGTCTTGAGGTCAAACTCCTTCTGTTCACGGTATTTCGAGTAATTGCCCTTATATATACTAAGACGGCAGTTCTCCAGCTCGAATATTCGGCCGCATATCCTGTCGAGGAAAAATCTGTCGTGAGACACGACCATCACCGCGCCCCGATATGACAAAAGGAAGTCCTCCAGCCACTCTATGGCGGCGGAGCCGAGGTGGTTTGTAGGCTCATCCAGCAGCAGCAAACCCGCGCCGGAAAGAAGAGCCACTGCCAGCAGCACCCTTGCGCGCTGCCCTCCGCTCAGGTCAGAAACACGCAGCGCCAGCTCATTTTCCGTAAGCCCCAGCCCCAAAAGCGCCGAGCGTACGCGGCTGCGGAAAGTAAGTCCGCCCAGGTCTGCAAACCTGTCACGGAGTTTGTTATACCGTTCTACGGCGGAGGCGTCGCGGCCGAGGTCGGCGGCCATAAGCTCGAGCCGTTTTTCCATATCTACAAGCTGTCCGAACGACCCCAAAACCGCCTGCTCGGGAGTACCGTCAAATTCCAAATCGCCGTTTTGTCGCATATAGGATATGACAAGTCCGCGTTCTTTGGCGACAGTGCCCGAATCAGGGCGCTCCTGTCCCGCCAAAATACGCAGGAGCGTAGTTTTGCCCGCCCCGTTTACGCCGACTAATCCTATCTTATCCGAAGCCTCGACTTTAAATGACGCGCCGCGGAATATATCCCGCGCACCGTACGACATACCTATGTTATCAGCAGAAAATACAGCCATATTACAAAATATTCCTTATGATTTTATCAAATGCCGGCGTATTGGCGCCGTTTGCAGAAACAGAAGTATCACTTATTCATCAATATGCCCTTTCATGCAAAAAACGACGTCAACCCAAAATGTGCAAAATATTACAACGAAATTGTATCAATCGACGGCGTTTTTGTATAACATGCTTTGTTTGCTCGTTTTTTAAAAGCTTCTTGTCGATAAGTTAAGTTCGAAATTGCCCTTTACAATCTTGCAACGAATAAATCCATATGGTACAATATGTACGTAAATAAAGTTAACGGAGGGAAAAACATTGGCAGTGGATATTCAGGACAAAAAAAGATCCGTATTAATACTGGACGATAATTCGGATTTCAGAAAAATGGCGGCGGACATGCTTTCTATGAAAGGATTCAGCGTAATAGCGTGCACGGCAGACCCGAACGAGGCGCTGAAGCTGATAGAAAACTTCACGCCAAACGTCGTACTGTTCGACATAGTGCTGTCTAAAATAGACGGCATCGCATTCCTCAAGGCGGCTATCGGCAATGACCCGGACAACCATACAAAATTCATAGCCGTCTCCTCCATCGCCAGCGACAGCATCATCAAGGAAGTCATGCAGATGGGAGCGTCGTATTATATGATGAAGCCGCTTGACTTCGACATACTTGCCGAAAGGATATGGCAGGTATGCGACGATACGCGCCGCAGAGAACCCGCCCCAGTCAAAGCCGAACCGCAGAAATCCCCCATACCCAACATGTTCGACGATTTAGAAAGCCAGGTGACATCGATAATACTCGAAGTAGGGATCCCGGCACACGTCAAAGGATACCATTATGTCAGAGCTGCCATAATCCTGGCCGTAAAATCTCCCGAATCCATAAACGCGGTAACAAAGATAATCTACCCCACCATAGCCAAACAATACGGCACTTCGTCGTCCAGGGTGGAAAGAGCAATACGCCACGCCATTGAAGTAGCCTGGGACAGAGGAAACGTCGATACTCTGACAGCGATATTCGGCTATTCGGTAAACAGTAACAGAGGCAAACCGACCAATTCGGAATTTATCGCTATGATCGCGGACAGAATAAGGATAAACAACCGCTCTTCGCTGACATACAAACTGCCGCTGTACAAATAACCAGCTTATCCGATACTCTCCATATATATCAAACGCAAAAAGCGCCCGGCCATCCCCCCATCGGCCCTGGGCGCCTTTTGCGTACCCGTTATTTTTTTTCGGCAGTCCGACTTCTCCGAATAAGCACGCAGGCCCAAAATACTCTATATGTAATGATATCATAAAAGCCGCCGAAAGTCAATCAGCCGCAGGCAGGCCCGAGGCAATGTATAAAACAGTTCGGCCAATTCGTGCGTGCGTAAAAAAGCACGGCTTTTATCCGTGCGGAATCGGATATTTTTTGTTGAAAATGCCTTTTGAAATCCGCATCCGCTTTTTGGTATAATAATAATGTAAGACAGGAATGTTTTATGCATACAGTTTGCCGCGGGACAACTGTCCGCGCAGCGCCGAAAGACGCAGCAGCATGAAACAATCTTTGACGAACCGACCGTAAAGCGCAGAGAACTGCCGAAACGCGCACGGGTCAACAGCCGCATGGGGAGGGATTTTTGTGCTTCAAAAAGGCGATTATGTCAACTACAGGACATGGGGCATATGCAGAATAGACGGCATGAAATTCATGCAGCCCGATTCCAACAGAAACGGCGGGTACTACTTCGTGCTGTCGCCCGTATTTCAAAAAAATTCCACGGTATATGTGCCTGCGGACAGCGCGCCCTTGAACGGGATGCGCCCCATTCTGTCCCCCGAGCAGATAGACGACATCATCAGCAGTGTAAAAGGCAGGCAGCTGCCGTGGATAGCCGACCGCAAACAAAGGCTGGCGCACTTTCAGAAAATACTGTACAACAGAGACGAGGGAGACCTTATACTGCTGGTCAGCCGCATGCGCATGAAGGCCGCAGACGGCGCGCTGACGGGCGCTGATGTAAAGATAATGAAGGAAGCGCAGAGTATAATAGAACAGGAATTTTCTTTCGCACTCAAGCTCAATGCGGACGACATCGGAGAATATATCAGACGCAGGCTTCAGGAGCCTTGCAGGCAAGACGCAGGAGCTTAAAACATACATACCGACAACGCCGTGCGGACCCAGACAGCCGCACGGCGTTCTGCTGTACAGAAAAAGCGGCGGACTGCACGGACGGAGTTCTCGTCAATTTCGGTGCGCTGCTCTCAGGCCGCACCTGCCGCGCAGGGAGATACACCATCCGACACAAATACAGCCGCGCGGGCCGTATCCCGCACGAAATGCAAAGGCCGTATTATCTGCGTTTTATCGAACCACGGCTCGCCAGGACATATTTCAGCATCGCGTAAGCGGCGGATTTTTTCGCCTCTTTTTTTGACGACGCTTTGCCGCCAAATCTTTTTGCGCAGCCATCGATAATGCATTCGGCGCTCCATACAGTATTGCCGACAGTATCGTAGCGCAGGCTGAACTTGTATTTCGGAACGGAAAAATATCCGCGCCTTGCCAATGTCTCGAGCTGATTTATTGCAGCGGCTCTGTTGGGGTCGGGGATCTCATCGCGTATCGACGACAGCAGGCCCTTATCCGCAAGATAGTCATAGGCCAGTTTGCAGACGGATCTGCGGGCCTCGTTCTTGGACTTGCCGTAGCCGCGAAATACCGGCAGAGAGTCGTCTATCTTAAGCAGGCAGCAGAACTGCAGCTTGCCTATATCGCCGCGGGACATAGGGTCTACGGACTGAGAAACGCCCCGAAACGGATAGTACCACGTCGACTGATAGCTCGCCTTCTCAAAATGATACATCGGTACGGACCCACTGTGCTTAAGCGTCCATTCCTGTATTATCCTCACGGGATTCTTTTCGGGATCCTCGGACAGCTCGCCCTCGGGGTCTAGCATCACCTCGACGATATCCTGTATCTCGTCCAAATCCCAATCGCAGTCCAGCGCCGCGGCGCCGACTATGGCCTCAAACAGGTCTTCTCTTACCGAATCCTGTTCCGCGACATTATTTTTTGCGTCACCCTTGCCCATTATCAGGAAATCCGCGAATCCGAGCACATCCAGCCTGTGGGCGAGCATCTTCTTCTCCACCAGGCTCTTCTTGATCTCCGTCAGCTTGCCCTCGCGGTATTCGCAGGTAAACTCATCGTAGTCCCTGTCGGAATCAAAGCCCTCCTGATCGCCGGCATAACGGCCGTGTATTTCGGCCAGGAGCTTGACGATAACGAAATCGAGCACTTTGTCTCCTATAAATTCGAGGACCTCGTTGTTCTCCCCGCCGTTCTCCTCCGAATAAGACCTGCGGACGAACGCCTGGCGCAGCAGATCGGGATTTTTAAACCTATACCCGATTTGGTCCTGGATAAATTGCATGTCGTTTGCAGTCATAAAAAACCTCCGTCGCAGCCATACTTACGGAAGCGGGCGCGGCGTCCTGCAGACAGTAGTCAGGCCGATTAAATTAGATACTTTGTTCCTGAATGTTTAACGATATTCACATCACGTACATAAATAAAGGTTAAACATATAAAAACAATGTTTCGAATTTAACTCGACCCCCGCTTCGCTTACATTATACCATATCTCGGATAAAAGTCAATCCACGCCCCTATTTGCGGCAAAAACCGGCGCCTGACGGACAAGCTCAAAAAAAAGAAAGTTATTTTTTTTTACCCAATAGCTAAATATACGAAAATCCGAGCGCAAACATATTGACAAACCCGCAGGGATATGGTATAATCTACAGGTTCCTAAGACAATAGGTGCGCCCGGCGCTTAAATATCCTATCGAGGAAGAGTAATGTTTGATATACTTCGGATAATATACCGTACTCTTTCGTGCCGTTTTAGGATACGAAAGATTTTTTTTACGGAGGTGAAAATTCCATGCCCAGCGAGAAGATTTTAAACGAAAAGAAAGCCGCCGTATCCGCACTTGCCGAAAAGATAAAGAATGCGGGATCCTGCGTGCTGGTAGATTACTGCGGTCTGTCCGTACAGGAAGACACCGACCTGCGCAGACAGCTGCGCGCGGCAGGCGTAGACTATTCGGTCATCAAGAACACGCTGGCGCGCTTCGCCATGAAAGAGGCGGGCTACGGGGATACGTTCGATCAGATACTTAACGGAACGACGTCCATAGCCCTGTCAGGAGACGACGTCGTAGCGCCCGCAAGAGTTCTGTGCAAGTTTGCCAAGACCAACGACAAGCTCAAAGTCAAAGCGGGATTCATCGACGGAGAATTTGCAGACGCGGCCAAGATAGCGGAGCTTTCCGAGATACCCTCGAAGGAAGACCTGCTGTCCAAGACGCTGTACTGCCTGCTTTCTCCCATACAGGGACTCGCTATCGCCCTGCAGGCTATTGCAGACAAGCAGGCGCAGCCTCAGACCGAAGCTGCCGAATGACGTACCCCGACCGCGCGGGCAAAATACGCGGAACATTAGGCGCTGCATATGCGCCGACATAACATTTTGATCGGAGGATAATAAAATGGCCAGCGAAAAGATCACCAATTTAATCGAAGAAGTAAAATCCCTTACCGTTCTTGAGCTCAACGAGCTCGTCAAAGCGCTCGAAGAGGAGTTCGGTGTTTCCGCCGCCGCTCAGGTAGCAGTAGTAGCCGGAGGCGCTGCCGCTCCCGAAGCTGCCGCTGCGGAGAAGACCGAGTTCGACGTAGTCCTGGCAGAGATAGGCGAGAGCAAAATGGCTGTCATAAAGGCTGTCAAGGAGATTACCGGTCTCGGACTCAAAGACGCCAAGGAACTTGTCGACGGCGCACCCAAGACGGTCAAAGAGGCCGTTCCTGCCGCAGACGCAGAGAAGATGAAAGAAACTCTCGAAGCCGCGGGCGCCAAAGTCGAACTCAAGTAATATCGCACGTACATCTTCCGCATGCGCTCGAGCATGGGGTTCAAACACAGCACCGGAACCGTTTTCAGCGGTTCCGGTTTTTTATGCTCTAATTTTAGCGCATATTTTTGAAAATATAAAAATACTGCAAATGTACAAACGAACGGAATGTATTTTTTAAACCAAATCAACTTTTAAATTATTAAACACATCTATATTCCATACTTTTTTTTGTCAGACGTGCATTTTTAGAACGAGCAAAAAAATAAATAGCGGGATTTTACACCTCGTATGGCCTCCAAAACGGCTCAGCGCACGGTATAAAACGCGCAAAGCCTGCAAAGAATATGACTACACACGTCCGTGCGCCGAGCGGCGAAACGGAAGTATTATATCCTGCGCGCGACAGACAAAAGAGCGCGCCGAAAACAGGAGGTACCGGATGCAATCGGACGAGATCATGCTCAAGCTCATATATAAAAACGCGGAGATGGGCAGAAACACTTTGCAGCAAATAATAGACGTCGTCAAGGACAACGACCTGCAATATGAGCTTAAAAGAGAATACGAACAGTATAAGGCGATATATAACATAGCGGCCGAGCGGCTGCGCACGCTTAACGAACGGGCAAAAGGCGTGCCGAAATTCAAAAAGCTCATGACCTCTACCGCAGTAAAAATGAACCTGGCCAATGACAAAACAGGCTCGCATATAGCGGAAATGGTGATACAGGGCAGCACAATGGGCATGATAGACATAATCAGGCAGATAAAGAACTACCCCACCGTCACCCAAGAAAACAAAGCGCTCGCCCAAAGGCTGCTCGTACTCGAGGAAGGCAGCATAACGTCTCTGAAGCAGTATCTATGACATGCGGCCCGGAAATAACGAGAGCTGAAGCGCAAACAGGGAAAAAGGCATCACTATTCGCACCAAGCTGCCGCTTATGCCATACGGCGCGGAGTAGACTCCGCGCCGTTATTGTCCGCATTTTTGACAATACGGCCGAAAGCGGCTGATTTTATGTTGAAAATTCGGCAAAAGTATGGTATACTTAGTCTCGGAGTCAGTTAATGATTTCGCAGAATTGCATATACGGCGGTCCGCCGGCGCTGAGGGGCGACGCACGGACTGCGAGCAAATACGGAACAGGGGGAAAATTCCCGAAATGGCAACGGACAAAACTGTGGTGCTGATCCCCGCGTATGAGCCTGTGGAGGAGCTGCTCATACCGCTGATGGAACAGTTTGAAAAAATGGATTTTCTTAAAATAGTGCTGGTAGACGACGGCAGCGGACCGGACTTCAAGCCGGTGTTTGACAGATGCAGAGCTTTTGGCTGCAGCGACGTGACCGGATACGAAGTCAATCACGGCAAAGGCTACGCGCTCAAATACGGCTTCAGATACATATTGGACAAATATCCCGAATGCGAATGCATCGTCACAGCGGACAGCGACGGGCAGCACCTGCCCGAGGACATAGCGAGGGTCGCTCAGGCCACAATAGATAACCCGGATTGTTTGGTTCTCGGCTCGCGCGACTGTCTGAACGACAACGTCCCGGCAAGATCTCGATTCGGCAACGTGATGACGAGGAATGTGTTCAGGATAGCCTCAGGCATAAAGATACAAGACACTCAGACCGGGCTGAGAGGCTTTACCCCCGAGTGCGCCAGGGCATTCCTCGGCACGGCGGGCAACAGGTTCGAGTACGAGATGAATATGCTCATGGAAGCGCGCGCCAAGGGCTATGAAATAAAAGAGATACCCATACAGACCGTATATATAAACGACAACAAAAGCACGCATTTCAGCACGGTCAAGGACTCTATGCGCGTGTATTCGGTGTTCTTTAAGCATATAGGCAAATTCATACTGTCTTCCATATGCGCCTCATGCATAGACATACTGCTGTTCAACCTGCTGTTCTACGTAGCATTTTCGGGTGCAGAGATAAGCAGCGATCTGCTCGAAATATTCAAATCCGTACCGCTGCTGGTGTCTTTTTTGTGCGCCAGGCTTGTGTCCTCGACCATAAACTTTATAATCAACAAGAGATATGTATTCCACGACAAAGGCAAGACGCACAAAGAACTGCCCAAATATTATGTGCTGGTGGCATGCATCGCCGTATGCACATATCTGCTCATGGCGGTGCTGCGCAGGTTCATACCCATTACCTGGCTCTGCCAGCTGCTGGCGACGCTGATAATGTTTACCGCAAGCTACACCGTACAGCGCAAAGCTATATTCTAACCGATACGCAAGCGCCCGCAGGCAAATACTGCGGGCTGCTCGGTTTATCGGAAAACGGTCAAAGACGGGATTTTATCTTGTTCAGCGCGCCTTTTTCGAGCCTGGACACCTGCGCCTGGGAAATGCCGATTTCATCGGAAACCTCCATCTGCGTCTTGCCCGAAAAATATCTCAGGGACAGAATGGTTTTTTCCCGCTCAGAAAGCTGGGACGCGGCCTGCTTGAGGCTTATCTCCTCTATCCAGTTGCTGTCAGTCTCGGTCTTGCTGCTGAGCTGGTCCATGATATACAGCGAATCGCTGTCGTCATTATACACGGGCTCGAAAAGGGATATCGGCTCCACGATAGCCTGCAGAGCCACTACTATATCCTGACGCGGGATATCTAGTTCCTTGGATATATCTTCTATGGACGGCTCGGCGCTGTGCTTGCGCGTGAGCCGTTCTTTGGCCGTAAGCACCTTGTAGGCCGTGTCGCGCATGGAACGGCTCACTCTGATAGAGTTATTGTCACGCAGATAGCGGCGTATCTCCCCTATTATCATAGGCACCGCGTATGTCGAAAATTTGACCTGCTGGGACAGGTCGAAATTGTCTATGGCTTTTATTAGCCCTATACATCCTACCTGAAACAGGTCGTCCATACATTCTCCGCGGCTCGAAAAGCGCTGCACTACGCTGAGCACCAGCTTGAGATTGCCCTTTATAAAGTTTTCCCTTGCGGGTATGTCCCCGCCCTTTATTCTGCGCAGAAGCGCGTCATTTTCCTCCGCGCTGAGACTTTTGAGAGCGGATGTATCTATACCGCATATATGCACCTTATTTATCATTTCGGCAGTCCTCTTTTTTTCATAGCGATAATGTGATTATTGAGAACTGCGGCGGTTTATATGCTTCCATAAATTTCTAAAAACCCAAAAATGAGCGCAAATAATAAAGGCTTTTGATATAACGAATTTAATAAAAGCAGACATACATAGGGTTTGAGCATTTAACGAACAAACTGAAAATACAGGTTTTCAAAGAGTAAAATAAAAATTCAATTTTCGGAGGGAAAAAATGTTAAATTTAGAAAAAGTTAAAAGCGAGCTGGAAAAACACGGTTACAAATATGAAAATAATATTTTATGCGGACATACAAAATCTAAAGTAAAATGGGTTTTGCCGGCCGGCATAGTTAACATAACGGCGTTTGAACAAGCGACATCTTACCTGTTTGGCTATAGTGAAAAGGGGATTAATCTGTTTCCTGTCCGGGGAGACTGGGATATTGCGGATAATTTATATATTTCTTGGGATGAAATAGACAGCTTCAGGATGAAAAACGGTCTGTTAGAAAACGAAATGGTTATTGAAACTAAATCTATAAAAATAGAAATGAAAATAAATAAAGTAGTAGCAAACAACGGCTGGATTAAAGAAAACATGTCTTATTTAAAAGCAAAAAATTACTTTTATAACCGGAATTTGAATTTTTTACATTCAAAAAAAGAATGAATAGATAAACAGGAGTATTTCTAAAATGAAGAAAAAGATAATCGGAATTATTGTTTCGATATTGATTGTGCTGGGACTGAGTCTCGTAGTTTACAATCAGATAATTCCTAACGAATATGCGCCTGCTGCTGATGAAATAGCCCTGCACATACAATTAGATGTAGGAGAAGCTGTTGGGTTACTGGTTTATGAATATCGTGCAGATGGTCATGAATACAGCGGAGGTATATCAAATGCGGATAGGTCGTTAATCAAACATGATTCTGATAACATTGTGGTATGGAATAAGGAGGAACTAAATAATATCTCTGATACTTTCGAACTGTCTATGCAATTTCGAATCATAACTGAATATGTGGTTCCCAATTATGAAAATATATATCCTGATGTCATCACAAAATATATGGAGCCTATCTCATGGGAAGCCCGCTTTGGTGAATCATATTTTATTACCATTACCGGCGATAAGACAAATGGGTATAAAGCTGTATTGAACTAATAAATAAGAATTTATAGAGGAATTTATGATCAAGTCGAATATAAAAAAGCAATTCAGCTGTGATAAAAACAGATTATGGGATATTATTACAGACAACGCTTATTATGCCTGGCGCAGCGATTTATCTAAAATAGAAGTTATAGACAATACGCACTTTATCGAATATACCAAAAATAATTTTCCTACTTATTTTACCGTCACGTCAAAAGAAAAGCTGAAAGTATATAAATTTGACCTAAAAAACGCCAATTTAAAAGGAACATGGTCGGGTATATTCCAAGAGCTTCCGAACGGCAATATTGAGATAGATTTTACAGAAGAAATCGAGTTAAATAATGCGGCCATGAAACTATTGGCCAAGCCCTATTTAAAAAGCCGACAGAAAAGATATATCAGAGATTTAGAAAGAGAGCTGAATAAGTAATTCTAAAAGTGAAATGGAAAATATAAGCAGAGAAGAATTAGAGAGATTGGTCGGTATAAATAAAGTCAATATTTTTTATGATATTGTCGATGAAATAACATCGTTATATGATACGCAACAAACCTGGAATAACGGCGGCAAAAAATGGACTTATGAATACAAATTCAGCAAACGCGGGAAATCTTTATGCGCATTTTATTTCAGAGAGAATACATTAGGGTTCATGATTATTTTCGGTAAAGACGAAAGAAATAAAGCTGAAGAAATAAGAAATGAACTATCACCCCATGTAATAGAAACCTATGACAGTGCCCTGACATTTCACGACGGGAAATGGGTTATGTTTAATATAACCGATTATTCAATAACCGAAGACTTAAAAAAATTACTTTTTATAAAAAGGAAGCCCGATAAAAAATAATTCTTAATTAAGCTTAATGCCTTGCAGCTGCAAAGAAAGGAGGCCCTATGCGTCCGTTCCATCTCATACTGGGCAGAAATACGGTAAAGCTCGCGCGCCAAACGGCGCAACGGGCCGCGCAGGCCGAGACAGGCTCGGTATACATACTGGTACCCGACCAGTACACGCTGACCGCCGAACGGTTCTACATGGACATACTCGGCGAAAATAAAATGCGGAATATAAGGGTACTGTCTATGAAAAGGCTGGCCTCGGACATATCCGCCGCCTACGCCGACGCGGGGCGGGCGCTGGGCGAGGCAGGCATGAGAATACTCGTCAAAGAGGCCTATGAGAACGTAAAGCAGGACATGCTCTACTACCGCAGCTGCGGGAGCATACACTTTATAGACTCGCTGTGCAGCCAAATACATGAGCTGAAGATATATCGCGTGCCGCCGCAGGCGCTCGGGCTCGACAGAAACGAATACCCCTCGCCGAAAATACACGACATAGCCCTGATATATGCCGAATACGACCGACTGCTCGCAGACGGAGGATTTACCGACCCCGGGGACAAGCTGAAGGTAATGTGCGAAGAGATATCCAGGCGCGGCCTGTTCGGTACGGATACGTTTTTTGTCGATTTTTTCAAAGTCCTCAACGCCTCAGAGCTGAACGTCATCAAGACCCTTTGGCTCTCGGGCGCTGAAATGACGGTGTCCCTGCGTACTTTCAGCACGCGTGAAAATTTCGATTTTTCCGCTCCGGTAGCCTCGGTGTACAGGCGTATACTCAAATTTGTCGAAGAATGCGGAGAACATGCCGACCAAACGTTCCTCGAGGACCCGTGGTCGGACAACCCCGTCATGGCCTTTGCGGAAAAAAACCTGTTCTCGCGCACACCCAAAGCTTACGCAGAGCCTGCCCCGAACGTCTCTTTCTACCGGGCGAGCGACCCGTATGACGAGATAGACCGTATAGCGTCGTGCATAGGCAGGCTCGTAAGGGACGAGGGCGTCAGATACAGGGATATCGCAATAGTGACCAGCGATGTGTCGAGCTATGAGGCATATATGGACACGGTCTTTGCAGAATACGACATACCGGTATTTTATCACCGCAAGGTTTCGCTGCGGCAGAAAATACCCGTCAAATTCATCTCCTCCCTGCTCAACGCATGCATAAACAGGGACGCGGCCGTGCATCTGCTCGAAATGACCCGCACAGGCCTTTTGGGCGTGGGAGAAGAGGCGGCCGCGGATTTTGAAGAATACGTATATACGTGGGGGCTGAGATATTACAGCCATTTTACACGCCCGTTCGTGCGCAGCATAAGGGGTTTCAGAGACGTGTCGCAGGACAGCCCCGAGGACTCCGCCGCGCTGGCTAACGCGGAGCGAGTGCGCCGTACATTGATGGAAATCACGGACGATTTCAGGCAGAAATACTCACGCTGCACCGTCGAACAGATGTGCCGCGGGATATACGCTCTGCTTCAACGGGTGGATATGGAGCGGTTTTTGCAGGAAACGTCGCAGAAATACAGACAGCACGGGCAGAGCGAGCTGTATTCCGAGAATCTGCAGGTATACCGCCAAATCATATCCGCGCTCGACGAGCTGGTATACACAAGCGCGTCCAAGACCGTGGACATAAGGGACTTCAGAGATATATTCATACAGACGGCGGACGGCTTTAAGATAGACATAATACCGACGGCGGCCGACGAAGTGCTTGCCGGCAATGCGGATACCATACCGCTGGCGGGACAGAAATATGTGTTTGTTTTTGGGCTGTGTGACGGAAGCTTCCCCTCAGCGCCCTCCGACGGCGGGCTGATAAACGACCGAGACCGGGAGATATTCGAGAAAGCGGACGTGCATATAGGCATACACAGCCACGACAAGTATCTGTACGAGCTCTTTACGGCATATTCCGCCCTGACAAGCGCGTCGGAACATGTGAGCCTGTCCTACCCGTGCGTTTTTAACGGAGAACGCTCGCCCTCGTCCGTATATACGGATATGCGCAGAATATTCTGTCTTTGTCCCCAGGTTCTGCCGCCCTCAAAAGACGAAGAGTTCGGGCAGCGGGTGCAGCGCGCGGCGCCTGCCCTGGCGCTGGCGGCAAGGACGGGCTTTGAGGACCTGCGGGAATATTTCGCCGCGGGCGACGGGGAGAAATACTTCAACGCGCCGCAGCTGCCGCAAAACCTGAGGCCCGCCACGGCGGCGGCGCTCTTTGGCCGCGGCATGAATCTGTCTGCCACCAAGGTAGACGTGTTTTTCAACTGCAAATACAGATATTTCTACAAGTACGGCCTCGGGCTGCGCTCCCGCGAACAGGCGAGGTTCGACCCGCGCAACGCGGGCACGTTTATCCACGCGATGTTCGAGCGCGTCATGTCCGACGTCCACTGGATGGAGCTGACCGACGACGAGCTGGCAAGGACCGTGAGGCAGAAGGCCGACGAATATTTCGACGCGATACTCGTAGACGGCGAGGCCACGGCCGCATTCGGGATTTACAAAGAAAATTTGGCGCGCAAGGTCAGCATGCACCTGGCGCGTATGCGCGAGGAGCTGAAAGGATCGGCGTTCGTCCCTCGTAAATTTGAGCTCAGGGTCGCACACGGCGGCGATATAGAGCCCGTGCGGATAGACGTGGACGGAGGCACGGTGCGCATGACAGGCCAAATCGACAGAATCGACTCCTACGAGGACGGGGGCGTATCGTATATAAGGGTCGTGGACTATAAGAGCGGCAGCAAAAAGTTCGATCTCGGCTGCGTCTGCAACGGCATAGACGTCCAGCTGCTCTCATATATGTACGCCATCAAAGAAAACGGCTCCGGCCTGTTCGGCCGCGTACAGCCCGCGGGCGTAATGTACGAGAGCGTCAGACAAGGCATAACCGACGAGCTTAAGGGCGCACCGGACGAAGACTCGGGCCTGTATTTGGACGACGACAGAATCCGCATGGCCGTGACGGGAGACAGCGGCGGAGAGTTCAGGAAAGGCTTTGACACCATCTCATGGGACGACTTCGACCTGATATTCGCCCGCATACAGAAGCTGCTGGCAGATATGGGCTCGGAGCTGCTGAAGGGGAATATAGAAAAGAATCCTCTCAAAATAGGCTCAAAGGTAGACGGCTGCAAGAACTGCGACCTCAGGGACGTCTGCGAACATTGCGGCCTATATGTGCAGATAGAGCCTAAAAACACCGAGCAGGCGCTCAAAGAGCTCAGAGGGGAGGAGGACGGAGATGGACAATAAGCCCACGTTTACACCCGAGCAAATCGACGCCATAGAGCAGAGCGGCCGAAACATACTTGTGAGCGCCGGCGCGGGCAGCGGCAAAACCACCGTGCTGTCCCAAAGGGTACTAAAGCACATAATGACCGACCGCATCAGCGTAAACGATATGCTCATAGTTACGTTCACCGTCGCGGCGGCAGCTTCGATGAAAGAAAAGATATATAAGGTCGTACAGGACGCATACTACGAGACAAATCAAGAGTATCTGTGGAGAGAGGCCGTAAGGATAAACAGCGCGGAAATATGCACTATAGACAGCTTTCAGGCCAAGTTCCTCAGAGAGTTTTTTAACCTTGCGGGAGTTTCCCCCGACTTTACCACCCTCGACGATACCGAGCGGGGCGCGATGGAGGCCGACATACTCGACGACATACTCGAAAGGCGGTATTCCAAGCCTACGGAAGAGTTCATGCAGATGCTGGAGCTGTTCGGCGGCGAGGGCGAAAACGAAGGGCTTAAAGATGCGATAAACGAGCTGTACGACTATCTGCGCGCTGTGCCGTTCAGGGACAAATGGCTCGACGATAAGCTGTCAGCCTACGACTCGGCGGAAACGTGGGTGGACAGCGTATGCAGCGAGCTGCTGCCGGGACTGCAGGACGCGGCAGACGCATTCAGAGCGGGCTGCATGAGCATGAGCGAGTCAAAGCAGCTGCCCGCATTGCAGGCGGAAAGTGAATCAGCCGAGCGCATGCTCGAGGCCTGCAGAGCCAAAGATATCGAGCTCATGGGCGATATCGCCCGCCGATACCTCGCCTCGCGCGGCAGAATAACCTTTTCTTCCAAAGAGCCCGTACAGCAGCGCTGCAGAAGGTTTCGAAGCCTGTTTAAGGACATATGCGAGATGAGCTTATTCGACCCGAGAGTCTGCAGAAACATCGCCTCGGACCTGAAGCGCCTGCGGGGCGGGATAAGCGCGCTGTTCGACGTGGAAAAGGAATACGGCGCCCTTATCAGGGCAAAATGCGCCGAACTGAACAGGTACTCGTTCGACGAGATATCTTCCCTGACGCTTGAGTTGGCGGTAAAGAACTATAATCCTTCCGACGGCAGCTTTGAACCGACGGAGCTGGCCCTGCAGGTAAGGGACAGGTTTAAAGAAATAATGATTGACGAATATCAGGACATAAACGACAGGCAGGACCTGTTCTTCCGCGCGATAAGCAACGACAACCTGTTCATAGTAGGAGACGTCAAGCAGAGCATTTACGGGTTCCGCCGCGCCAACCCCGACAACTTTATCCGCAAGCGCAGCTCGTTTTTGACCATAGACCTCAACGCAAATTTCAGAAGCAGAAGCGGGATACTGGATTTTGCAAACTTTATATTCGAAAAACTGTTTACCGCCGATACCTGCGGCATAAACTACGACCAGGGCCAGCGCCTCATATACGGAGGCAGCTATCCGCCCGCGTCCGACGGCTCGGCGGACGCGGAGATAATGCTCGTACCCGTCGCTAACGAACGCATAACGGAAGACTGCCGAAGAAAGCAGGCGGAATGCATAGCCGGGCGCATAAAGGAGCTCGTAGCCTCAGGCTATCGGGTACGCGAAGGCGACGGCAGCCGCGCCGTATCTTACGGAGACATAGCCGTACTGTCAAGAGTAGGCAAGGGCGTGTTTGAGATATACGAGCAGGAGTTCAAACGCGCGGGGATACCCGTCTATTCTCAGGGCAAATCGTCGATGTTCGACTCCCCCGACGTCAACCTCATGCTCGACCTGCTCTCAGTCATCTGCAACCCTTATGACGATACTCCGCTGTTCATCGTGCTCAACTCACAGCTGTACGGCTTCAGCGCCGAGCAGATAGCGCAGGTCAGGATAAACGACAGACGGGCAAGGCTGTATTCGTCCGTCAAGCGCGCGGCGGAGCGGGACGAGAAATTTGCGGCGTTCACGCGCGACCTGGAATACCTGAGGCTGATGGCAGCGGGAGTGCCAGTACACAGACTGCTGTGGCATATATATGTGCGCAGGGATTACCTGAGCTATGCGGAGGCGTCCGCAGACGGGGCGCAGCGGCGCGAAAATCTTCTCGACCTGTACTTGTTCGCAAAAAAATACGCGGAGGGCTCGGGCGGCAGCATACCTGAATTTCTTGATTTTGTGCGCCGCACGCGGGCAGACAACGGCAGAACGGACAAGTCCGCCGCCGACAGCGGCGACCACGTACGACTGATGACGATACACTCGTCCAAAGGGCTGGAGTTTCCCATATGCTTCGTCACAGGTCTGTCCGAGCAGGGCAGCAACAGGTTCGGGTCTATAGTTACCGACGACAGGCTCGGAGTAGGTGCAAGAATACGCAGCGAGTCGATGTCAACGCAGCGCACCACTTTCGTGCGCGAGGCGATACTGCTGCGAAAGCGCAGACTGGACGCGGCGGAAAACATACGCCTGCTGTATGTGGCCATGACCCGCGCAAAAGAGAAGCTCATCCTGTGCTCCTCCATGGGGACAAAAAGAATGCAGACCATAGACCAATACAGATATTCCGTATCCGAAGACGGCCGCGTCAGCCCGTTCTGCGTACAGACGTATTCTAAGCTGTCCGACTTTGTCTTTCAGGGCCTTATATTTCACCCTGCGGCGCGGCAGTGCGTATGCTCAAGCGGCCACAGCGATCTGTTTGCATACCGGTTCTGCAACTCAGACGCGCCGCCCGTACGGCAGGAGCAGACGGACGACGCGCGTCCGCAGCTGCTCGGGCTTGAAAAGGATGAGCTTGACCGAAGGTTTTCGTACCGTTATCCCTATGCGACGGCACATATACCCGCCAAACTCTCGGTAACGGAGATAAACAAGAACTTAGCGGACGAGCTGTCCGAGAAAGTAGCGCCTTTGGAAGAAACGCGGATAGAGCCGCTGTTCATATCCGGGCCGAAGCCCGACGCACTGCGTTACGGGACGCTTCTGCACAAATTCTGCCAGTACGCGGACCTGAGCCGTCCTGCGGAAGAACAGCTGCGCAAGCTGCGTGAAGACGGAGTGTTTTCTCAGCAGGAGGCCGACGCCGTAAATATCGCGGATTTGGAAAAATTCAGGTCCAGCAAGCTGTTTGGCGAAGTGGTGAAGAAATGCGTGCGCTTGCACAGAGAGGAGCATTTTGTGGTGCGCATACCCGCGGCGGTCTATGACGCTGCGGCCTCGGAGGAAGAATACATATTGATGCAGGGCGCCATGGACATGGTCTGTGAATTTGAAGACCACGTAGCGGTCGTTGACTTCAAGAGCGGCTCGGACGAACGCAGGCTGCTGCAGACATATTCGGCTCAGCTGCAATGCTACGCCTATGCGGCCCAACGCCTGTACGGCAAACCCGTCCGAGGCCTTTACATTTGGTCTTTCGGCGCGGGCAAATGCCTGGCCGTCGAACCGTCGGACTTGACAAAAAACGCCGTAAATGATAGAATATGACCGTATACTGAGATATTGCGGCCTGTAAGTGCCGCGCGCCTGCGGCGCGATATACTCAGAGATTGCGTGTTTCTGCGCGCTGTTATTTCTACAGGGACGCGACGGGAAGATTTGGCGTCCCGCGAAAGGAAGCGAATCCACAATGAAGATACTGTCTGCCGTATTTGTCGTTAAGGTAGGCAAACCTATGCAGAATGCGGACGAGATGATACGCATCATGGAAGAACATGAGGCCGACGTATATCTTTTCCCCGCTTATTGTCTTACGGGAGCCACTATAAACCAGGCAGTCGGTTTCCGCAGCTTTGCGGATATGACAAACGAGGCGCTGGACAAAATATGCGAATACTCCGAGCAGACGCACAAGTGTATAGTCACGGCCGTAGCGGGCTATGACAATATAATCATACGCGACGGAGACCTGATCCAAAAGCCTGCGGTAACGCACTGCGGCAAGAAGATAGTAGTATCCCAGTCGGGAGACGAGGGAAATGCGGACATATTGCTGCTGCCCACCGCGATGTCGGGCTATCCGTGTATACAGAACGATATTATCGAATTCTGCGCCGACGCCTCCAAAGCAAAGAACTGCGTCATAGCTGTCGCAAACGCGGGCTTCGGAGAGAGCAGCGCAGACAGCGTATACAAGGGCTTTGCGGGCGTGTTCAACGCGGGTATAATAGAAGATTTCAAGGGTCAGGAGCGTCCCGAACCCATTATGGCGTCCGCGGACACCGACGTCAAATCCGGGCTGATATATTCCCGACCCAATAAAGGGCTGGACCGTATCCCCTATTTCGGCAAGAACGAGCCGTCAAGATATCTCAACGAGCTGTTTTTGCTGCAGACGCAGGCGCTTTACACGCGGATAAGCGGCACAGGCATAAACAAGCTTGTCGTGGGCGTATCCGGCGGGCTGGACTCCACGGCCGCGCTGCTCTGCTCGGTCAACGCGATGAAAATGGCCGCGCTGCCGATCGAGAACATAATAGCGGTGACCATGCCCTGCTTCGGCACGGGCTCAAGGACGTACAGCAACGCCAACAGACTGATGCAGGCGCTCGGAGTGACAAGAATGGAGATAGATATCAAAGCCTCGGTACTGTCACATTTCAGAGACCTCGGTATAACGTCAGACGAACAGGGCAGCGTATACGAAAACGCACAGGCGAGAGAACGCGCTCAGGTGCTGATGGATATAGCAAACATGCACAACGGCCTCGTGGTAGGCACGGGAGATCTGTCCGAGGCGGCGCTGGGATTCTGTACATTTGGGGGAGACACGCTCTGCCACTACAATGTCAACGCCACTATCCCCAAGACCGTGATACGCGAAATGGTAAAAAATATAGCCGAAAACAGCGAATCGGAGGAGCTTAAGCGGGTCTTGCTGGACATCGTCGATACCCCGATCAGCCCCGAGCTCAGACTGGGGCAAAAGACTGAGGAAATAATCGGGCCGTACGAGCTGCACGACTTTTTCATATTTTTCTTTGCAAAACGCAGAAATTCCTACACGGAAATAAAGAATTATGCCCTGGCTGTGTTTGAAGAATACGACGAGGCGGAAATAGTAAAGTGGCTGGACGTATTCTATGCGCGTTACCGTGCGGCGCAGTTTAAGAGATCAAATTCCTATGAGGGAGCCAATCTCATAGGGTTTACGCTGCCGTATGTACCGGCCGATATAGGCTTCGATTTTGCATAAAGGCAGTATAAGAACCGCACGGTCGGGCATGCGCCCGACCGTGCGTATTATTTTAAGCTTTTTCATGAAAATGAATTTTTATTTAATCAGTCTTAATTTAAGCGGTTTGCACTCCGTCCCTGCCGCCTAAAGTCATATACTGCATATATCGCAGAACGCCGCCGCAGTCTCGGCAAAAAAACGTCTTGAATTGGATATATCGCTCAGGCTCAGCATTCCCGCCAGCATCCCGTTTTCACACACTGGAAGTCGGCGCAGCTTGCGGTGAGACATGAGTCTTGCAGCCTCGGTTACGGAATGCTCCGGGCTGATACAAACGGCCGGGCTGCTCATTATATCCCCCGCCGAAGTCAAATCTGCGCTCTTGCCCGAGGCCAGTACCCGCGTGACGAGATCGCGGTCCGTCACGATTCCCACCAAACGCCCCTGCTCGGATATCGGCACGGCTCCGATATTATACGACGCCATAATTTTTGACAGCATTTCCGCGGAAGTATCGCAGAAAGCGCAGACTATAGGCCTCGACATTATATTTTTTACTTTTATGACGTATCATCCTTTTCATAGTTCTTATCTATATGTTTTGCCTCTGCGGCGGATATATTCATATATCAAGCCGAAGCATGAATTAAAAAGCCCCAAAACTGAAACAAAACTTGACAGGCATGGCCAAATTTGCTATAATATTTTTAAATTTTTACTTCAGCTGCAAAAGCAAAAATATCTCCCCGAAGCTATATAAAAACTTACACAGGAACTGAAAGTCATATAAATAAGAAGAAATTTTCAGCATATTTTACCTTGCGGACGATTAAAATTAAATAGCCGTCGCGGTATAACGCAGACGGCGGCGCACGGAGCTCAATGCTAAACCAGGCCTTTGGAAAATATAAAAGCGGTAAGTTGTACTCAGGCAGCATTTATCGGAGGCCGCGCACGGCACTAAGCTTTTTGCCCGAAGACAAGACTTCCTGCTCGGATTGCGGGCTGGAGAATATAAAAGCGGCAGCGAAGTGAGAACAATTGAATATTTATCGGGGTACAGCGCAGACGGCAGCACGGCGTTCGGGAGCGCAGGCTGTATTCGCACCGCGTAAAATCGAAAACTGCCGAAAAATCTTTCACTGGGCAGATTGGAAAATTAAAAAAACGGTTGATTGACCCATTTTGACCGCTTACGCGACCACAATTAAATACTTAACGGGGTATAGCGCAGTTGGTAGCGCGCGACATTTGGGATGTTGAGGCCGGGAGTTCGAGTCTCCCTACTCCGACCACGTCGGAGCAAGCTATGTATCGCTTGCTCTGACTTTTTTCATAAGTCAGAGCTCACTCACTCCGCTGCTCCTCCTCTTTCGCAAAAAGTCACGCTCGGCTCACCTGCTCGGTTGTAAACGCCCTCACAACGGTTCGCTGTCGCTACCAACTTTTTGCGAGCCGCATAAATTATTTTTGTCCTTTGGCAGTAAGAT
>CALXAN010000085.1 GCA_944386305.1 uncultured Clostridia bacterium
CTGAGCTCGGGCGACAATATTTAAGGCTGACCGCAGCGGCCAAAGTATTGACAAATTAAAAAAACGGTGATATAATTACAGACAAATCAAACCGTTGAGGCGGAGATAAAGGCGTTTATGCTTCTACAGAGAGTCCGGGCGGCTGAGAGCCGGGCGAAACACAGGGCGTCAAATGGACCGCTGAGGGTGCAGTCAAATGCGCGTCATATACGCGCAGAGTATTCTGCAACGTGCAGGCACACGTAAGTTGCCGGGGATATGTCGGTATCCTGCAGAGAGCGCGCATGGCGGCCCCGTGCGCGAATCAAGGTGGCATCGCGGATATTTTTATTCGTCCTTGACAGAACTACGGTTCTGCCAAGGACTTTTTTTGTCCCCGGCGGAACGAACAATCTAAAGGGAGGCAAAGAAAAAAAATGGAAATTTCTCCGAGCTACGCACAGCTCAAAGAAGCCGCAAACGAGGGCAGATACAACGTCTACCCTGTCAGCTGTCAGATACTTTCGGACTGCTGCACGCCCATACAGGCGCTGAGAAAACTAAAAGGGATATCCGACCATTGCTATATGCTGGAATCCGCGGAAAAAAAGCAGCGATGGGGCCGATATACATTCCTGGGCTTTGAGCCGGCCATGGAGATAACATGCACGGACGGAAGACTGACCGTAAACGGCACGGAGACGTTTACGTCCGACCCGGCCGCGGAAATACGAAAAATCCTCGCAGAATACCGAAGCCCCCGCCTGCCCGGCCTGCCGCCGTTCACCGGCGGGCTTGTAGGATACTTTGCGTATGATTATGTAAAATATTATCAGCCGAAAGCGAAAACCGACGTAACAGACGACGAGGGGTTCAAGGACCTGGACCTGATGCTGTTTGATAAAGTCATAGCCTTTGACAACTTCGGGCAGAAGATAACCATTATTGTAAACGTCAGGCTCTGCGACCTCGAAGCCGAATATGAACGCGCCGCTGCGGAAACGGAAAGGATAAGGCAGATACTCGTCAGTCCTAACGGAACAGAAGAGTACCGAGGCAAAATCGTCGGGACTGTCCGGCGCATGTTTGACAAAGAACAATACTGCAAAATGGTCAGGCGCGCGCAGGAATATATAGCGGAGGGAGACATATTCCAAATAGTGCTCTCAAACAGGCTCAGCGCACGCTTCGAGGGCAGCCTTTTCGACGCATACAGGCTGCTGCGTACGATAAACCCCTCGCCGTACATGTTCTATATATCCGGCACTGACCTTCAAATCGCGGGTGCATCGCCCGAAACGCTGATAAAGCTCGAAAACGGAGTACTGCACACCTTCCCCTTAGCGGGAACGCGGCCGAGGGGCAAAGACGAGGAACAGGACAGAAAACTGCAGCGGGAACTGCTGGCGGACGAAAAAGAACTGGCCGAACACAATATGCTGGTAGACCTGGGCAGAAACGACCTGGGGAAGATATGCAAATTCGGCTCGGTCAAGATAGATAAACTGCATTCTGTAGAAAAATACTCGCATGTGATGCACATAGGCTCTACGGTATCGGGCGTCATACGTGACGAATTTGACGCCCTGGACGCCATAGCCGCGGCGCTGCCCGCAGGAACGCTGTCGGGTGCGCCTAAAGTCAGGGCCTGCCAGCTTATAGGGCAGCTTGAGGGAATCAAGCGCGGCATATACGGAGGCGCGATAGGATATATCGACTTTACGGGCAATCTTGACGTATGCATAGCCATACGCGCCGCATACGAGCGCGGCGGCGTGGTGCACGTACGCAGCGGCGCGGGAATAGTAGCAGACTCCGTGCCCGAAAACGAATATCAGGAATGCATAAACAAAGCCCAAGCCGTCATGCAGGCGCTTCAATCTGCAGGGGGAGGCACGTTATGATACTCATCATAGACAACTACGACAGCTTTACCTACAATCTCTATCAAATAGTAGGCGCCCTGAACCAAGACGTGCGTCTCGTACGCAACGACGAGCTTGCGGTAGAGCAGATTCAGGACATGAAGCCCGACCGCATAATAATCTCGCCGGGACCGGGCAGGCCTGAGAACGCGGGCGTTATAATAGATTGCATAAAAGCTATGCAGGACAGCGCTCCCATACTCGGAGTCTGTCTCGGGCATCAGGCGATATGCACAGCTTTCGGCGGAAAGATAACGTATGCGAAAAGGCTGATGCACGGCAAGCAGTCGCTCGTAAAGTTAGACTTGGACTGCGCGCTGTTTAAAGGCTGCGACGAATATATACAAGCCGCAAGATACCACTCGCTGACTGCCGAGCCCGGGTCTTTGCCGAATAGTCTTAAAGTGACGGCAACATCCGACGACGGAGAGATTATGGCGGTCAGCCATGTGAGCAAGCCTATATTCGGGCTGCAATTTCACCCGGAATCAATAATGACGGACTGCGGGCCGCAAATAATAGAGAATTTTTTAAAAGTATAATTTAATTTAAATAATTAATTCATTAATAACAAAATTACGATATAATAATACAAATAATGCAGGCCTATAAGAAAGAGTGCGCACAAGCAAAGGCTATGGCTAAAGTTCAAACGCGCACAGTATTAAGAGAGCCTATGCACTGAACTACGGAGGTGCTGTATCATGATAAAGCAAGCCATAGAAAAAACAGTAAATAAAATGGACCTCACCTATGCGGAAGCATACGAGGTAATGAACGAAATAATGAGCGGCAATACGTCTCAGACCCAAAACGCGGCGTTTCTTGCAGCGCTGTCTACCAAAAGCGCAAAGGCCGAAACTATAGATGAAATCTCAGGCTGCGCCGCGGCGATGCGGGAACATGCCACGACCGTGACGACGCCTATGCCTACGATAGAGATAGTCGGCACGGGCGGAGACGGCTCAAACAGCTTCAACATCTCCACGACTGCAGCATTCGTCGCAGCCGCGGGCGGGGCAAAGGTGGCCAAACACGGCAACCGCGCCGCGTCGTCAAAATGCGGGGCGGCGGACTGCTTGGAAGCACTCGGAGCGAACATAGATTTGGAGCCGCATAAGTGCCTGCAGCTGCTGCAACAGGCGGGGATGTGCTTCTTCTTTGCGCAAAAGTACCATACATCGATGAAGTACGTCGGGGCTATAAGGAAAGAGTTAGGGTTCAGGACCGTATTCAACATATTAGGGCCGCTGACGAACCCCGCCAGGCCAATCATGCAGCTGCTGGGAGTATACGACGAGTATCTCGTCGAGCCTTTGGCCAAAGTACTGATAAATCTCGGCGTGACGCGCGGAATGGCAGTATACGGGCAGGACAAGTTAGACGAAATATCAGCCTGCGCGCCGACCACGATATGCGAGTTCAAGGACGGGTGGTACAAAACCTACGTCATAAAGCCTGAGGACTTCGGTCTCACCCGCTGCCGCAAGGAAGAGCTTAAGGGCGGCACGCCCGAACAAAACGCACAAATTACCAAAGCCGTACTGAGCGGACAAAAAGGCCCGAGACGCAGCGCAGTGCTGCTTAACGCAGGGGCTGCCCTGTATATATCGGGCATAGCCGAAAGCTTCGGTTCGGGCATAGATAAGGCAGCGGAGCTTATAGATTCGGGAGCGGCGATGCGCACGCTGGAGGATTTTGTAAGAATAAGCAACAGCAAAGAGGAGCGGGCCGTATGAGCATACTGAGCCAGCTGCAAGCGGAGGCTTACAGGCGCGTAAGCTCAGCCAAACAGCGCATAAGCGCCGAACGGATGCAGAGCATGGCAGAGCAGGCACCTGCGGGACACTTTGAATTTGAGAGAGCGATAGGCAGAAGCGGGCTGTCGTTTATATGCGAGTGTAAAAAAGCATCGCCTTCCAAGGGATTAATCGACCCTGAATACGACTATATAAAAATTGCGGAAGAATACCAAGCCGCAGGAGCGGACTGCATATCGGTGCTCACGGAACCGAGGTGGTTTAAAGGCGACGACGAACATATAAGACGCATAGCCGAACGGGTAAAACTGCCCTGCCTGCGCAAGGATTTTACGGTAGACGAATATATGATATATCAGGCCAAGATGCTCGGAGCGTCGGCCGTGCTGCTGATATGCTCGCTGTCAGACACAGACAGACTCAAGAAGTATATAGCCATATGCGATAAGCTGGGGCTGTCGGCGCTGACAGAAGCTCATGACGAACAGGAAATAAAAAGCGCCCTTAAGGCGGGCGCGCGTATAATAGGCGTAAACAACAGAAACCTCGGAGACTTCTCGGTAGACAAATCAAACAGCCTCAGACTAAGACAGCTGGTGCCGGCAGACGTGCTGTTTGTAGCCGAGAGCGGCATGAACTCACCGCAGGACATAAAAAACATGCAAGACGCGGGGGTTGACGCAGTGCTTGTAGGCGAAGCGCTGATGAGAGCTGCAGATAAATCTAAAACTTTGAAATATCTAAAATCTGAAATATTATAACAAAGGCAGATACTATGACGAAAATAAAAATATGCGGCCTGATGTCCGAATACGATATAGAGGCGGTAAACGAATATAAGCCCGAATACATAGGCTTTGTTTTTGCGGCAGGAAGCCGCAGGCGCATAGACGCGGACCGAGCCGCCGCGCTCAGGACCAAGCTCGACCCGTCCGTAACGGCGGTCGGAGTATTTGTGGACCAGCCGCTGCAAACGGTAACGCGGCTATTGGACGATTCGGTGATAGATATGGCGCAGCTGCACGGACATGAGAGCGAGGAATATATACGCAGTCTGAGACAGCGCACGGGCAGAATGATTATAAAAGCGTTCACAGCCCCCGACGGCTGTGAAGCGGCGGAGCGCAGCGGCGCAGACTTTGTGCTGCTGGACTCGGG
>CALXAN010000086.1 GCA_944386305.1 uncultured Clostridia bacterium
TATCGTGCGCGGCGGCATACATTGTCTATGACAAAATATGGATTGCGGCTCTGATACTGCTGGCGATAGTGCCGTCGGGCGTTGCCATAGGCCTGGCGATGAAAAAAGCCAAATCGCTTAATTCCGCCGCAATGACTACTATAATCCTCACCCTTGTGCTCGCGGCGGCTACTCTGTGTATATATACCGCCGAAAACAGCGACGGATTCAGCCCGGCTCAAGCTATGGACAACGCCGCGGAACAAATAGAACAGGCCGCTTCAGAGGTATACGACTCGCTGTATGCATACGGCCAGTCGGTGGAGGACGGCAGCGGGGGGACGTATACAAACCCGTTTTCGATGATAAACAAAAACGACTTCGTATCTGCAGTCTGCATGCAGACCGTATACATGGCCTGCACGTTCGCGGCGGTATATTTCCTGTGCGTAACCACAGCCGGATACTTTATAGTCAGGGCGGTCATAAGGCGCAGAGGACTCGACGAGTCGAACCTGACGTCGTTTGACAGGGTACAGATATCCAGGACGACAGGCATAGTATACGGCATTCTTATACTCGTGTCGCTGGTAGCGTCTTTTGCGCTGCCCTCGGATTCGGCGGCGTATATAATCATCGACGTGACCTATTCGGTCATGGGCACGGTATTCTTCTTCGCTGGGCTGTCCGTGGCGGATTATTTCTTTAAATCCAAGGAAATGTCCAAGCCCGGCCGCATCGCAGCCGTAATAGGACTGGCGGCGGCAGGAACCATCATAAGCCCCCTGCTGGCGGATATACCAAACCTGCTGATAACCCTCGCCGGCTGGTGGGATTCGCTGGGCAGTATACGCAAAAGGCTCGACGGAGGTAACAAAATATAATGAGGCAGACCAACATCGCATATGCGATTTTAGACAGGCTACATTATCTACTTCTCGTCGCGGCGGCGGCTCTGCTGTACATCTATCACCCATCCGACCTTAGCATCTTCGCCATAGGCGCGGTCGGAGTATATATTGCGGCCAATGAGCTGTATATGCATCTTAATGCCCGAAGCAGAAAAAGGCTGTCCGCGAACGTGGTCAAGATGCTCAACATAACGTCTCAAAAAAGGCTCATAGACTTCCCCCTACCCGTCGTAATAGCGGATAAAAACGGAGAAGTGCTGTGGTACAACGACAGATTTGCTGCCGGAGTGGACAGAGACAGCCTTGCGGGTATGAACAACGTGCTCAAGCTCAGCTCGTCCATACTCTCCAGGCAGATAACAAAGCTTACCTTTTCGGGCCACAGCTTCAACGTATACAGGGACTCGTGCGATATCAACGGCAGCACGATGAACATACTGTATTTCATAGATATGACGGATTTTAAAAATCTGCAGAAGCGCTACAATCTTGAGCGGCCTATAATAGTACGGATACTCGTAGACAACTATGACGAACTGTTCCAAAAAGCAAAGGAGACCGAAAAATCCTCCGCCATAGCCCAAATAGACGCCGTATTGTCTGATTGGGCCGCGGCAGTCGGAGGCCTTATGCGAAAGACGGAAAAGGACAGCTACCTGCTCATATGCCGCAACGCCGACTTATCAGAATTTATAGACAAACGTTTCGACATACTGGACAAGGTCAAGGCGCTCAATATCTCTGCCACAGCCTTCCCCACCATATCGATAGGAATAGGGATAGACAGCGACACTCCCGCCGGCAATGAGGAATCCGCACTCGCGGCGCTCGACATGGCTCTGAGCCGGGGCGGAGACCAGGCGGTGATAAAGACCCGCTCGGGCTTTGAATTTTTCGGCGGAGTATCTAAGGGCGTAGAGAAACGGACAAAGGTCAAGGCCAGGGTCGTGGCCAACTCCTTCAACGAACTGCTGTCCAAAGTAGACAAGGTCCTGGTTATGGGGCACCAATATTCGGATTTTGACAGCCTCGGCGCATGCATAGGCATAGCGCGAATAGCAATCTCCAGGGGCAAACAGGTGGGAATAGTATTCGACAAAGACACGAGCCCCGCCGCTCCGCTGTACGAACAGCTGACTCAATCCGACCCCGAAATGGCCGAACACTTTGTGGACCCGGAGAACGCGCTGATAATGGACGGCCCGTCCACCCTTGTCACAGTAGT
This sequence comes from uncultured Clostridia bacterium, assembly GCA_944386305.1. GTDB lineage: Bacteria > Bacillota > Clostridia > Oscillospirales > UBA644 > CALXAN01. Next base: position 2,116 of record CALXAN010000086.1, read on the forward strand.
CGACACGCACAGGTCAGCGTACACAACCATGCCCTCGCTGCTGAAATATGCGGGCAAGACAGCCGTTATAGACCATCATCGAAAATCGGCGGACTACATAGAAAACGCGGACGTATTTTTCCACGAGCCCTACGCATCGTCAGCCTGCGAGATGGTAGCCGAACTCGTGCAGTACATGAATATCAGCAAACTGCCCGCACCGGAGGCGGAAGCGCTGCTGTCAGGCATATATTTGGATACCAGGGACTTTACGCTCAAGACCAGTATATACACATTCGAGGCTGCCGCATACCTGCGCAAGGCCGGGGCGAATACGGTAAATGTCAAAAAGCTGTTCCAAACCGATATGCAGACATACAGGCTGAGGATACAGATGGTGGCAAACGCCGAGATATACAAGAAAATCACCTCCATCGCCGTATGGCCGGAGACGGCGGACGCCTCGATATTTAAAGTAATATCGGCGCAGGCGGCCGACGAGATGCTTAAGATCGAGGGCGTAAAGGCGTCGTTTACCATATTCAGAGACAAAAGCGGGTGCGTAAACATATCGGGCCGTTCGCTGGGCGACGTCAACGTACAGATTATACTCGAAAAGCTGAACGGAGGCGGGCATCAGACGACGGCGGGAGCGCAGATAAAGACGACTCTCGACAAAGCACTGCAAATGCTCAGAGATTCGATAGACCTCTACATACAAGATAATCCTATGGACACATGACCTATAGAGAAGGGACTGACGCTTAATGGAAGTTATTCTGCAACAGGATATAAAATCATTGGGTAAAAAGGGGCAGAAAATAAAGGTATCCGACGGATACGCGCAGAATTTCCTGCTGCCCAAGAAGCTTGCGGTACCGGCCAATGCGGCTAATCTAAACACTCTCAAGACTCAAAACGACGCCGCCGAATACCGCAGAGCTACAGAAAAAGCCGCGGCGCTGGAGCAAAAAGCAGCAGTAGACGGCATGCATGTACAGCTGAAAGCAAAGGCCGGTATGAACGGAAAGCTGTTCGGAGCAGTGACCGCTAAAGAGGTAGCGGACGCTATAAAAGAAACTAAGGGCATAGAGATAGACAAGAAGAAGATTCGGCTGCCCGGCGCAGATGCGATCAAAGCGTTCGGCACGTATTCCGCGGAGATAAAGCTATACCCCGACATAGCCGCACAGATAACGATAACGGTCGCAGAGGAATAGATAAAGATACCGGAGATGTAGGAAATGGCGGAAAACAAAAGAGCCGCTGCGGACCTGTCCGAACTTCGTATCGACAAGGCGGTGCCGTACAGTGTCGAGGCGGAGCAGGCAGTTTTGGGATCTATATTGATAGACCCCAATCTAATCCTCAACGCGGCCACGGAGCTTATACCGGACAGCTTCTATATCCAAAGACATAGGGACATATTCGAGTCGATGACGGAGCTGTCAAATCGTTCGCTGCCCGTAGAGGGCCTTGTTCTGCTGGAAACTCTCAGGGAAAAGGGCCTGTTTAGGGACGAGGAGGATAAGGCATACCTGCTGTCGCTGGCAGACGCGGCCTCTACTATAACCAAAATAGATTATTTCATAAACATAGTCAAAGAAAAGTACACCCTGCGCTGCATAATCAAGACCTGCGCGGACATCTCCGATATGTGCTACGATCAGGAGAACTCGGAGCTGATCCTTGACGCGGCCAGCACGCGGATGTCAAAGATCCAAAAAGGCGATTTCGGCAAAGAGATG
>CALXAN010000087.1 GCA_944386305.1 uncultured Clostridia bacterium
GAAGATTTCGCGTCGCCGGTAGAGTAGCCGGGCATATTATAATGATGCATATACCTCTTATAGTCTTCGTCGTCGATACCGTCAAGGCGCTGCCTGTCGGTGATCGGGCCGAGCGTGGCGACGGTAAGCACCTGCGTCTGTCCGCGGCTGAATAAGCCTGACCCGTGTACCCTGGGCAGTACGCCGACCTCCGCATGCAGCGGCCTTATCTCGTCAAGGGCCCTGCCGTCTACGCGCCTGTGTTCGTCAAACAGCCATCTTCTTACTATCTGCTTCTGTATCTTGTACAATGCCTCGCCGTAAGCGGCCTCAGGGTATTTCTCTTCAAAATGCGCTTCAAGATCCTTTTCTATAACAGCGAGCCTGTCGTCTCTGACGCGCTTGTCATCGGTATCCAAAGCTTTCTCCACATCAGCGACACAGTACGACTTGACGTCTTCGAAGAAGTCTTGATCCATTTCAGAAGATTCATAGCTGAATTTAGGCTTGCCTATCTCGCGCTTGATATCCTCGATAAAGTCAACGAGACGCTTTATCTCCTCGTGGGCGTATATTATGCCGTTGAGCATGGTGTCTTCGTCTACTTCGTTGGCGCCGGCCTCTATCATGACGATTTTATCCTTCGTGCCCGCTACCGTCACTGACATGTCGGAACGTTCGCGCTGAGCGCATGTCGGATTAAGCACGTACTGCCCGTCTACATAACCCAGGGACACGCCTCCTATCGGGCCGCCCCAGGGTATGTCGGATATCGACAGGGCGATAGACGCGCCTATCATCGCAGTAATCTCGGGCGCAAAATCATTGTTTACGGCCAAAAGGGTAGTGGATACCACAACGTCGTTGCGCATATCCTTAGGGAAAAGAGGTCTTATAGGCCTGTCTATAGCCCTTGCTGCAAGTATGGCCTTTTCGGTAGGTTTGCCCTCTCTTTTAAGGAAGCCTCCCGGTATCTTGCCCACACTGTAGAGCTTTTCTTCATAATCTACCGCAAGAGGGAAAAAGTCTATGCCGGGCCTCGGCTTAGCCGAAGCCGTAGCGGTAGCGAGGATGCAGGTGTCACCGTACCTGACCATACACGCGCCGTTGGCCAGCCCCGCATATTTGCCTGTCTCTACGACCAGGGGCTTGCCTGCCAATTCGGTTTTGAACACTTTCTGATGTTCGTAAATGTCCATGCTGCAAATCTCCTTTAAACAAAAGTCTTAAAAGGCGTCTGTCCACGGATTAAGCAGTTATATCCGCTCTTGAAGCTAAAAGCGTCAAGGGAAGATATAACCGCTTAAAATATCTCCGTTAAGACGCTGCCGCCCTTTAGAATGTGAAATAAACCAAGGGATATACGCTATCCCTTGGTTTTGTGGTTATTTACGTAAGCCGAGTCTCTCGATGATAGCACGATATCTTGTGATATCTTTATTCATAAGATATTTAAGAAGGTTCCTGCGCTGACCGACCATCTTATACATACCTCTGCGGGAATGAAAATCCTTAGGATGCTGCTTAAGATGCTCCGTAAGAGATTTTATGCGCTCGGTAAGCAGGGCTATCTGCACTTCGGGAGAACCCGTGTCCGTGGCATTGATGCGGTTGTCTTCGATAATCTTATTCTTGACTTCCTTAACCATACGTCTCACCTCCGATATAAATATACGCCTGAATCCGGGAAACGGGCTCGGTGACAGCCTGTATCTCAGTATTCGGTACCGTATAATTGTAGCACAAAATCTTTATTTTGTAAATACCGTATCAAAATATTTTATTGTCAGATATCGTCTCGTTTTTTCGGCAATGTTTATGCCCCGTTTTTTTTTGAGGGTTAAAAAAGACGGCGCGGCCGTACACTAAATCGGCCGCGTTGTCATATTTATTATTTTTATACCCGGGTTATAAACATATATAAGACTGCATGCTATCTCCCGGCGTCCCGGCTTTACAGGCCCGGGACATATGGCTGTTTATCATATAAATATATATTTGAGTTAAATAAGATACGGAAACCCTATCTGCTTATAAAAATCATTTTATCTTCGGTTATAACGTCGCCCTGAATATTGTTATAACGCGATATTTCATCGGGTGAAGCTGAATATCGTTTTGCAATGTCCCATACGCTGTCTCCCGAGCTGGCGTAATAAACCACCGCCGACGGACCGTCCGGCTTGGGCGTGTCAAGGATAGTTATGTCGCTTATAGTCTGATATTCCGTCCTTGTTATAACATAACCCGTGTACTGTCCGCTTATACGTACCTCCGCCGAGTCAGGGGCAAAGCTGTACGATACCGTGGACAACTCTGCTCTGACGTCGCCCTTTACCGAATCTACGTCTCGGACAGGAAGCTCAAGGCTGAAAGGCAGCGCCTTTTCGACGGAAGTCGCCTCTTCAGCCGCATCCTTATACAGAACATTGCAGATAAACGCGCCTCGGCACGTCACTGTCCGGCTGTCGACCTCGGCAATAACGTTGACCGCGTCTGTACTGACGGATATGTCCATTATAGATACCGCACTGTCGAGCGGGAAGCTGCCTCTGAATTCGATGCGCTCGTCTACGGGCATGACATTTTGGACGGAGACGGTTTTTTTGGCGCACGTTATTTCTTTCTCTTTCGAAAATGCGTCCGTCGGTATTTCGATTTCGGTACGGCCTACGCAGTCCGCGGATACGATTATCTCCAGGTCGCAGTCGATAAGCGACTCTTTTCCGTTTACTTCTTTCATCGCCAAATGACACTCACTAAGGGACATGCTTATCAGGCAGTCTTTTTCCTCGCAGTCGCCGTTCAGCTCAAGCACCTGAGACAGCGGGATCTTGGACTCAAAAGACGCAAGGCCGTTCTTGTCCGGGTCTATGTAAAATATGCGCAGAGTGATATCGCTTTTGGCGATGACCTTATTATTCAGCACTTTCTTGTCGCATTGGCCGAAAAAGTACTCGTATCTGACTATTTTGGACGGGTGGACATTGTCTCCGGGTTCGAGTTCACGGGATATCTTGAGAATCTTTCGACCGGCTTCGGAAATATCTGAAATTTCGGTTTTTTCGGTTTTAAGCACGACTCCGTTCTTTTTGCTGTCATCCAGCAGCTCTTCCGACGATTGGGCAAAGACGTACATGCACGCCTCAACAGTAGCTTTTACGTACAGCTTCTGAGGGCTGAGCGCACGTGTGTTGGCATAGGATACGCGGCACTTGGTCTTGATCTGCATTCCATCTGCAGGACCTTGTAATTCGCAGGAATAAGAGAAGGGCACCTGCTGCAGCACGGTTTGCAGAGCGTCGTCGTTTTCGGACAGATATAATATTCTGAACTCGACGACGCCTTCCATAAACGCCTTGTCAGCTCTGACCGTCTGCGAATGCGTAAAGGCCGTCGCCTCTGTCCGAACAAGTTTCATTATATTAGGGCAGTAATCGGGCAGAACGATTTCGGTCTCGGCGGAGGCCTCTCCCTGAAGAGTTTGGATCAGTTCGTTGTAAATCACGGTATTGTTGGATTTGTTCATAGTGACGCTCCTTTGTTTTGATAGATATTCTGTTACATTTATATAGCATTACCGTGAATTATATTCCTTATTGCATTTTTTTGCTTGCGCAAAGCTTTTTCAAAGCGTAAACGACGGGACATTTTGCTATCGGTACGACTGAACGGCCGCGCATTGAGCGCGGCCGTTCAGTCCCGATTAATGAAATTCTACAGCGATGACAGCTGCTTCAGCACCTCTTCGGATTCCTGCAGCAGTTTGGCGTATCTGTCACGCTTGTCTCTTTCGTCCTGCACCACTTTTTCGGGCGCTTTGGCTACGAAGTTGACATTGGACAGTTTTTTGTCGATACGTTCGATTTCCTGCTTATATCTTGCTATTTCTTTCTGCAGTCTTTGAGATTCCGCGTCTTTATCTATAAGCTCACCCAGCGGTATATACGCCTTCGCATACGGAGTAATGACTACAGCGTTGCCCTCGGTCGGGATATCTTCATCGGTTGCGGATACCTGGGAGGCGGAGGCAAGCCTCATTATAAACGCCTCGCCGTCAAGGTAGGTCTGAGGATGCTCTGTCTTGATGAAAAGGGCAGCCTTGCGTGATGCGGGAACATTCATTGATGTGCGCTTCTGCCGTACGGCTCTGACAAGCGCCATTATTTGTTCCATTTGTTCGGAATCTGAGGCGAAATCAAGCTCAGGGTCATATGACGGATACTCGGCTACTATCAGCGCCTTGCCGTCGTGAGGCAGCGTCTGCCAAATCTCTTCGGTAATAAACGGCATAAACGGGTGCAGAAGCGCAAGCGTCTTGAGCAAAACATACAGCAGCACGGACTGTGCAGAGCGGTTGGACTCTGCATCGGTATTGGTTTCAAAGAGCCTCGGCTTAACTAACTCTATATACCAGTCGCAGAGTTTATCCCATATAAAGTCATATATTTTCTGCGCGGCTATGCCCAGCTCGTATTTATCCAAATTTTCACAGACTTCTTTTACAGTATCATTGAGCTGCTTTAAAATCCATTTATCCTCGGTAAAGAGTTTGTCGGGCAGCTGCGCGCGGTCGGTAGTCAGATAGTTTTGGGCAAACCGTGCGGCGTTCCACAGCTTGTTGGCAAAATTGCGCCCCGATTCCGTTTTTTCAGGCAGATAGCGCATATCGTTGCCTGGACTGTTGCCGGTTATGAGCGCGTATCTGAGAGCGTCGGCCCCGTAGGTATCTATGACCTCGAGCGGATCGACGCCGTTGCCGAGCGTCTTGCTCATTTTTCGGCCCAAAGAATCCCTTACCAAACCGTGAATCAGCACGGTCTTGAAAGGTACTTGCCCCGTTTGTTCTATCCCGGAGAACATCATCCTCATTACCCAAAACGGGATAATATCATATCCCGTCACGAGCGTATCGGTGGGGTAGAAGCAGTCAAGGTCTGCGGTGTGCTCGGGCCAGCCGAGAGTCGAAAACGGCCATAGCGCGGAAGAAAACCAGGTGTCGAGCGTATCCTCGTCCTGAACTATATCCCCGCAGCCGCATTTTTCGCAGCAGTCGGGGTCGGTGCGGCTCACGGTTATATGGCCGCATTCGGGACAGTACCATGCGGGGACCCTGTGCCCCCACCACAGCTGCCTGGATATGCACCAGTCCTGTATATTCTCCAGCCAATGAAAATAAATCTTTTGGAACCTTTCGGGTATAAAGTTGGTTTGTCCGTTTTTGACGGCGTCTATGGCAGGTTCCGCAAGGGGCTTCATCTTTACGAACCATTGCATGGAAACGCGGGGCTCTACCGTAGTATGGCAGCGCTGGCAGGTACCCACGTTGTGCGCGTAGGGCTCGGTCTTTATAAGATATCCCTGTTTTTCGAGGTCATCGACTATCTTTTTGCGCGCCTCAAACCTGTCCATGCCCGCATATGCCGGATAGTCGTCGGTGATGTGCGCGTCTTCGGTCATTACGCATATCACGGGCAGAGAATGACGCAGGCCCACTTCAAAGTCGTTGGGATCGTGCGCGGGAGTGATTTTGACCGCGCCGGTCCCGAAGTCTTTTTCGACATAATCGTCGGCTATGACGGGTATCTCGCGGCCGACCAGCGGCAATATCAGCGTTTTGCCCACAGCGTCGGCATATCTGTCGTCTTCGGGATTTACCGCTACGGCGACGTCACCGAGCAGCGTCTCGGGACGTGTGGTAGCCAGTTCTATGTATCCGCTGCCGTCCTTGAATGGATATCTTATATGCCAAAAGCTGCTCTGCTGCTCCTCATATTCGACCTCAATATTAGATATGGACGTCCTGCAGTTGGGGCACCAGTTTATCATCCGCTCGCCCCTGTATATTAAACCCTTTTCGTACAGATTGACAAAAACCTCCCGCACCGCGGCCGAACAGCCCTCGTCCATGGTAAAGCGCAGCCTGTCCCAGTCGCAGGAAGAGCCCAGCTTCTTCTGCTGGGATACTATCTTTCCGCCGTATTTCTCTTTCCATTTCCAGGCCCTGCGCATAAATTCATCTCTGCCTATGCTGTCTTTGGACAGCCCTTCTTCTTTCAGCGCGGCGACGATCTTTGCTTCGGTCGCTATTGAGGCGTGGTCGGTGCCGGGAAGCCATAAAGCATTATAGCCCTGCATCCTCTTGTACCGTATGATAATGTCCTGCAGCGTGCAGTCAAGCGCATGACCCATATGCAGCTGTCCCGTTATATTCGGGGGAGGCATGACTATCGTAAAGGGCTTTTTGGATTTATCCGCTTCAGCGTGAAAATAACCGCCGTCGGTCCAAAAGGCGTATATTTTATCCTCGATTTCGTGCGGATCATATGTTTTCTCAAGCTTCTTCTGCATAACGAGATCCTTTCAATAAAACAAATTTGCGCCGGCACCCGCAAGCAGCGGCAACGGCTGAAATTACCACAATAATACAATAAAACAAACCTCTTGTCAATAGCTCTGCGCCGAGGCGAAAAACCGGCCGCCGCGCCGTGGACGCGCAGGCGTGCGCCGGGATATAATGAACGATTATTCTTTTATATACTCGGCATAGCGATTAGCCGCAGCAGCATCGATATTTACTTTGAGTTCGACGCCCTTGTCCGTATATGTTTCGGACAGAATTTTAAAAGATGAATGCAGCTGATTGACTGCCGCTCCGTCTGCATACGGGATGAGCAACGTGCGGGTGCGCGTGCGTATGACACTGGACAAAACAGCCCTGCGCAGCTCATCGATGCCGCTGCCGTCCTCCGCGCTGATATAAAAAACGCCCGTGCGTTCGGAATCCGCGTTTTTTTCATAAATACTGCCGTCCAAACCGTCGCATTTATTCCATACCATAAACGTAGGCTTGTCCTTAGCGCCCAGCTCTGCTAAAAGCTCCTGTACGACTCTGCAGTGCTCCTGAGCCTGAGCGTCGCGTATATCGGCGACATGGAGCAGCAGGTCGGCGCTGACTGATTCCTCGAGCGTAGATTTAAACGCATCGATGAGGTCATGCGGAAGCTTGCGGATAAACCCTACAGTGTCTACCAGCAGTACGTCGGCATTATCATCGTTTTCTATCCTGCGTATAGTCGGGTCGAGCGTGGCGAACAGCTGATCCTGCACATATACTTCGGCGTTGGGGCAAAGCCTGTTCATGAGCGAAGATTTACCTGCGTTGGTGTACCCGACGAGCGCTACGGTCGGCACATTGTTCTTCTTTCTGTTAGTGCGCGACATTTCGCGGCGGACGGAGGTCTCGGCCAGCTGCTTTTCGATATGCTCTATCCTTCTTCTTATGTGACGTCTGTCCGTCTCCAGTTTGGTTTCGCCCGGGCCTCGGGTGCCTATGCCTCCGCCCAGCCGGGACAGTGCGTCTCCGAATCCGCGCAGGCGCGGCAGGCGGTATTTATACTGGGCCAGCTCTACCTGCAGCCGCCCCTCCGTGGACTTTGCCCTGGAGGCGAATATGTCCAAGATCAGAGTAGTACGATCGATTACGCGCATATCAAGGATTTTTTCTATCTCCCTGACCTGCGAGCCCTTCAGTTCGTCGTCTACTATGGCGATATTGACCCCCGAGCCTTCGCAAAGCTCTTTTATCTGCCTAAGCTTGCCCGTACCCATGTAGGTGGAGGCCTCTATTTTATCACGCCGCTGCAGAGCCTTGGCGTAAGTCTCTATGCCGGCGGTTTGAGCGAGGCTTTCCAGCTCGTCCAAGGACGCTTCCTCGTCACCGTTGCCAAAATCTATACCTAAAAGAATCGCCGAATCCGCTGTTTTGGACTCCTCCCGTTCGTTCATGCGTTTCACTCCCTGTATGCGGACAATAAAAACCAATCTCCGCATAAAATTGACATCCGTTGTGTGCTTATATTATACGTAAGTTTACTTTATGTTATTTTATCATATTCATAGAAAAAAAACAATAAAAAAATAAAAATGAACGGTGGAAAAATCAGTTGAAATATGTTATAATTCAGTTTGAAACATAATGTACCGAGGTATTTGGGATGAATCGCAGACAGTATGATAAGGTAAGATTGTTTTTTTCGGGCTTTGAGGAGAAATTTGAACAGGGCCGGGACTACTTTGAGCGGATATGTTGGAAAGCCTCCTCGGGCAGACGCGAATATGAGGGCGACATAATCTACGACGCGGACGCCGCCGTGTTTAAATATTCCTTTGCGGGCAACAGGACTTTCGACAATATGCAGGAAATGTTTGACGTATTGGCCGACACGCTGGTACAGTACGACTCGGCTGAGGTCGACTATATAGAACGCGGGCGGATGACCTCCGTAATCATGGACGGCCGCGGTGTACGGCTTGAGAAAAAAGATATACAGCCCGTTCAGGCCGAGCCGACCGGACTTAAAAATAAAAGCTACCACCTCGACCTTGCCGCGGCCGCGCCGCTGCTTAAGCAGCTCGGTTTCTTAACTGACGGCGGCAAGATTAAAAACGATATGATACGCAAGTACAATCAGACCGACAGGTTTCTTGATCTGATAGGCGATATGTTTGAGACCAAAGATAAGATGACGATAGTGGACTGTGCTTGCGGCAAGTCCTACCTTTCGTTTATATTGAACTATTATTTATGGGAAAAGCTGCATATAAAAGCCGACTTTACAGGCATAGACATAAAGCCTGAGGTAATTGAATCCTCCGCTGCGCTTGCCGAGAAGCTCGGGTATAGGAACATGCGCTTTATCTGTCAGGATCTGCGGACATTCGACGGCGTAAAACCCGATACGGTTATCTCCCTGCATGCCTGCGACACGGCTACCGACATGGCCCTTGGGTACGCCATACGCAACGGGGCGGAGAATATAATCTGCATCCCGTGCTGCCACAAAGAGCTGCTCGATCAGTATAGGATGCCGGGATATGAAAGTCTGCTTAAACACGGAGTTTTTCGCACAAGGATGAACGACATACTCACCGACGCGCTCAGGTGCCTTAAACTCGAGTCATGCGGATATAAAGTGTCATGCGTCGAATATTGCTCGCCGCTGGACACGCCCAAAAACCTGCTGATAAAAGCACGCAGAACCGATTCAAAAAACCCCTCGGCGGAAAAAGAATACCGCAGGCTCCTTTCCGAACTGCATGTAAGGCCCTCGATAGAATATTACTCGCAGAAGAACTGACCGCGTTCGAGGACAGGCCTGCGAGAGGGGTCGGCTTAAGGCGCAATGTATCGCGGAAAATATTTGCCGCTGTGTAGGCATAAGATGACCTGCGCGCCGCCGCACTTGATTTTTACATAAAATGCTGCTATTATATTCATCAGAACGTATTCCGAATTTTTTTTGACAGCTTGTCCATACGCCATGCGAGGCGTTAAAAATGCTGAAATTTATATTTAATCGCAAACCGAGGTAATTTAGCGATGACGTGTAATCTCATAAAATTGCTCAACGAACGTTTGGGCGGATTTTCTAAAAGTCAGCGTATGATAGCCGATTATATATTGGCCAACTATGATAAAGCCGCTTTTATGACAGCGGGCAGGCTCGCGGAAGTCGTCGGCGTGAGCGAGTCGACCGTGATCCGATTTGCCGACGCGCTGGGCTACGACGGCTATCCGGATATGCAGGAGGATATGATGCGTTCTGCGCACAGCAATATGACCGTGCTGCAGCGTATGGAAGTCACTATGCGGATGATCAACAGGGACAATGCCGTAGACTTCGTACTAAAGTCTGATATGGACAGGATAAAAGCTACCTGTGAAGCGATCGACAGGCAGGTATTCAACGCTGTGGCCGACGAGATCGCCTCTGCGGAGAAAATATATATCGTCGGTCTGCGCAGTTCGGCTACTTTGGCTGACTTCCTCGGTTTTTATTTCAATCTTATGCTTAACGACGTGCGGATAGTAAACAGCGCTCTTTCAAGCGACGTGTCCGAACAGGTGCTGCATATAGCGCCGCGCGATCTCATAATAGGAATAAGCTACCCGAGATATTCCAGGCGTACAGTTCAGGACATGCGTTTTGCCAGTTCGCGC
>CALXAN010000088.1 GCA_944386305.1 uncultured Clostridia bacterium
GACAGTGCCGCGTCCCGAGGCGAATACGACGTATTTTTCGCCCGGCTGCAGGACCTTATCCGGCAGACGGTTGTCGTATCTCTTAGAAATATCGTTGGTTATATAGAACGAAGAGAGGTTTATAGGCTCGTTGCTGACGTTCTTCAGTTCTATCCAGTCGGAGAAATCTCCGTAACTGTCCGCTACGGTCAGGCGGTTTTTGGCCATTATTTCGTTTATTATCAGTCCGTCGGACGAGCCGTTGAGAGACTCGTAGTATGCTTCCAGCCCGTTTTGTGAGTTTTCGAATCCCGGGGTAAACATTTCCGACACGGTCCATCTGCCGTCATTGTCTCCGTCGCGCATAAATACCTGGTTGGTTTCAAGCTTGCCGACCTTTACGCTGTCCAGCACCGTGCCGTCTTTAGTCTTGAGATATATAGTATCCTCGCCCAGCTTGGATATCTTAAAAGGCGTGTACATGCCGCTCTTCTTTTCTCCCGGACAGAACACGACTAAATATCCTTTTGACTTTATCACCGTGTCCCTGGGGAACTGCCACTCGTAGTCGTATAATTCGCGGCTGAGATATATGTCTGACAGGTCGACGTCGTAGTCTTCTGCGTTGTATATCTCGATCCAGTCGTAGAACCCCCCGTCTTCGGCCGGGAGCGCGGATTTGTTTGACGCCATTATTTCATTGAAGGATAATGCCGGATACGATATCTGCTCTCTTTCCGTTCCGGAAAAATGCATGGCTGCCATATATATGGTTCCGCATACGGCAAGCGCCGCTACGAACAGGATGGTCAGCGCGACTGCGCTCTTTTTGAGAGTGTTGTCCTTTTCTGCCGTAAAAGCGTCGCGGTCAGATTTTTTTTTGTTTTCCATCTGCAATCTCCGTAAATAAGTGTTGAACTTTACTCGTTCGTGACAGGGAATACAGTCATTCTAAGGTTGGTAGACCCGTAGGGCACGAACCTGAGCAGTTCCCGTTTGTCCGATGTGCATACGGCCGCCGGAGCAGGCACGGCGTTGCCCGCCTGCAGCCCCCACTCTATAGCTTTAGCGTAAACGAATACCTCTGTCGGGGCCGAAGATTTTGACAGCATCGGGCAAGGGCGTTCTTTTTCTTCATAAGTGATTTGCTTTGAAAACGGCAGCTTGTCGTCACAGACTATGGCGTAAGCCCATTCCGATACCGGGTGCAGCTCATAGTTTGCGTACGGCAGCAGGCTGTCGGATATGTATCTGCGCTCCTGGCTGAGGGCAAGGGAATATACCAGCGGTCCTTTTGTTAATGCATAGGCCGTCTTGTCCAGCTTTGTCAGAGAAAACTCGCTCTTAAACGATACCGAAAAGACCGTAGTGCCCGTCCATGTCCCGTCCAAAACGCAATAATCACTTTTAACCGGCGATATATATCCTCCGTCAGTCGTTATTCTTACGCTTTCAGCCCATTTAGGGATACGCAGTCTCAGTTCAAATGAACACGGCGAATCTACTGTCACGCTCAGAGTGGCATTGTCCCTGAACGGATACGCGGAGTCGCAGCTTATGGTTACTGTGGAATTATCTATTTCGGCGGTGAGCGTGCTGGGAGCGTAGCTTGTAAGCGCTATGCCTTCGTCCGTCTGGAAATACATTCCTGTTATAAATTTCGGGAACGCCTGCGCCAAGACTTCTGCCGTGCTCCCGTCGTTGTCGGCCATACCGAATGCCGCGGCATTCTCTGTCCTGTCAGAGTAAGCCTTTCCATCCGCGCAGGTGCAGGACACCTGGTTTATCATGCTTATGCGCTGATACGCCCACATGTCTGTGGAGAACATTGATGATATTACATTAAAGACGATTTTTTCGATTTTATCGCACAGCGCCGAGCTGCACGACATCTCCTCAAGATATATCAGCGAATTTATATATTCCGCAGCAGCCTCGGCGCTGTATCCTCTGTCCGAACCTTGGCCGGCAAGTATAGGATCGCCCGAAAACATTCCCGTTACCGTGCCGTCTGACTCGTCCAGGCTTTCTACCATATCAAGCGCGGTCTGCAGCATCTTCTCGTCTCCATAAAGCGCGTACATTACCGCCCCGCACTTTACCGCATAGGCAATGTTTACGGCGTCGCTCCATGCGCACGGACGGGGGAGTTTAGCTTTATACAGCCAGTCGCTGCCGAAAAACTTTAACCAGTCTCTGCCGTTGTATTCCAACTTTTTTGCCAAAACGGTCAGCCACTCTTCCGATGTGGCGTCGTACATGCGTTTTATGGCCGGCAGCGCCTCGAACCACCTGAACGAGGCCTTTCCGGTCAATTCGTTAACGTCGACGTATTCGTCGAGCGCCTTGAGCGCCGAATACAGAGAGTTCTGTGTCTGCTCGTCGTCGCGTGCGGATAAATATACGTCGAAGCATCTTATAAGACATATGAGAGCCCATGCGTCGCCGTTCTTCAGCCAGCCGGACACGGAGCAGTTGTTCTCTATGGCTCTCAGATGCGACGTCGCCCGAGTCTTGAGGTCTTCGTCGTCCAGGCACCACGCCATACAGATAAATGCTTCCAGCCATATAGGCAGAGCGGATGCGTCGGGCCCCTCTCCGGTTTGGTAGGGGCTGTATTTGACGCTGGGCTTTATTTTGTCAAGATTGCCCATTAATGCGTCCGCTTCAAGACGCAGCTGCTCTTTGAGCCAGCCCTCGGGCCGTATTTGGCCGAGTCTGAATTTTTTGAATGAGGTTTGCGGTTTGTCCATATGCCCCTCCTATACAATGTCTCCGAAATACGAATCGTATTCTTCCTGAGTCAGCCCGAACTCCGAGCTCAGCTGCGACAGCATCAGAGTAACGCGCGTTTCTATCTTGTCCCTCACGGTCTGTACATGATTCTGCCAGCCGGAATACGTGCGGTTCCAGCGTTCGCATTCCCTCTGCATCTCCGGCTCGATCTGTTCGACTATGGCGTCCAGCACTGCTTGGGCGTTTTTTACACTGAACGTGTTTTTGAGATGGTATGCAAAGCGCTGCAGGAACATATCCCTGAACTCATCGTTTTTGAGCAGCGAGGATATCATTGTGTTGATGTATCTGAAGCCGGGTCTTCCCTGTGGGTCGAGGTAAAAGCTGATCCTTGTGTCATAGTAAAACGCCCAGTCAAGGTCGTAATATATCCAGCGCCATTTGCCGTCTGAGCTTGGATCGGAGGATTTGAAAAATTTTACGTTTCCCGTGTCCTGGTTGCCCGAATAAATTTCCCCGATGGTGAAATCTATAAGGCTGAGTGCGTCTATGCGCTGCATGACGTATTGATAATGCTTCGGGTCGGTCATATCGTTGTTCTGCACGTAATCGAGCAGCTGCCTGTATTCGGAGTTCGATCCGTATACCTCCGTATAGTTCGCCTGCAGCAGAGTGGCCGATTCGGGCGGCACGTTGAGATGCTGCGCGACATAATCTTCGTTGACTTTTTCTCTGATATAATAAACGCCGAAATATTCCCCGTTGATATACAGTACGCAGGGTCTGTACGCCTGCACGTACACGCTGTCTGAGCCCGAGGCCAACAGGGAGGTGAAAAATTCATCGCGCAGCATAGCCGATTTATAGTCCTGCGAGCCGGAACGGAGCACCAGCGACTTATACCCCATTATGTCGCCGTTCGTACCCGCAAATACGTCGTACAGCAGCTCTGAGCACCCATACATGTCCTTAAAATTTATCTGAAATGATTTTTTTGCTTCTGCGCGGCCGTATTGTCCGAATATCTTTATCCCGCATTTCTCGGAAAATCCGCCGCCGTCCTCAAAAAAATCGATCTGCGCCTCTTTCTCCCAGTCTTTCCAAAAATTTGCCCCCGGATACGGAAATTCCTGCCCCTGTCCTCCCGGGCCCAGCACATATATGCCCGTGGTATATCCGTACATGTCCTCATAATCGAGGCTTACGCTTATGACCGGCAGTTTGTGGCCTTCGTTTACTATATAGCTGGCGCATGCGACTCCGCTTCTGTATTGACCTTCGGTATACGATACCGCTTTGACCACCATGGTCTTATCTACCGTTATGCCCTCTTCTGTGTATAGGGCCGACTGTTCTGTGGGCGTTGTGCCGTCCGTCGTGTAGTATATTTTGCCTGAGCCCTGCAGCATGACCTTTAGGGGCTGCGTGTCCTCATATATTCCGGGCTGACTTGCGAATATAGGCTCGGGCGCGATGCTGCGTATGGAGCTGTCCGTGTTCTTTTCACCGGGCGTAGGGGAGGTGAAGTAGAAAAAGCCGTCTTTGCCCTCCACTCGTCCGTAACTCATATCCCTTTCCGTAGCCGCAGCGCAGACGCCGTCTGCGAACTGTCCGTTTTTGGAAAGTATGACGATTTCATCGCCGTTTATTTTAAAATTGGTATGGGTATATTCGTCGTTTGACAGTATCTCTTCGCCCGAGGCGATAAATACGATGAGCTCTCCCGGCTGCAGGGTCTTTTGCGGCAGGTTCCACATTTCGTAGTCGTCCGGGTCATTGGACAGGCTGTATTCGCTCAGGTCTACAGGCTGATCGGAGATGTTGATAAGCTCTATCCAGTCATAGTGTTTGCCGCCGTTTTGCATAAGTCCGGTTTTATTTTTGGACATTACTTCGTTTATCAGCAGCGGACCGGGACTGCGCTCGCTTATTTTTTTTGCGTAAGCTTCTCTGTCTGCCTGGTCGTTGTTGCTGCCCGGAGTGGGAGAATACGTCTTCGCATACGAGCCGTCGTCGAGCCTTTCATAGACCTGGTCGTCGGCCATTTCCGTATATTCCAGCTGCGAAATTATGTGCCCCGAGTCGTCGGATATATACAGACTGCCGCCCTCTTTTTTTAGCTTAAAGTCCGTATGAAGCGCATCCGCGGACGTGTTTGTGTCCCTGCCTGACGCATATACAAGCAGGCATTCTCCCGGAGCAAGCGTGATATTCGGGAATTGCCAGCCGTAAAGCCTGTTTATGTCGTTGGATACTGAGTAGCCCTCAAGGTTTATGTCGCTGTCCGATATGTTTTTGACTTCCAGCCAGTCGGACAGCTTGCCGTTCCCGTCTTCGAGTCCTGTGACGTTTGCGGCCATAAGTTCGTTTATCACCAGCCTGTTTGAGAGAGTGTGCAGAGCTTCGGTGTACTCGGCCCGTCCGTCCGCCGTATTTTCGTATCCGGGGGTCGGGGAAGCGCTTTCCTCCCATTCGGCCGGAGATATAGAGACTCTTATATATGAGCTGCCCTCATCCGTCGCCACTGTCTTGACTGAATCGGTATTTATTCCCTGCGGCGTAGACAGAACCAGCGTCTGATTGCCGGACTTTGAGAGATTAAAGCCTGTGTATCGGCCCGACATTCTGCTTGAAGTACAGTAGAATACCATTCTTTCGTGCGCTTTTATGGTAGTCTGCGCAGGTATGGGATACGATCTGCCTGTTTCTGATACGCTTATGGTAAAGCCGCCTATATCCGCGTCGCTGTCAGAGGCATTGTACAGCTCTATCCAGTCGCACAGCTGTCCGTCCTCATTCATGTAATATCCGTCATTGGAGAGCGATACTTCGCTGAAATATATGTTCATGTTCGCGTCTGAAGAGTTTCTGTTAACTCTTGAGTCAAACAGCGTGATTATAAGAATGCCGGCTACGGCGAATACTATAAAAATACCTAAAATAATAATTATATTTTTTTTCGGAACAGCATTCTCGCTGTGTTTTATTTTCAAAAAAATCCACTCCGATTTCCATGTGATGATAAAAATAAACTGCCGGCTGTCGGATATACTATAATATGCGCGCTGCGGCGCGCTGAAACAGATGTATAAAGTTTAAAGAAAGGATATTGAATATGTCTGAAATTTCATGTACCGCGCATACATGCGCATATAATTCCGACAGCTACTGTACGCTCAACGCCGTGCATGTGTGCGGACAGAAAGCTAAAAAATCCTGCGACACGTCCTGTGAGAGTTTCTATATGCGTACTTCCGCAGGTACGAATGCAAGCATCCCCCAAATGCATATGCCGTCGTCAAACAGTATAGAATGCAGTGCGGAAAAGTGTCTTTATAACGATTCCGGACACTGTAAAGCTGTAAACGTCGATATCAACGGCGTAGGCGCCGACTGTTCGGCACGCACCGAGTGCGGAACGTTTGTAAAAAAGTAAGGCGATATGCCGCGCGGAGCTCTTCGGGGCTCGCGCTACATAGATGGACTGTCGCGTTATATTAGTATATCATTTTTTTTTGACGTTAGCAATAGATTTGGCGGTTTTTTTGTCAAATGTGCAAACATATTTATCGGCGCGCTTTTATATTCAATACTATTTGGCCAAAAAATAAAAAAAGCTTCAAACCCTCTTGAATATCGCTCGTTATTATGCTATTATAAGCTAAAAATACAGCGGGCGCCGCCGTATGCGGTAAAATAAAAAGTAAAAGGGGACAGAGAGATGTTAGCACAGAGACCGCCAATGGGATGGAATTCATGGAATACTTTCGGCACGGACATATCCGAAGAGTTAATAAAGCAGACTGCGGATTTCTTTGTCGCGTCCGGGTTAAAAGACGCGGGCTATGAGTACATAGTTATAGACGACTGCTGGGCGGAGATGGAGAGGTCCGCGGACGGCAAACTTGTACCTGACGCAAAGAAATTTCCTAACGGTATGAAGCACGTGAGCGATTATATACATTCGAAGGGGCTCAAGTTCGGTATGTATTCCTGCGCGGGTCTGATGACTTGCGCCGGATATCCGTCGAGCTTTGACCATGAATTTGTAGATGCGAGAACTTTTGCCGAATGGGGCGTCGATTATTTAAAGTATGACTTTTGCTATGCGCCGAAATATATAAACGGGCCGCTGCTGTATTACAGAATGGGCATGGCATTGAGAGAATGCGGCAGAGAAATACTTTTTTCTGCATGCAACTGGGGTTCGGACAATGTATGGCAGTGGATACGTTCGACCGGCGCGCATATGTATCGTTCTACCGGAGATATCTCGGATACTCCCAATTCATTCCGAGATATAGCTCTGAGCCAGATACCCCTGCTGGGCTATTCCGCGCCGGGATGCTATAACGATACCGATATGCTTATCGTCGGCATGTTCGGCAAGGGCAATGTCGCTTTGGGCGGCTGTACGTTTGAGGAATATAAGATGCATTTCGCTCTTTGGTGCATGATGGCGTCTCCGCTTATGATAGGCTGCGATATTCGCAATATGTCCGACGAAGTGCTTGACCTGCTCAAGAACAAAGACCTCATACGTATTGATCAGGACGAAGAGGCTCGTCCTCCTTATCCTTTGGCCGGGCGTGTGGGCACGGATTTGGTGTTGTTCAAGTTCCTGTCAGACAGGGAGTATGCCTTGGGAGTGTTTAACTTTACCGACGGTATGATTAAGCCCTATATAGAGCTGTTTGATTTGGGCCTTCCGCTGTCCTCGGGCTGTTGCATGTCGTTCAGAGAGATATTCAGCGGCGAGAGGATAGATAATGTTAAGGAGTGCTTTTCCGTGGCCGTCCCCGCTCACAGCTGCAAGATGTATTTGGGCCGTATAGACAGAATCTGATGTCTGTATGCAAGAAATGCGGCGCTGAACTCAGCCGCGACGAGATAGCCATATATAAGCGTATGGTAAACAGGGGCGCAACAGAATATCTCTGCATACGCTGCTTTGCGGCATACTATAATGTGACCGAACAGCTTGTGCGTGAAAAAATTGAGCATTTCAAGCGTCAGGGCTGCACTCTTTTTGCGTCGGGCGACGCAGGTGACGCATAAACTGCGTTTGGCTTATGATATATCGCACTTAAAACATGAAACCGACGGGAATATGCCTGATTTCAGGTATATATCCCGTCGGTTTCCGCATTTGCAGTTTTAGGGCTGTTTGTTTATTACTATTTTGTACACTATTTTTTCATTGTCTTCATTTGTCTCCATTTGGGTGTCTATTCCGGAGCTTTTCATCATTGCGTATGTGTGATTGAGTGAATTTATGTATAGACGTATGTCTCTGCACAGGCCTTTGAAAAACGGCTTGACCTTTTCTTTCAGCTTATCCGCCGCCAGGCGGTCTACATAAGCGTCGAACTTGGCTGTGTTCAGCTTATGCTTGACGCAGTATTGGGCCGCTTTCAGCATTTTCTGAGGGTCGTCCAGCCTTAGCAGGGCGCGCGCCTGCCTTTCCTTGATATCGTTTGCCAGCAGGTAGGTCTTTACTTCGTCGGGTATTGCGGACAGCCTGAGCTTATTTGCTATGGTGGACTGCTTTTTGCCGAGTTTTTCTGCTATCTGCGCCTGGGTCATTGACGATACTTTCATCAAGGTGCTTATCGCTGCCGCTTGCTCGAAATAGTTGAGATTTTTGCGCTGTATGTTTTCTGACAGGGAAAGAGCGAGCGCATCCTCGTCGCTCATGTCGGCTACGATACACGGTACAGTAAATATCCCTGCGCTGCGTGCGGCGTTGAGCCTGCGTCTGCCGGATATCAGTTCGTATCCTTCATCGGTTTGACGTACGTAAATAGGGTGGATGAGGCCTATGTTTTTGATATTTTGTCCGAGCAGCTCTATTTGTTCGGGCGTGTCGCTGGATCTGATTGAGTTTGCGGGTACACGTATTTTGCAGGTCGGGATTTCTTTGAGATAATTGTTGTGATTGAGTTCCTCTTTGATCATTTTTTATCCTCCGCATTTTTATAATCCTGCGCCGATGTATCTATAAAGGAATTATATCTTGTTTTTCTTGAAATATCAATGTTTTTCGTTCGACCCTCATCGCATGTATGCTTATATTTACATTAGTAAACGACAATACCCCGCCGCGTACGCGGCGGGGTATTGTCGTTTATTACAATATATTATACATGTTTGTCTATTAGTTTTTGGCAGCTGCATATATACATTTGCGCAGTTCCTCTTTCAATTCGTCAGGACCCTCTATCTTTATCATATCTCCGAACTGCAGCAGCCAGCCTATAAACGGCGGGCTCAGCTCCACGTCGGCGGTTATCCGCGCTGTCTGTTCGTCTTCGCAGCTCGTGACTTTAAGGTCTTGGCCGAATTTATCATAAAAATTGCCTATTATATGCTTATCTACGCGAATATCCGCTTTTACGGGTTGTCCGGAGTACATACCGAAGACTTTTTTTGAATATTCGACGGCGTCGAAGTTTTCCGCCGCCGTATCTGCGGGCGCGTCTTCGATGCGGACGGAGTCCATTTTATCCGCTCTGAAGTTGACTTTTCGCTTTTTATGCTGGCAGTATGCACACAGATAATAGTTTTCGTTGTCCCATATAAGAGCTATGGGGGATACCGTGCGCCGCGCGCCGTTGTATCTGTATTTTTTCTGCGGCAGCCCGTTCGGGCCTTTATCCGCAGTATAGTCGAAGTAGTGGAAGGATATCTGCTTCTTCAGCGCAAGAGCGCGCTGTACGGCGTCTATATTGTAATATATCTTTTCGTTTTCGGATTTTGCGCGGCCGCGGACAAACACCTGTCTCTTTAACTGGTCTGCGGAAGCGCGGCTTGTCAGCTGCGAGAGTTTGTTTATCAAGGCCGTGGATTTCTTTTCCGTGATAAACTTGGAGGACGATACCGCATCTGCAAGCAGCTTGAGTTCCGGCGTCTCAAAGAGCCTGGAACCCAAATAGTACATATTGCAGCGCCCGTGTACGCATACGATATCCGATCCGAAGTCCCGCAGCGCTTCTATGTCCGAATAGACGGACTTGCGTTCGCAGGGTATGCCGTATTGGGCGAGCTTTTCTATTATTTGTTTTACCGATATCGGATTTTCCTCATCTGTATCAAGCTCAAATATCCTCTGCAGGGTTATGAGCTTTAGATTTTGTCCTGAACTTTTAGACATTTTAAACGATCCCCCACCAGTCGTTTTATCTATCAATGCGCCCGCACAGAATGTGTGTCCTTTACTTTATTATCGCAGCCTTTTTGGAAAGACTTAAACGCACGTAATAACTTACCAAAGGCTCTGTCAAATATACGGTCTCTCCACTCTCATTACCGCTAAGCAATCGGGCGCCCGATCGCGTATACTGCCGCGGATTGACGAAGTTATCTGCGCGTCTGTCAGTTTAGGATCAAACGGAGCCGTCACGTCGAAAATAAGATTTGTGTGCGTAACGCCCGAAACTATCCTGAAGTCATGTATCGAAAGCCTCGGATCGACGCTGCGCACGGCCTCTTCGGTCATTTTTCTCAGCCTGTTTACCGTCTCGTCATCGGTTTGGATCGGGTCCATATGTATGGTCGCCTCGCATTTGAGCTGCGATTTGAGCTGCATTTCCACTCTGTCTACCGCGTCGTGCATTTTCAGCAGATCCCCGTTGGCGGGGACTTCGGCGTGCAGAGACACGATACATCTGCCCGGGCCGTAGTCATGTATTATCAGGTCGTGCAGGCCGAGTATGCCTTCTCCCTGCATTACGATTTCCTTTATCTTTTCCACAAATTCCGGATCGGGTTTGCGTCCGAGAAGCGGAGAGAGGCTGTCCTTGGCGGTTTTAAAGCCCGAGTACATTATAAACAGCGCTACCGCGGCGCCTAAGTATGCGTCAAGATTTATATCTGTAAGGCGGAATATGATAAGTCCGACGGTAACCGCGCCTGTCGCCGCCGCGTCGGACAGCGAGTCGGCCGCCGAGGCAGCCATCGGAGGCGAGTCAATTTTCTTTGCAAGCTTTTTGTAAAAGAAAAACATCCATATCTTTATCAATACCGCCAAGGTTCCGACGATAACGGAAAACAACGAAAATACGGTTTCCTGCGGCGCCCAAAGCTGTTCTACGGAAGTGGCTAAGAGTTCAAATCCGAGCAGCAGTATGATAAATGATATTATCAAGCCCGTAACATATTCGATCCTGCCGTGCCCGAAAGGGTGATCTTCGTCCGCGGGCTTCTCCGCAAGCCTGAGCCCGAGCATGGTGACCACGGACGACCCGGCGTCTGACAGATTGTTGAAAGCATCCGCAGTGACCGAAATCGCCCCGGTTATCAGCCCTGCTATGAGCTTTACGGTAAACAGACATACGTTCAATACTATTCCCACGCATCCGCTCAGTGTCCCGTACCTGCCGCGTACGGAGGGATTCTTGACGTCGTTTGAGTTTTTTATAAAAAGTCTGACCAACAGATCCGTCATATCAGCCGCTCCCTCCGAAAAACACTTTATCATGTCGGCCGGTCTCTGTGCCGATCAGTCATGACGTTTGCGCCGCTTAAGGCTATCCGCCCGTGTTTATTACATATTATCATTTTATATGTCGAAAGTCAAGCTTCCGTGCACTCTTCGATAAAACTGCGCACAGTACTTGAAATTTATTGCTCATTATAGTATAATATACAATAACATAATAGAAACGGTCTGTTTGCTCCAAATTGCGTCGAAACGCGGAGTCTGTTTATGCTTGTAAATATGCGGATCCTTTCGATGTGTGTATACTTCGGGCGGGACGGCGCTGTTGGGCACGGACAGGTCGGTATTTGGTATGCGGGAGTATTTTTTAGATTGGGGAGACATGTATGGCGGATAAGAAAAGTATTAAGCAGGAAGACAGACAGACGGAAAAGCGCAAAGCTCTCGAAATGGCCATGTCTCAGATCGAAAAGCAGTTCGGTTCCGGCGCTGTCATGGTATTGGGACAAAATGCCAAGATGCAGGTGGACGCGATTCCGACAGGTTCTTTCTCTCTCGATATGGCGCTCGGCATCGGCGGAGTTCCCAGGGGACGTATTGTGGAGATCTATGGGCCGGAAAGTTCAGGCAAGACGACTGTGGCTCTGCATATCATCGCCGAGGCGCAGAAAGCGGGCGGTACTGCCGCGTTCGTGGACGCAGAGCATGCGCTTGATCCCGAATATGCCAACAATTTGGGCGTAGACGTGGATGCACTGCTCGTGTCGCAGCCCGACAACGGCGAGCAGGCGCTCGAAATAACCGAGACTCTCGTACGTTCGGGGGCGATAGACGTCATTGTAGTAGACTCCGTTGCGGCGCTCGTGCCCAAGCAGGAGATAGAAGACGGCATGGGCGACTCTCATGTCGGCCTGCACGCTCGACTGATGTCACAGGCGCTTCGTAAGCTTGCGGGCGTGGTTTCCAAGACTAACTGCGTGGCTATTTTCATAAACCAGCTGCGCGAGAAGGTCGGCGTCATATACGGCAATCCCGAGGTCACGACCGGAGGCCGCGCTCTCAAATTCTACTCTTCGGTCAGACTCGACGTAAGGAAGATCGAGCTTATAAAGAGCGGCGGAGAAGTTCTCGGCTCGCGCACCAGGGTCAAAGTGGTCAAGAACAAGGTCGCCCCTCCGTTCAAAGAAGCGGAATTTGATATAATGTACGGCAGAGGCATCGCCAAAGAAGGCGAGATCCTCGACGCGGCTGTCAAATTCAATATTATAGAGAAAGCGGGCGCGTGGTTCTCCTACGAGGGTAATCGTTTGGGTCAGGGCAGAGATAATGTCAAGGAATTTCTGCGGGACAATCCTGAGCTTACCGAGCAGATAGAGGCGCAGATAAAGGACGCGATGAGCCGTAATGAGGATGCAGACGCCGCACCCGCAAATGCGCATGTAACGCCTTCGGTTCCTGCGCCTGATAAGAAAAAAATATCCATAGCTATATCTGCGGACGATTTCGAAGATGAATGATATCGTAGTTACGCAAATACGGCAGTCCGATAAGGGCGGGCTGTTTTCCGTATACACGCAGCGCGGCTTTGAGTTTTCTCTGTCTGCAAAAGGTTTGGCCGATACTGGTATACGGGCAGGCTCGGCATTCACGCAGGAAGAGTTTGCCGAACTGTCCGAATACGCGCAGGCGGAGAAGGCGTATCGCCATGCGGTCTATCTTCTCGGATTTCGTGCCTATTCGGCCTCAGAGCTTATCTCCAAGCTGTCCGAATACGGAGAATACGCTGAACGCGCCGTCGCTAAGCTCGAACAGCAGGGATACGTAGACGACGAAGCCTATGCCGACGATATCATCGAAAAGTACCGCCGTAAATACGGCCCCGCAAGACTGAAAACGGAGCTGCGCAAGCGCGGGATCAGCCCGCAGATATGGGAAGACAAGCTGATCGAGGCATACGACGATCCCGTATCAGACATTGAACGGCATATAAAAGAAAAGCTTCGCGGCAGAGTGCCCGCAGACAGGAAGGAACGCGACAGGGTCTTTTCTTTTCTGATGCGCAGAGGGTATGCGGCAGACGATATAAAGCGGGCTATGGAGCTTTGCTTCGGGCGGGATATAGAGGAGATGTAATGATAAGAAAAGTTGGAATGATCGCGCTCGGCTGCGCGAAAAACCGCGTCGACGCCGAGGTTCTCCTCGCCATGCTCGAGAAGGCCGGATATGAGATATGCGCCGATACGGCGGATTGCGATGCGATTATTGTGCATACCTGTACTTTTATAGAGGCTGCCAATACCGAGTCCATAGACGCCATATTGGACGCCGCGGCTTATAAGGCTTCGGGCAAATTGCAGAAGCTCATTGTAACGGGCTGCATGGCCGAGCGATATAAGTCGGATATAATGAAAGCTTTTCCCGAGGTAGACGCATGCCTGGGCAGCAAGAGCTTTGATATGATATGCCGGGCTCTGCGGTCCGAAGACCGCTTCGAATATTATAAATCCCTTGACAGACCGTGCCCTGAGGGCGACAGGCTGCTGACTTCCGCGCCGTACTCCGTATATGTCAAAATCGCTGACGGTTGTTCCAATCATTGTTCTTATTGCATCATCCCTTTCGTGCGCGGCGAGTTTATGCCGCGGCGCGCGCAGGATATTTTGGACGAAGTCAAAACCCTCGTGCGCGGCGGAGCCAGGGAAATCAACCTTGTAGCTCAGGACACTACGAAATTTCCCCGTTTGTGTGACCTTATAAGGGATATCTGCATGATCGGAGACGTAAAATGGGTTAGGGTCCTTTATTGTCGGCCCGAGGGCATCAGCGACGAACTTCTTGAGCTGATGGCCGCCGAACCCAAATTCGTCCCTTACATAGACGTACCGCTGCAGCATGCAAGCGGGCGCATACTGCAGCTTATGAACCGTTCGGGCGACGATAAGTCTCTTTTAGATATGATCGGACATATCCGCCGCAAGGTCCCGGACGTTTCTCTGCGTACGACATTTATAACCGGCTTTCCCAAGGAGACGGACGACGACTTTGAGATATTGAGCAGGTTTATAGCCGACGCGCGTTTTGATAACCTCGGAGTTTTCCCGTATTCCAGGGAGGAGGGGACCGCCGCCTCTAAGATGGCGGGTCAGGTTCCCGAGCAGGTGGGCAGGCATAGGGCGGATATAATAATGGCGCGGCAGCTTACTCTGCTGCAGTCAATAAATTCGGCCAGGATAGGCAAGGTTTACGAGATATTGTGCGAAGGCTCCGAGGACGGTATGTATACGGGGCGCGCATATTTCCAGGCGCCCGATGTAGACGGCCGGGTTTATTTTACCTCTCAGCGGAAAGTTTCCGAGGGAGAATTCGTCAATGTGCTCATAGAAAAGCACCGAGACTACGATCTATACGGAAGAGAGGTTTGAATATGAAAAAAAATGTGCCGAATATTCTGTGTATGGTCAGGATTATACTTATTCCTTTCATACTTTTCTTTTTTATAGATAATTCCGTTACGCTGAGTATGAGTATGACCACGAGGATTCTTGTGTCCGGCATACTTTTTGCCGTTGCGATGTTTACCGATATCTTTGACGGCAGGATCGCCCGTAAGTATGACTGCGTCACCAGTTTTGGTAAATTTATAGACCCGATAGCTGACAAAATGCTTGTGCTATCCGTTCTTGCGGCCTATATTCAGTGCGGGTTGATAAATGTTTGGCCGGTGCTGCTCATCTTGGCTCGGGAGTTTTTCGTCACGGGCCTCAGGCTTATGGCTGCCGGGAACGGAGTCGTAGTCGCGGCTAATATTTGGGGCAAGGTCAAGACGTTTTCTCAGGGGCTGAGCATAGGCGCCATATATTTTTATCTGCTCGGTTTTTCCCTGGCCGGAAGACCTGAGTCGTTCGCTTCGGTCGATATAGCCGGCTTTACGGTTTTCCCGTCGGTTATGATTTGGATCGTGGCGGCGTTTACGGTTGTTTCGGCCGTGCCGTATTATAAGAGCTGCAGGAAATATCTGCGCGGCTGACCGGGTTGTCAATTTGTATTTTGGAGAGGCGTGTGCTGTTTTTTTATGAAGATATATAATTCACTTACGCATAAAAAAGAAGATTTCGTCCCCTGCGAGTCCGGCAAGGTGCGCATGTACACCTGCGGTCCGACCGTCTATCATTATGCGCATATAGGCAATTTGCGCAGCTATATAATGGAGGACGTGCTGGAGAAATATCTGCGTTATTCGGGTTACGAAGTCAAGCGAGTGATGAATATAACCGACGTTGGGCATTTGTCCAGCGACGCGGATACGGGCGAGGACAAAATGGTAAGCGGCGCCAGGCGCGAGCACAAGACTGTACTGCAGATAGCCGAGTTCTATACGGATGCGTTTTTTAAGGATTGCGCTGTACTCAATATCAAGGCTCCGGACGTCGTGGAACCCGCCACGCACTGCATACCTGAGTATATTGATATGATAACGGCTCTGCTCGACAGGGGATACGCTTATATATCGGGCGGCAACGTGTACTTTGATACCTCAAAGCTCGATGAATATTATGTGTTTAACAAGCATGAGGAAGAAAATCTTGAGGTCGGCGTACGGGAGGGTGTTTTTGAAGATATCAATAAGCGTAATAAGGCCGATTTTGTTCTTTGGTTTACCAAATCCAAGTTTGAAGATCAGGAACTCAAGTGGGACAGTCCGTGGGGGACAGGTTACCCCGGGTGGCATATAGAATGCTCCGCAATAAGCATAAAGCACCTGGGAGAATATCTTGATATCCATTGCGGGGGTATCGACAATGCTTTTCCTCATCATACCAATGAAATAGCCCAGTCCGAGGCGTATCTCGGCCATGCGTGGTGCAAATATTGGTTCCATGTGCTGCACCTTAATATACAGGGCGGTAAAATGAGCAAATCTAAGGGCGAGTTCCTTACGGTCGAACTTCTGCGTGAAAAGGGCTACGATCCCTTGGCCTACAGATTTTTCTGTCTGCTGTCGCATTACAGAAAGAATCTTGACTTCTCTTATCCCGCACTCGACAATGCCGCCTCGGCTTATTCCAAGTTAGTGTCGCGCATCGCCGCGCTTTCCTCTTCCGGGCGCGAGCCCGACGAAGCTGCCGTCAAGCGCTTTTCCTCGGATTTCAGCGCAGCTTTGGACAATGATCTCAATACCGCGCTGGCCGTCACGTCTCTGTACGACGTGCTTAAGTCTGACGCCGACGACGATACGAAGCTGTTTTTGATAGATAAGTTTGACAGTGTCCTGTCTTTGGGCCTGCTCGATGCAGCCGCCGCTTTGGGCCGGGCCGAACGCTTCGTTTCGGATGCGGACGCGGCTGAGATAGAATCTATGATAGCCAGGCGTCTTGAGGCGAAGAAAAACAGAGATTTTGCGCTTGCCGACCAAATACGCGATAAACTCGCGTCGATGGGCGTAGAGCTTACCGATACCCCGCAGGGGACGAAATGGACGAGAAAGTAACGAACCTTTTCGATATGGCACATTATCCGAAATCATACTTATTCTTAGCGCGGAGGGGGCGCCTGCCGTGGATACAGATCTTGACGTCACAGCTCTTAAAGGCATCGGCCCTAAGCGCGCGGACGCGCTGCGGCGTTTGGGAATAAGTACGCTGGATGATGTGCTTAATTATTTCCCGCGCAGATACGCGGATTTGTCTTCACCGACGCGTATATGCGATCTTGAGGACGGAGTCCACGCTGTCGTTCGCGCTTCGGTTGTGGGGCATATAAAGACAATACGTTCAAAAAGCGGCATATATGTGTCTTCCTTTGACGTCAGCGACGGCAGCGGCGAGCTGGCGGTGGTTTTGTTCAATCAGCAGTTTAAAGTAGCTGAACTGCAGTCGGGCGATGAATATCTGTTTGTCGGCCGACCGGTTAGGGCGGGCTTTTTTATGCAAATGTCGGGCCCCGATATCGAGCCTGTCAGCCGCATGGCGATTCTGCCTGTGTATGCGCTTGCAAAGAACATTCCTCAAAACAGAATGAGAAATATCGTCGACGTAGTCATAGCGGCCGTGCTGCCTTCGTTGACCGAATTTCTGCCTGATTCCACCGTGAGCAGGCTCGGGCTTATGCCCTTGGCTGAGGCCTATATGCAGATACACCATCCTCGGGATTTTGAATCGCTGCAAATGGCGAGCAGCAGGTTCGCTTTTGAGGAATTGTTCCTGTTTTCTTTGGGTGTGCTTACGGTCAAGTCTAACAGAAAGAAGCTCAGCGGCATTGCGCTGAAGCGGTATGATATCAGTCCGCTGACGGCTCAGCTTGCGTTTTCCCTTACCGCCGCGCAGAGCAGAGTGCTTGACGAATGCATGTCCGATATGACTTCGGGCAACGCGATGCTCAGGATTATACAGGGAGACGTCGGCAGCGGCAAGACTGTCGTTGCCGCTGCGCTGATGTATCTGACGGCGCTCAACGGCATGCAGTCGTGCCTTATGGCTCCGACGGAAATTTTGGCGCTGCAGCATTATGAGACGTTTAAATCCATGCTTCAGCCTTTGGGTATT
>CALXAN010000089.1 GCA_944386305.1 uncultured Clostridia bacterium
GCAACGGGCTGAGGCCCGTCAGATATTATGTGACGTCTGACAACAGGCTTATTTTGGCCTCGGAGGTCGGTGTTTTGGATATCCCTGACGAGCAGATAGTGGGTAAGTACCGCCTGCGCCCGGGCAAGATGCTGCTGGTAGACACCGCCGCGGGAAAGCTGATACCCGATGAGGAGTGCAAGGCCCGCTACGTTTCCGCGCAGCCATACGGAGAATGGCTCGACCGCTGGCTCGTACCGCTCAGGGAGCTGCATATACCGAATAAGAAAATAGATATGTACCCTCAGGATATCAGAGATAAGCTTTACCGCGCTTTTGGCTATACATATGAGGAAGTTAAGAGCAGTATACTGCCCATGGCCAAGAACGGCATAGAGCCTACCGCATCCATGGGTACGGATATCCCGCTGGCCGTGCTGTCCGAGATGCACCAGCCGTTGTTCAGCTATTTTAAGCAGGTTTTTGCGCAGGTGACCAATCCGCCCATAGACTCCATGCGCGAAAAAATAGTGACCGACACGACCGTATACGTCGGTTCCGACGGCAATATCCTGGACCAAAAGCCGGAGAACTGCCATGTGCTGCAGATAAATAACCCCATACTCACGGGCGTGGATTTTATAAAAATCAAGGCCATAGACGTCCCCGGCCTGCGTGCGGCGACCGTGTCGATACTGTACTATAAGGGCGCTTCTTTGGAACAGGCTTTGGAGCGTCTGTTTGTCGAATGTGACCGCGCGTACTGGGAGGGCAATAATATTATAATCCTTTCGGACAGGGGCGTGGACGAAAACCATGTCGCCATTCCGTCACTGCTGGCCGTATCCGCCGTAGAGCAGCATTTGATAAGGACCAAGAAACGCACGGCCGTATCCATTATCCTCGAGAGCGCCGAGCCCAGGGACGTGCACCAGTTCGCCACCATACTCGGATACGGAGCGAGGGCCGTGTACCCGTATCTTGCGCACGAGTGTATCTACGAGCTTATCGAAAAGAAAATGCTCGACAAGGACTATACCACTGCAGTCAACGACTATAACAGTGCGATCTTAGGCGGAATCGTAAAAATAGCTTCCAAAATGGGCATATCCACTCTGCAGTCCTATCAGTCGTCGCAGATATTCGAGGCCGTCGGTATATGCAAGTCGGTCATAGACAAATATTTCACCAATACCGTCAGCCGAGTGCAGGGCATAGGCTTGGCAGAGATAGACGAAGGCGTGCGCTGGAGGCACGACCATGCCTTCGACCCGCTGGGGCTGGGCGTTGACACAACGCTGGACAGCACAGGTTTTTGGAAGCTGCGCAGCGGCGCGGATAAAGAAGACCACATGTATAATCCCGATACAATAATCGCTCTGCAGCAGGCTACGCAGAACGGCGACTACAAGCGCTTCAAGGAATATTCCGCCATGGTGGACGACGTGGCCAAGCCGCATACGCTGCGAGGCTTGCTGGCGTTTGATTTTTCTGCTTCAGATGAGATACCTCTTGAGGAAGTCGAACCCGCGGCGGAAATCGTCAAACGCTTTAAGACCGGCGCCATGTCGTACGGCTCTATATCTAAAGAAGCGCATGAATGCATGGCTGTAGCCATGAACCGTCTCGGCGGAAAATCCAATTCCGGCGAGGGGGGCGAGCGTCCCGAACGCCTCGGCACCGATAAAAACAGCGCCATAAAGCAGGTGGCTTCGGGCCGGTTCGGCGTGACGAGCGAGTATTTGGTCAGCGCTGCCGAAATACAGATAAAAATGGCTCAGGGCGCAAAGCCTGGTGAGGGCGGACATCTGCCCGGCAAAAAAGTGTATCCCTGGATAGCCAAAACCAGGTATTCCACACCCGGTGTGTCGCTTATATCCCCGCCTCCCCATCACGATATATATTCGATAGAGGACCTTGCCCAGCTTATCTATGACCTCAAAAACGCCAATAGGCGCGCCCGCATATCCGTCAAGCTTGTGTCGGAGGCGGGAGTGGGCACTATTGCCGCGGGAGTGGCCAAAGCGGGAGCACAGGTTATATTGATATCGGGATATGACGGAGGCACCGGCGCGGCCCAGCAGAGCTCCATACACAACGCGGGCCTGCCGTGGGAGCTGGGATTGGCTGAGGCTCACCAAACGCTGATAAGCAATGGTTTGAGAAGCTGCGTGACGCTGGAAACCGACGGTAAGCTGATGACGGGCAGAGATGTCGCAATAGCCGCTCTGCTCGGCGCCGAGGAGTTCGGCTTCGCCACCGCGCCGCTCGTTACCATGGGCTGCATGATGATGCGCGTGTGCGACTTGGACACTTGTCCGTTCGGTATAGCTACGCAGAACGAAAAGCTCAGAGCCAGGTTCAAGGGCAAGCCTGAATACGTGATGAATTTCATGCTGTTCGTGGCTCAGGAGCTGCGCGAGATCATGGCCAAGCTCGGTTTCCGTACCGTAGACGAGATGGTGGGCCGTACCGATAAACTCAAGGTTAAAGATAAACAGATAACTCACCGAGCGGAAACCGTCGACCTTTCGGGTATCATAGACCGCAGGTTCGCATCTGCGCCCAAGCGCCATTTCGATCCGGCTGACGTCCATAGATTTAAGCTGGAACAGACCGCGGATGAAAAGATACTGTTAAAGAAATTCGACGCTTATCTGCAAAGCGGCGCGCCGCACTCCGAGACTGTAAAGGTTTCGTGCACCGATAGAACTTTCGGCACTATTTTCGGGTCTGTGATTACAGAAAAATACGGTTCTTCTTTACCCGACGACACTTATACTGTTACTTGTAAGGGCGGGGCGGGCCAGTCTTTCGGCGCGTTTATACCCAAGGGGCTTACCCTGCGCCTGGAGGGCGACTGCAACGACTATATGGGCAAGGGTTTGTCAGGCGGTAAGATATGCGTGTATCCGTCCTCTAAGAGCCGCTTACCCGACGGCAGCGTCATTATAGGCAATGTGGCTCTGTACGGTGCTACGTCGGGCGAGGCATATGTCAGAGGCGCGGCGGGGGAGAGGTTCTGCGTGCGCAATTCAGGCGCCGTAGCCGTAGCGGAAGGCTGCGGGGACCACGGCTGCGAGTATATGACGGGCGGCAGAGTCGTCATCCTCGGCCGCGTGGGCAAAAATTTTGCCGCAGGTATGAGCGGGGGAGTGGCATATGTGTTAGATGCCGACCATTCGCTGTACCGCAGACTGAATAAGGATATGATAATCTTCGGCGACGTGCAGACGCAGGGCGACCGCGAGGAGCTGCGCAGGATAATCTCAAAGCACGCCTCCGCCACGGGTTCGCCGGTCGCCAAACGCATACTTGATGACTTTGACGCCTATATCCCGCTGTTTAAAAAGATAATACCCGAGGATTACCAAAAGATAACCGCGGCCATAGCGGAGGCCGAACACAGCGGTATGTCGCGGCGCGATGCGGAGTACGCGGCTTTTCGCGCCGTGCGCGGTTAGGAGGTTCGGAAAAATGGGAAAACCTACAGGATTTCTTGAATATGACCGCTGCGAGAGGGCGAAGCTGCCCGTAAGGGAGCGTATAAAAAATTTCAATGAATTTTACGCGCCGTTTAACCAGGAAGAGCGTCGCCGTCAGGGTGCAAGATGCATGAACTGCGGGGTGCCGCTGTGTCAGTCGGGTATGACGCTGGGCGGCATGGTCAGCGGCTGTCCCTTGCATAACCTTATACCCGAATGGAACGACGCCGTGTATAACGGCAACTATCAGCATGCGCTTTCACGTTTGCTCAAAACCAATAATTTCCCGGAATTTACGGGCAGAGTATGTCCCGCGCTGTGCGAAAAGGCGTGCATCTGCGGGCGCGACGGAGAGCCGGTAACCGTACATGACAACGAGTTGTTTATAATCGAGACAGCGTTTGCGAACGGACAAATGACCCCCCGTACCCCGCCCTCGCGCACGGATAAGCGTGTGGCCGTGGTAGGCAGCGGTCCGTCGGGGCTGACCGTGGCTGATATGCTCAATCGTCGCGGACACAACGTGACTGTCTACGAAAAGCAGGACAGACCCGGAGGTCTGCTCATGTACGGCATACCTAATATGAAGCTGGATAAGTCCGTGGTCATGAGACGTGTGCGGCTCATGGAGGAGGAAGGGGTTCACTTCGAGCTCGGCGTCGACGTCGGAGCAGATATAACTGCCGAGCAGATTCTTGCCGATTACGACGCTGTGGTGCTGTGCTGCGGCGCGGGACGGCCTCGTTCTATTCCTGCTGCGGAATCTATGCCCGACGGCGTATATTATGCCGTAGACTATCTTGCGGCCGCCACCAGGTCGTTGCTTGATCCCGATTATGAGCCGATAAGCGCTTTGAATAAGAATGTGGTGATAGTCGGCGGCGGCGATACGGGCAACGACTGCGTAGGCACATGCATAAGGCAGGGCTGCCGCTCCGTGGTTCAGCTGGAAATGATGCCGTGTCCGCCGCTCGTCAGACAGCTGTCTAATCCCTGGCCCGAATGGCCGAAATGCCTCAAAACTGATTACGGCCAGCAGGAGGCTGCAGAACTGTTTGGGGCTGATCCGCGTATTTACAGTACGACGGTGAGCCGCCTCGTTACCGATGAGGGCAGGCTGCGCGCGATAGTGACCGTTCAGCTCGAATCGGTTACAGAAAACGGCAAACGCTTCATGCGTCCCGTCGAGGGTTCGGAAAAAGAACTTCCTGCCGATATCCTGCTCATAGCAGCAGGATTTACGGGCTGTTGCGAATATGTTCCAGAAGCTTTCGGCGTTGATGTCTCCGACCGCGGCCGGGTAGTTACTGACGGAGGATTTTATACAGGAATAGACAAAGTGTTCTCAGCCGGAGACATGCGCCGCGGTCAGTCGCTTGTGGTTTGGGCCATATCCGAGGGCCGGGCATGCGCGGCGGCGGTGGACCGCTTCCTGATGGGTTACAGCAATATGATTTAGCGTGCCGCTGTCTTCACATTTCTTACGGAGTATGAAAGTCACAGATTTGCCGCGCCGACTGATATCGGCGCGGCTTTTTGCTCTCGGCCGTTTATTATCAGGGATAATGACGCATTGTCTATGTTCAAAGCGGCGTTAGACGCGCATACGGCTTTGGGTGAAGATAGGCAGTCTTTTCGATAAAAGTTTTTATTTCTGCGCATAATGTTTGAGTATTGTAAAAAATATTTGCGTATGTTATAATAAAACAAATATCGATAAAGGGCGGATTTTTAGTCAGCACAGGTTCAGAACCGGCGGCCGGGCTGCACTGTTAAATATTTTTGAGTTTTTAACGCTGATTTAACACGAATGCGCTTGTGATTTTTACACGAAAGGAATATACTATAACCGAAAAAGGAGAGTATATATGATAA
>CALXAN010000090.1 GCA_944386305.1 uncultured Clostridia bacterium
GATTCGCCTTACAGGAACCGTTCGATTGAGGAGAATTTGGACTTATTCGAACGCATGAAAAACGGCGAGTTCGAGAACGGGGAGCATGTGCTAAGGGCAAAAATAGATATGGCGTCTCCGAATCTCAACATGCGCGACCCGGTCATATACAAGATTGCGCACACTCCGCATCACAGACAGGGTGACAAATGGTGCATATACCCGCTGTACGACTTCGCTCACCCCATACAGGACGCGCTCGAGGGCATTACGCATTCGCTCTGTTCGCTCGAATTTGAAAATCACCGCCCCCTCTACGAGTGGGTGGTGGACAACATCGGCTTCGAACACCCGCCTAAGCAGCGAGAGTTCGCAAAGCTGTATCTAAGCAATACCGTACTGTCCAAAAGATTCCTCAAATCTCTGATAGACGAAGGACTTGTAGACGGATGGGACGATCCGAGAATGCCCACTATATGCGCAATGCGCAGGCGCGGATATACGCCGACTTCGTTGATGGCTTTTGCCAAAAGCGTCGGTGTATCCAAGGCGGACTCATTGGTAGACATACGCCAGCTTGAAGCCTGCGTAAGAGACGAACTCAATCAAACCGCCCCCCGTAGAATTGCGATAAAAGATCCCATTAAAGTCATTATAGACAATTATCCCGAGGACAGGGACGAGCTTTTTGAGCTGCCGAATCACCCGCAGAAGCCCGAATACGGTACGCGGAAGCTGCATTTTACCAGGGAAATATATATAGACCGCGACGATTTTTCGGACAATCCTCCGCCGAAATTCTTCAGACTCAAGCCCGACGGCGAAGTCAGGCTCATGGGCGCATATATTATAAAATGCACGGGAGTAGAAAAGGACGCCGACGGCCGCGTATGCCTGATACACGCCGCAGCCGATTTGCAGACGGGCAGCAGTATGCCGTCCGACGGCCGTAAAATAAAAGGCACCATACACTGGCTCAGCGCAAAATACGCCGTGCGCTCGACACTCATGCTGTACGACAAACTGTTTACAATAGAAAATGCGCGTGATATCCCCGAGGACGAGCAGGGACATAAGCTTTATGCAGAATATATCAATCCCGCCTCGCTTACGCAGGCGCCCGACGCTATAGTAGAGCCAAGCATGACCGACGCGCACGAACAGGAAAGGTTCCAATTCGTAAGAACCGGATATTTCTGCAAAGACTCAAAAAATCCCAACACCTTCAATCTCATAGTAGGGCTCAGAGACAGCTTTGGAAAGTGATACAACCGCGCGGAATTGCCGTTTACGCCGAATGTGCAGAAAATGAGTCGTGAGCAGCGCGGTATGCCGTCGATAAGGCGGCGTACCGCGCTGCTTTTGCCATATTTTCTTGACTAATAGGAACATATAAGGTATAATAGCAGTATCGTTATTTTTATATTGCAGTTCAATTTTTTGTGAGTCTATATCTGTAAGCTTTAACGGAGGTCTTCCTATGAAAAAACTTTTCAGAGGCATATTGTCCGCCGCGCTGCTGGCCGCCGCTCTGCTTACGCTTGTAATACCGGCGTACGCAGCCGACGAAACGCCGCCTTCTACAAGCGCGGGCTGCGCTATTGTAGCGGATGCACAGACGGGACAGATACTATATGCGAAAAATATAGATAAAAGGACTTTTTCGCCCCTGCCAAATCGTATTTTAACGGTTTTGGCCAGTATACAGGAGGGCAATCTGAGGAATACTGTGACTACACAGGCAGCGGCGATAAGCGAAGACGTGGTACCGAGAGATATGCCGAATATCGCAGCGGAGGAAAACGAGATATTCGTAAGAGAAGATTTGCTCTACGCCGTGCTGCTCACGGGAGCCGCGGACGCGGCAAATATCCTTGCCTCATCAAACTCCACGCTCCCTGAATTTACAAATAAGATAAAGACTATGGCCGAACAAGCCGGCTGTACCGAAACAGGCATAGCAAACGCCAATGGCCGTGAAGCGGAGGGCAACTTTACGTCCGTAAAAGATATATGCAATATCGTATCCGCAGCATATCAGAATGAAGAATTCCGCACGATATGGCAGACATACGACTATATCATGACCGCGACCGAACAAAACGGAGAAAGGACCCTGATATCAGTCTGCAAGCCCTTATCCGACGGAGAATACGCCTACGAATACGCTACGGGCGGAACGGGCGGATGGGCAAAAAACGGCAACTACAGCTCCGCCGTGACCGTAGATAACGGCACGCAGACGCTTATATGCGTACTGGCGGAATGCGCATCTCCCGAAAGCAGATGGGCGGATACAAAAGCGCTCTGCGAATACTTCTTTAATAACTACGAATCGTTCACCTACCCTGCCGGCGACATAGAGATCCCGCGCCAGGCGCTTACGGACACAGACGGTACGATAACCTCGTTCGTAACCGGCAAAGCGACAGAGGACATTACATTCCTCGCGCCGAAGTCAACTACGGAACAGGACGTGACGATCAGCGTAAATTATGACAAAGACAAGCGCACCTTTGTCATAAAGGCTCTTTTGCAGGTCAGTCAGCCGCTTTACCCCGAAGCGATACAGGTCGACGCACAGACTACCGAAAAAAGCGCGAGCTTTATATCCCGCATAACTAAGGGCAGTACAGTCGGCGCGGTATTTCTCATAGCAGGAATAGTGATAGGGGCGATTATTATAATCGTGGCGGCGCTGTTTATATATGCAAAAATCGAGCAAGAAAAGGTACGCAAACGCAAGAAGCTCGAGCGCAGGCGCAGACGACAGGCTCAAGCGCTGCGCGAGATAGCTGAAAGCAGCCGAGACAAAGACTGAACATAGGCATAAAGAAAGGAATAACGATGCAGTACGATTCTCTGAGCGATATTTACGACGAATTTAACGACGGGGCGGACTACGACAAATATCTGCAAAAGGTATACAGCCGATTCGATATCCCGCGCGCAGGTTTGGCGCTCGACTGCGGCTGCGGTACCGGCGCGCTCATGGAAAAGCTTTTTGAAGCCGGATACGACTGCACGGGAGTTGACTGCAGCGAACAAATGCTGCAGCAGGCGCAGACGCGGCTGAGCAGAGCGGGCAAAGAACCTCATCTTATACAGCAAGATTTGACCAAGCTCGACCTGTACGGCGCATACGACGTTGTTTTCTGCACGCTGGACACAATCAACCACATACTCGACAAAAGAGAGCTTAAAAGATTTTTTATGCGTTTATATAATTTCATAGAATACAACGGCTGCTTTATTTTTGACGCCAAGACAGAGGAGGCGTTCCTGCGGGCAAAAGAGCACGTCATATCCGAGAGGGGCAACGACCTTTTGGCCATGCGCGGCGATTTTAACGGTAAGTATGCCATATATGAGCTCAATGCGTTTATAGAAAACGACGACGAGAAATATACCCGCGTACAGCAGACGGTGGAAGAGAGATACTATGCGCCCGAGGAACTGAAAAAACTGATAGAATCGTCAGGACTTACGTATTTAGGACGCATAAAATTCAGGGATCGTCATATTTACGCAGCCCGCAAACAACGTCTGACGTATAACAGCCGCGGAGGGAAATAATGGATATACTCAAGCAATACATGACGCCGGGGACGCGCATTTGCGCCGCTTTTATAGACAACGTAGCGGAACAGACTCTGATTGCCCACGGCTATCCTGAAAACACGAGCAGAACCGAGCTGGCGGCGGCGGAGAGCCTGGCCGCATGTCTCTGCATACAGCTCAAAGAAGCCGATTCCTCCGTTTCCGTATCATTAAAATATCCCGAACAGGGACATTCATATTCGGCAATTGCGGAGCGGGACGGGCGAGTGAGGGCCTGCATGGAAGAATATACGGCGGGAATAATAACCGAGGGAGTCATACTTGAAATCACGCAGAGACTCGCCGTCAGGGGCGATTATACGGGTATAGTCACCGCGCCGAACGTCGAAGCGGCCGTGACGGAGTACTACACATCGAGCCGTCAAATTGAAGCCTACTGCGCTTTTAAAAAATTCAAAGAGGGCTACTGCTGCGTGATATGCGAGAAACTTCCCGTTACCCGCCCCGAAGACGAGTGGCGCAGAGCGGATGCGGAAAATGTAACAGAGAGCATAAAAGAGGCTTGTGAGGACTCGTACGACGCCTGTGTAGATGCGCTTGATAAACTGCAGCTGATATCGCAGACCAAGCTTACATACGGCTGCACATGCACCAAACGCGGACTGACACGCGCCCTTGCGCTGATGGACGCACAGGCATTGGCACAATCTGCGGACGACGACGGATGCATGGAAATCGTCTGTAAATACTGCGGACGCAAATACAGGATCGGCCTGTCCGAGATTCTATAATAAGTGCGCACGCCGCAATATACAAACAAAGAGGGATGCAAATGACGAAATCGCTTATGCGCAAATACGCGCGGCTTATAGCAAAAACAGGAGCCAATATAAAAAAAGGACAGCCGGTGATAATCTACGCCGATATAGATCAGGGAGAATTTATCGCAATTCTTGCGGATGAGTGCTATAAAGCCGGAGCCGTGCGAGTAGAAGTAGAATGGTCGTATCAGCCGCTGACAAAGCTGCATTACAGGTACAGGAGCCTCAAGACGCTCTCTGAAGTCCCGGCCTGGAAAGAGGCTAAGCTTAAGAACATGACGGAAGAACTCCCCTGCCGCATACACATAATGAGCGAAGATCCCGACGGGCTGAAAGGCATCAACAGAGATAAAATGCAGAAATCGCGTATAGCGACATACGCCGTGACAAAACAATACAGCGACGCGATCGAAAACAGACATCAATGGACTATCGCCGCCGTACCATCGCGCCAATGGGCAAAGAAGGTCTTCCCCGAGCAACGGGTTTCTAAGGCATATGAGATGCTGTGGGACGCGATACTGAAATCCGTATACGTATCCGCCGATAACGATCCGCAGGCCGAATGGGCGGCGCACAACCGCAGTCTAAAAGAAAAATGTGATTTACTCAACGCGCATGCCTTCGATTATTTGGAATATAAATCGTCTAACGGCACGGATTTTAAAGCATGGCTGATGCCGCAGTCGCGTTGGCACGGAGGAAAAGACGCTACCCTGTCGGGTAATGAGTTCAACGCAAATATACCCACAGAGGAGATATTCACTTCACCCAAGCGCGGGTTTGCGGAGGGGACACTGGTTTCGACCAAACCGCTGTCGTACAACGGGCAGCTCATTGAGAACTTTTCCATAACCTTCAAAGACGGCAAGGCATCGGACTGGCAGGCAGAAAAAGGCAAGGATCTGCTTGACAAAATGATATCCATGGACGAAGGCGCGGCTTATTTAGGTGAACTCGCGCTTGTGCCCTACGACAGCCCGATAAATAACAGCGGCATACTGTTCTACAACACACTGTTCGACGAGAACGCCTCCTGCCATGTAGCGCTGGGCAAGGGGTTTGCCGACGTTATAGACGGATATGAAAGTTTAACGGCCGAACAGTGCGCAGAGCTCGGGCTTAACGACAGCATGATACACGTAGACTTCATGATAGGCGCACCGGACCTTAGCATAAAGGGATATAAAGACGGCCGGGCGACTCAGATTTTCGAAAACGGCAATTGGTCCGAAGAATTTAAAACCCATTAACAAGGCCGCTGACATCAACGGTAAGCCTAACGGAGGGCCTATAGGCCCTCCGTCAGGCTTAAACTGCAATACTCCTGTTCCGAGACATAAATCTGACTCGATCTGTTGGCCCGCCGTTTGACTTGAACTGTAATATGTCAATCTAATATGCAAAGCTCCTCGGATATGCTGTTTCAGCTCAGATATATATTATCCGATAAAACAGATTATATCGCTAAAGTAAAATAATATATATCGCAGTTTCTATATATTCTCATCAAATTTTAGGTATCGTTTTCAAGCAGCCAAAATCTATAAGTTTGTTCTTTTATCCGTAAGCGTTTCTCTTCCCCATTTTCTATTCTTAATTTTATTTCTCCTAAAAAACGCTTAATCGCATTTTTATTGTTTCGGCCTCTCCTTTTTTCAGTGATATTCAGACAAACCGGAACCTTTACAGAGAGTTAGAGAAGCAAACTCGTTTTTTGGGGACAATAAAAAAAGAGCCTGTTCCTGTCGGAATAAGCTCTTTTTTCTATGCTGTTTCAGTATCGTCCGCTGTGCTTAAATTGCTTACGGACAGATGATTACTTGCTCATTTTTGCGACTTCTTCCGCGAAGTTATCCTCTCTCTTTTGGATACCCTCGCCCTTCTCGTAGCGGACGAAATACTCGACCTTTGCAGAAGGATGCTTAGAAGCTATAAATTTGGCCACGGTAAGATTACTGTCGAGTATGAACTCCTGGTCATCAAGGCAGTTTGCAGAATAGAATTTACCGAGTTTACCCTCTATCATCTTTGCAAAGATGTTTTCGGGCTTATTGGCGT
This sequence comes from uncultured Clostridia bacterium, assembly GCA_944386305.1. GTDB lineage: Bacteria > Bacillota > Clostridia > Oscillospirales > UBA644 > CALXAN01. The sequence continues at coordinate 6,423 of CALXAN010000090.1, forward strand.
TCTTAGGATCGTTCTTGAGCTGTACGGAAGCGATCTCCCTTTCCGAATCCAGCTCGGCCTGAGGCACATCCGTCCTGCTGATAAACCTCGGGTTCATAGAAGCCACCTGCATACACACATTCTTGCCGACGACGGGGTCTACAGGCTCGTTAAACTTGACTATAACGCCTATCTTGCCGTTGCCGTGATTGTAGGTATATACATTGCCCTCAACGCGCTCAAAACGGCGTATATTTATATTTTCGCCTATTACGAGTATCATTTCCTTGCGCATATCTTCGACAGTAAGATCGGAGTCGACATATTTGCATGCCAGCAGCGCGTCTATATCGGCGGGCGCCTGGGCCGCTGCGATAGAAGCGATATTATTGGCAAAGGTGAGAAATTTTTCATTCTTCGCCACAAAGTCTGTCTCAGAATTGACCTCGACCAGCACAGCCACGCCGTCCTTGTTATATACAGCCACCGCACCCTCTGCGGCTATTCTAGAGGCTTTTTTGACCGCAGCGGCCAGTCCCTGCTCCCTGAGAAGCTTTATAGCCTGTTCCATATCTCCGTCGGTCTTGACGAGAGCCTCTTTGCATTTCATCATGCCTACGCCCGTTTTTTCCCTGAGCGCCACTACCTGTTTTGCAGATATATTTGCCATTGCCGTATCCTCCCCTTTAATAATTACTCAGCTTCTGCTTCCTCGGCCGCAGCAGGCTCAGCCTGCGCCTCCTGCTCGAACTGTTCGCCCTGCTTGCCTTCAAGTACGGCGTTGGCCATGGTGGAGGTTATAAGCTTTACGGCTCTTATAGCGTCGTCGTTGCCGGGTATTACATAGTCTATCTCATCAGGATCGCAGTTCGTGTCCACGATAGATATTATAGGTATATTGAGCTTGCGCGCCTCCGCTACTGCGTTGCGCTCTTTTCTGGGATCTACGATGAATATAGCGGAGGGAAGCTTCTTCATATCCTTTATTCCGCCGAGATACTTCTCAAGCTTCTCTATCTCAAGATTATGCTTGATGACCTCTTTCTTGGGCAAAAGGTCAAATGTGCCGTCCTCCTGCATCTTTCTGAGCTGAGCGAGCCTGTCTATCCTGGTCTTTATGGTAGCGAAATTAGTGAGCATTCCGCCGAGCCACCTGGAATTGACATAATACATGCCCACACGCTCTGCCTCTTCCTTTATGGAATCCTGAGCCTGCTTCTTTGTGCCGACAAAAAGAATGTCTCCGCCCTGCTCGGCAAGATCGCGCACGAACATGTAGGCCTCTTCTACCTTCTTTACCGTCTTCTGCAGATCGATGATGTAGATGCCGTTTCTTTCCGTAAAGATATACTCGGCCATCTTAGGATTCCATCTTCTCGTCTGGTGACCGAAATGTACGCCGGCCTCCAGCAGCTGTTTCATAGAAATTACCGCCATGTCAAAAAATCCTCCTTGGTTTTTACCTCCACGCCGATATCTGCCGAGGAACAACGTAAACGTGCACCGTCCCGACTGAATGCCCGGCGTGTGTGTAATAAAACATATTTTATGCAGCCTCACAAGGCAGCTTTATTATTATACCACATTCATCCGTTTTTTTCAATATCTGTAAAGCAAAAAAAAACGAAAAATATGCATGGTTCATTGTAAAATGAAAAAAGACACAAAAAAAAAGACATAGCAGACGTGGTATAATTGAAGTAACCACACGACAAAACAACACGGAGGTCTGCTATGACTCAAGAACAGTATACCATAAAAAGACGCACATTCCAACACCTGACGAGAGAAAAACGGGCACAGATAGAAATATTACTCTGCCAAGGGCTGCCCAAAGTGCAAATAGC
>CALXAN010000091.1 GCA_944386305.1 uncultured Clostridia bacterium
AGCCTATCCTGACCATATTCGCGCCGCATTCGACCGCAGTCTCAAAGTCCCCCGACATGCCCATGGACAAGTATTTGAACTCCGTATTGGGTATTCCCAGCGCTTGATAATTGCAGAACAGGTCGTTCATCTTCTCATAATATATTCTGTCTGCGCCTATGGGCATAATGGACATAAAGCCCTTTATCTTTACGTTATCCATTCCCGAAACGGCTTCAACCGTGGATCTGACGTCGGCGGGATCAAGCCCGAACTTCGTCTGCTCATCCGCTATATTGACCTGTATCAGTATATCTATATCTTTTTCTGTTTTTTTAGCTTGCTTGCTGATTTCCTGCGCAAGATGCGCGGAGTCAACGGACTGGATCATAGCCAGGTTCTTTACGCCGAAGAGCTGCTTGACCTTGTTGGTCTGCAGGTGTCCTATCATATGTATTTTACACGGCATAAGCAGCGGCGCGCGGGATACGAGCGCCTGTACGTAATTCTCCGCTACGTCGGTTATTCCTGCGGCTATAGCCGCGTTTGCGGCTTCTATCGTCTGATATTTAGTTACGGCGATCAGCGTCACGTCGTGCTCAAAGCCGCCGCGCCGGCGCGCTGCGTCTATACGAGACAGTATTTCGTTTTTTTTCATTAACAACTTATCCGACATTTACAACCTTCCCGTCAAATAGATCCTTGCCTCCGACAACGACTTCGTCGTTCTCCTTCAGCGTTCTGCTGCCGGTAGCGCTGGAGGCCGATACTAATGTAAAGTCTTCCGAACTGTATATTACTTCGACGGGCTTAAATACGATCTTTTGTCCGACGAGAACATATACTCCCTCCTGCCCGTCTACGACCCTCAGAGCGTCGTTGCTGACCTTGAGACCCGAATATGTGGTGGTTATAAGCCTGCAGTCGGCCTTACGTATCTCAAACTCAAAATTCGTCAGTATCTCGCACATAAGCACGGCTATCGTGCGTCCCTGAGAATCTGCGGATTTGCTCACGAGCCTGAACGGAATTTTTTTTGTGCCGACTCCGGGAATATTGAACTCCATATCAAGAGATTTACCCACCGATATATCGATCACGTCCGCCGTGTTAAACTCGGCTGCAAAATACCACGTAGGGGTATCCTGTATTTTCCCTACATAGCCGTCGTCGAGCGATGTGGGTTGAACTGCCATAAGTTCGTCGAATTTCTCCACGCTTATAACGTCGTTCTTTGCCCAGTCCTCAAATCTCAAATCCTCGTATCCGTCATAACCGGAGTAGAAATATCCGGCGTAATCGGTACTGACGTCAAAGTTATGCGCCGACAGCGACGTATACAGCGCGTCAAGTTCTTCCTGCAGGCTCTGCAGCTGCTGCTCATAGTCTTCGGGGCCGTTAAGCTTGATATCCTTGCGGTTAAAAAGGATTTGGATCAGATCGGAATAATCCGACGCGGCAGCATAGTCCGCATTCCAAAGACTGTCCATATAGTTGACTATTTGCTCTTTTGCGTCGTCGTCCAGCTCGTATGCGCTTACGAGTATGTCGCTTTGAAATGTTGTCTGCAGCTGCGAAATTTTGCGCTTAAGCTCAGTTATGTCACGTATGTCTTCTTCCGACAGCTCCGCCCGCGTGCATTCCGCAACTATCGAATCCTTGCCCGTGCGGCTGCCGTCGTCTATCTGATAATCGATATAATCATAAGCTTCGGGCGCGTATATTTTCGTCTCATATTTAAGAGCTATGCCGCTGCCGTTGACTGTACGGTCGTATGTATACGAAGAGATCGATTCTACCTGCAGATCATCGCTGAACAGCGTCTGAGGCAATACGCTGAATAAAAAATACACGCCGAAAAATAAAAAAGCTATATAAAAAAAAGCCTTAAACGCTTTGCTTTGCATGGCGGCTCGCATATGCCTCCTGTTCTGAATAATCGATACGTTTACCTCGCCTATCCTCCGCTGCAGGAATGCCCGAGCATTAATGACGGCGGGCAGAAAGGGTCAGCTGCGGCAATCGCATATAAATCAAGCCGACAGTTGTAATTTTCAGTCCTTTGTATGATTATGTAACGGAAACATTATATCATACTTTAAGGAAAATTTCTATATCTTTTCGCAGTTTTTTTATTAAGTCGTCGAGATATTCGTCGTCAGGATTGACCATATTTATCCATTTTATGCGCGGGTCGCGCCTGAACCAGGTCAGCTGGCGTTTGGCGTAGCGCCTGGTATCCCTTTTTATGAGTTCTTTAAGTTCATCAATCGTTATGCGTCCCTCAAAGTATTCTCCGAATTGTCTATACCCTATGGCCTGGTAAGCCGTGCTGCCCGGGCGGAACATACCGCTGTCCCTTAATTTGGACACCTCTTCCTGTAATCCGTCTTTAAACATCTGTTCAACTCTGTCATTTATCCTTTTATACAGCTCGGCCCTGTCGGAATAATTGAGACCTATCATATAGAAATCGTACGGTGACGGCTCTCTTTTAGACTCCCGGTTCAGCTCTGTAGGCGTCTTTCCTGTCTGCCTGTATACTTCCAGTCCGCGCGAAGCCCTTTTGATATCACCGTCATGTATCTTTTCCGCAGCGGTTTCATCGACGGACCGCAGCAGCCTTCTCAGCGCATAGGCTCCCTGCCTGCGCGCCAAATCGGCCAAATATGCCCGAAAATCTTCGTCAAATGCCATGTCTGCAAGTTTTATATTGTCTGCAAGGGCGGATACGTAAAGGCCCGTCCCCCCTGTTATTATAGGAAGCTTGCCCCTGCGTAAGATATCGTCTATGCATTTTTTCGCGTCAGTGAGATAATCGGCCAATGTGTATGTATTCAGCGGGGATACAAAATCTATCATATGATGGGGTACGGTTCGCATTTGCTCAGGAGTAGGCTTTGCGGTGCCTATATCCATATATTTATATATCTGCATGGAATCGGCCGAAACTATCTCGCCGTCGAACAATTCCGCAATGCGCAGCGACAGTAGGGTCTTCCCGCTTGCCGTAGGCCCGACGATCACTATTACTTTATTGTCGGGCATGGCTCACAGTATCCTTTTAAACTGTTTTTCGATAGACTGCTTGGACAGTGTAAAAGTGACCGGCCGGCCGTGCGGGCAGTAGCGCAGCTCATGCGGATTGTTCAGATACGCTTCCACTAAAGCTTTCATTTCCTCGTCGGTGGTGTTCATGCCGCTTTTTATCGCCGCTTTGCATGCGACGGTATGCAGAAATTCGTCCGTGACGCCGTCATTGTCTTTGAAGCCGGCTATTGATGCGTATTTTGACAGTATGGGTTCTACGTCGTCTATATCGACTATCTGCGGGATCTCTCTGACGGCGATGCTCCCGTCTCCGAAGTCGGATACGTCGAAGCCCAGTTCTTTAAGCTTTTCCGCATTCTCGATCAGTACGCTCTCTTCCCCGCCGGTAAAGCTGATTATATACGGCGCCAGCAGCGTTTGCGTCTGTATCTGTCTTTTTCGCAGCTTTTCGAACAACATGCGCTCGTGCAGAGCGTGCTTATCAATAAAAAGAAGCTCCTGCCCCTGCTGCACTATTATAAAAGTGGAAAAGGCCTCGCCTATTATTCTGAAATCCTCATTATCGTCTATTCCCTGCAGCCGTATTTCCGTCTCTTCCGCGGCCGGCGTTTTAGGGAAGATTTCGTCGATTAATACCGGATCCGTTATCGGTGTGACGGATTCGGGCTGCGGTCGGCTGTCTGTGGAGAAAACACTCTGCTGCCTGCAGGATTGTGCGGCTTTTGAAAAGGTCTTATATATAACTCCCGCATCGACAGGTGCTTGAGGAATCTCAGACTTATGTATCGCTATATCCGAAAGCGGGCGTATTATCTGAGCTCCTGAGGCTATATTCGATTTCGCCGCAATGTTAAAATCTCCCGGGATCGGTGAATAATCATATACTGTCCAGCCGTTGTGTTCTTTTATGCTTGTGGGGATTTTGGGCAATTCCTGCTGAGGACGTATCGGGCCCGGCTCAGTCTGGGGCTGCTTTATTTTTTCGGCCGGCTCGATATTCATTTCGACTAATCCCGTGTCCTGCTTTATCGCGCGGTCAAGCGCCTCGGACAATACCCGAGCCACGCTCTGTTCGTCCGAAAATTTTGCGGAAAGCTTGTTCGGATGGACATTGACGTCCACAAGCGAAGGATCCATCTGTATAAAAAGCACACAGACTGGATAGCGGGATATAAGCATGGAGTTTTTATAGGCGCTCTCAAGCACATTCTGCAGCAAGGTAGACTTTATGTATCTTCCGTTTAAGAAGAAATGCTCCCAGCCGCGGCCCGACTTGCTGTACAGCGGGCTGCCTGTATAGCCGCTTACCTTTATCCCCATTGCCTCATAGTCGGTTCGAAGCGCCGTCTGCGCGTATTCTCTGCCGTATATGGAATGAATGATGTCCTTGAGAGAACCGTTGCCGACGGTAAACAGGGTCTGCCTGCCTGAGACATACAGACTGAACGATATATCGGGGCGAGAAAGCGCCAATTTTTGAAAATAATCCGTTATAATACCCGTTTCTGTGCGCTCGGACTTGAGAAATTTCAGCCTTGCAGGCGTATTGTAAAACAGATCCCGTACCGTAAACACCGATCCGTCGGCGCAGGCTGCCTCTTCCTCCGAGACGATTTCGCCTCCGTTTATGACTATACGGGTGCCCGAAACCGCGTCCCTTTGTTTGGTCAATAATGTAGTATGCGACACCGCTGCAATAGACGCCAAAGCCTCGCCTCTGAAGCCGAGCGTGGAAATGCTGAACAGGTCGTCTTTTGTGGATATTTTGCTGGTCGCATGTTTTAAAAAGGCTGTGCGTGCATCTTCGGGCGACATGCCGATACCGTTGTCGCTGACCCGGATCTGCGAGACGCCCGCGTTCGATATTTCGACTTTGATCTTAGTCGCACCCGCGTCGATCGAGTTTTCGACCAGCTCTTTGACGACCGAAGCGGGCCTCTGCACGACTTCGCCTGCGGCGATAAGATTGCATATTTCAGGATCAAGAATCTTAATGCTCATTTTCCACCTCGTCTAAAGCACGAGCCTGCTTCGTAAGATCGAACAGGACATTTAGGGCCTCTATGGGCGTAAGGACGGTCGCGTCTGTATTTTTGAGCTTGTCAAGTATCTGCTGCTGCATATGCGTCTGAGGCACAGTTTCCGGTTGTATCCTTGCGGCAGGCCGGGGTACTGAGGATCCCAGCTCCAGTTCTTTGAGAATTTTTTCTGCATTGTCTATAACCGGCTTTGGAACTCCGGCCAGTCTTGCGACGTCTATGCCGTAGCTGTCGTCCGTGCCGCCCGGTACTATCTTGCGCAGAAACGTTATGGAGTCTCCCCTCTTTTTGGCTGCGACATTATAGTTTTTTACGCCCTCAAGCGTATTTTCGAGCGCTGTCAGTTCGTGATAGTGCGTGGCGAACAGTGTTTTCGCCCGAATTTTTTCGGCCACATATTCCAAAACGGCTCTTGCGATGCTCATGCCGTCGAACGTACTCGTTCCCCGGCCTATTTCGTCAAATATCAGCAGACTTTTTTTGGTAGAGTTCTTTAGTATGTATGCGACTTCGGTCATTTCGAGCATAAACGTCGATTGCCCGGAGGCCAAATCGTCCGACGCGCCGACTCGGGTAAATATTTTGTCGCATATGCCTATTTTTGCAGAAGCGGCGGGCACGTACGAGCCGATCTGCGCCAGGAGCGTTATAAGCGCGACGCTGCGCATATAGGTAGATTTGCCTGCCATATTCGGGCCTGTTATTATCGCTACTCGGTTATCTTCGTTGTCCAAAAAGACGTCGTTCGGTACGAATATATCGTTTTTCAGAGTTTGTTCTACGACCGGGTGGCGTCCGTCTTTTATATTAATGACGCCGCTGGTGTCTACCGAAGGGCAGACGTAGGCGTTTTTGGACGCGACTTCGGCCAAGGCCGAAAATACGTCTATATATGATATTTTTTCCGTCGTGTCTCGTATGCTGTCTATTTTGCTCAGCACGTACTGGCGTATTTTGCAGAACAGGTCGTATTCGAGCTTGACGAGGTTTTCCCTGGCGCTGAGCAGCTTTGACTCTATTTCTTTGAGTTCGGGCGTTATAAACCGTTCGCCGTTCACCAAAGTCTGTTTACGTATATAGGAATCGGGAACCATATCCTTATTAGAGTTGGACACCTCGATATAATAGCCGAAAACCTTGTTATAACCTACTTTTAGGTTCTTAATGCCTGTCTTTTCCTTTTCATCGGCTTCGAGTTTGGCCATGATATTTTTAGCGTCGGTGAGCATATAGCGGTAGTTGTCGACCTCGTTGCTGTAGCCGTCCTTGATAATATCTCCCTCGCGCACGGATATAGGAGCATCTGCAGATATCGCCCTGCTTATGGAAGCTTCAACATCGCTGAGAGTATCAAAGCTGCTTATCATCTTCTTAAAAGCTTCCGACTCAAAATCTGCGTGACGCAAAACCTCTGCTATCCTAGGAAAGGCGCGGAAAGAGTCCGCCATCAAGAGCAGTTCTCTCGGATTTACGGAACCGTAAACCACCCTGGTCAGAAGGCGCTCTATATCTCTGACTGACCCCAGTTCCCGCCGTATGTCCGCCCTGGCGATGTTATTTTTGTACAGGTCGCTGACTATAGACTGCCTGTCCGCTATTCTTGAGGCGGACGTGAGCGGCCTTTCGAGGAAATGTCTGAGCATCCTTGCGCCCATAGGGGTCTTAGTCTTGTCTATAGCTCCGAGCAGGGAGCCGCTCTTCTCCTTATTTCTCATGGTGCAGACAATCTCAAGGTTCCGCCAGGTCGAGGCGTCTATGATCATCTCCTGAGTGTCTCCTATAAAGGTCAGCTTGTTGACATGCGACAGGCTGCACAGCTGCGTATCGAGCAGATATTTGATCAGCGATCCGAGGGTGACGGTCATCAGCTTGTCCGCCCTGTCGGTCATATCGTTGAGCGATTTGCCGAGCTGCTTGTTTACGTATTCTTCTGCCTGCTCAAAGCTCAGCTGTGTGCCGTCTGTCTGAGTATACCCGGTCGTGGTCTGCATATATCTCTTAAGCTCGCCTTCGGGCGAGCCGTTGATATAAATTTCTTTAGGCGTATATTTGCACAGCTCGTTATATATTTCGCCGTCGTATATCGACATGGGGTAGCTCAGCAGTATCTCGCCTGTAGATACGTCCGCCGCGCACATGCAGACCTGATTATTCTCTGTAAAAGCGGCTACGATATAGTTGTTCGACCCTGCGTCCAACATCGCAGGGTCAGTGATGGTCCCGGGAGTTACCATGCGGACCACTTCCCTGCCCGTGACCTCATTTGTGGCTTCGTCCTTTATCTGTTCGCATATCGTGACCTTGTAGCCCTTAGATACGAGCTTTGATACATACGAATCCACGCTGTGAAACGGAACTCCGCACATCGGAGCCTTCGACTCCAGTCCGCAGTCCCTGGCAGTGAGAACGATATCCAGTTCCTTACTTGCAATGACCGCGTCTTCGAAAAACATCTCATAGAAATCGCCCAGCCTGTACATCAAGATGTAGTCCTCGTACTGGGATTTCATTTTGCGATACTGCGACATCATCGGCGACAGCTGCGTTTTCTTCGGCATGACATGATCTCCTGTTCTTATATCTTAAGACCGCTCTTGTGCGTCATTCAAATTTATTCAGTGACACCCTCCGCAGGTGGAGCACGAGCCTGAGCAGCCCGGTTCCTGGCCGGTCACATGATAATTTATAATGCCGTAAATTTCGTTGACGACATTTTCGAGCTTATCTTTAGCGTCATTGTATTCGTCCATGATGGGATGAGCCATGACCGCAGAATATGCGGCTCTCATCTCATCCTGGAGTTCGGACAGTTTTGCGTCGTCCTTGGTCTTGTTTTGCATCTGCTGCATAACCGCCATCTTTTTAAGATTAAACTCTTTTATCAGCTCCTGCAGCGATTCGTCCGTATCATATATATCCTTTGCCCGCTGATAGGCCTTAAATTCTTCGCTTTCCTCTATGGCAAGGCCGAGCTCTTCGGCCAGCTTTTTTAAATCTTTCATATCAATATTCTCCTTACTGTTTTGTATTCTTTTTCTTTGTATAATAAACGAAGGACTATACGGTCTGCCCGAACACGGCCCAGTTGGCTGCGCGCTCGATTTTAACCTGTACCGATTGCCCCTCAGGGATATGCGTTCCGTGAGAATCAAAACGTACCCTGATATCGTCGGCCGTCTTGCCGCCGTACAGAGATCCGCCGTCGGGTTTGTCGGTAAGCACGGTGACGGTCTGTCCGATCAAGCGTTCATTGCGCCGCAGCGAGATTGAATTTTGCAGCTGCGCAAGTCGGTTAAATCTGTCTACGGAAACTTCGTGCGGCACCTGATCGGGCATCTCCGCGGCAGGCGTGCCGCGCCTGGGCGAATATATAAACATGAACAGACTGCTGAACTCTACCCTGCGCACTAGCTGCAGCGTCTTCTCAAAATCTTCCTCCGTCTCGCCCGGAAATCCGACAATTACGTCACTGCTGAAAGATACTCCCGGTATTTTCGACTTGGCGTAGTCTATTATCTGCATGTACTGTTCGCAGGTGTACTTTCGGTTCATTTTCTGCAATATTGCGTCGCTGCCCGATTGGAAAGGCAGATGCACGTGTCTGCCGATCTTGTCGCATTCGGCTATAACGTCGAAGAGCTTGCGCGTGGCGTCTTTGGGGTGCGAAGTCATAAATTTTACGCGGAAATCGCCCTCTATTGAATTTATATCGCGCAGCAAATCGGCAAAATCATACCCGAGCTGCAGGTCCTTGCAGTAAGAGTTCACGTTCTGCCCCAGCAGAGTGATTTCCCTATAGCCCGACTTCACAAGCTCTCTGACCTCTTCAAGCACAGCCTCGGGGATGCGGCTGCGCTCCCTTCCGCGGACATACGGCACTATGCAGTATGTGCAGAAGTTATTGCAGCCCGACATGATCGATACCCAGGCCTTTGTCTTGCCCTCGCGCAGCACCGGCATGCCCTCGCTGATATTTTCAGCTCCGCCTTCGAAGTCGAACACATATTTTTGGCCGCTGAGAAGTTTATATAAATTTTGAGGCAGACGGTAAAGCGCTCCGGGCGAAAACGCCATGTCCACGTATTTATAGCTTTTCCTGATAAGCTCCGCTATATGCGGCTGGCCTGTCATGCAGCCGCACAGAACTATTTTCATATCGGGCTTGGCACGTCTGTACGGCAGCACTGCGCCGAGGTGGCCGAGAATCTTGCGTTCCGAGTGTTCCCTTATGGCGCAGGTGTTGAATATAATTAGTTCCGCTGACTCGGGGTCTTCGACAAAGTCGTAGCCCATTGCCGCGAGCATACCCTTTATGCGCTCTGTGTCGTTTTCATTCTGCTGGCAGCCGTAGGTGCGTGCCATACAGCGCGGTTTGTACCCGTGCAATCTTTCAAATTCCTCGCTCATCGTCCTGACAGCCAGGATATATTCGCGCTGAGTTTGAGCAAGGGTCGACTCGCGCGTTATATTTTCAACGGACAAGTTATCACTCCGATCCGGCGTGAAAGGTCAATTTCCGCATTTGTGAGCCATAAGCCGCTTTTTGTGACTAATCCGCCTTAAATATTAAGGCGGGAACGTCCCGCCTGCACAATTTTTATGGCAGCTTTCATGACCTTTACTTAATACATGCATGTCTAAAACCTCTTCCGATGCAAACGGATAAAGGATTTCTAACAGCAGGACATGTTTTTACATATATAATTATAATACATCGTTTAAAATTTGTAAATATATAAAATTTTAATTTAAATAAAAAAGGTTCATTGTAAAATGAAATAGGACACAAAGAAAGAGTCATAGCAGACGTGGTATAATTGAAGTAACCACACGACAAAAAACCACGGAGGTCTGCTATGACTCAAGAACAGTATACC
>CALXAN010000092.1 GCA_944386305.1 uncultured Clostridia bacterium
CATGCCCGCGGGCGTGGGAGAGCCGTGGTTTGACACCGCGGAGAGCATGCTGGCGCACGCGCTGTTCGCCGTGCCGGCGGTAAAGGGCGTGGAATTCGGCGCAGGATTTGCAATGGCCGATATGCGCGGCAGCGCGGCCAATGATGAATTTGAGATACACGACGACCGCATAGTGACGCGCACGAACAACAACGGCGGCATAAACGGCGGCATAACCAACGGCATGCCTATAATATTCAACTGCGCGGTCAAGCCTACGGCGTCTATCGCCCGCAGTCAGCAGACAGTAGACCTGGAAAACATGTCCCAAACCGCATTGAGCATACACGGCAGGCACGACCCCGCCATCGTACACCGCGCACGCGCGGTCGTAAACGCCGTGACGGCGCTCGTGCTGTGCGACGCGCTGGCGCAGAGGTTCGGCACGGACTATATCGGAGGAAGCATATGAAATACGGATGCATCGGCAAGAAACTGGCGCACAGTTTTTCCAAGGACATTCATTCATATTTGGCCAGCCGCGACTATGAACTGACCGAGGTGCAGCCCGAGGACCTGCATGACTTTATGACCCGCAGAGACTTCTGCGGCATAAACGTAACGATACCCTACAAACAGGCCGTCATACCGTATCTGGACAATATAAGCGAAGAGGCCGAACGTATAGGCGCGGTGAACACGATAGTGAACAACGGCGGCAAGCTCAGCGGCTACAACACCGACCTGGGCGGCATGTGCGGAATGCTGCAAAAGGCAGGCATAGACCTCCTCGGCCGCAAAGTGCTCATCCTGGGCACGGGAGGCACGTCAAACACCGCGCACGCAGCCGCCGAAAAGCTCGGAGCGGCGCAAATATACAAGGTCAGCCGCACGGGCAGAGACGGAGCGTGCACTTATCAGCAGGCTTACTCCGAACATGCCGACGCGCAGATAATAATAAACACCACCCCGTGCGGCATGTATCCCGATTCGGAAGATATGCCGATAGAGTCGGGCGGCTTCAAACACCTTGAGGGCGTGGCCGACGTGATATTCAACCCCCTGCGCACGAGACTGGTGCTTCAAGCGCAGAAAACAGGGATAAACGCCTGCGGCGGGCTGTATATGCTCGTAGGGCAGGCCGTGCTGGCCTCGCAGATATTTACAGGCGTCAAATACACGCAGGAAACCATAGACGATATATACGGGCGCATACACGGCCAAAAGCTCAACATAGTGCTTATAGGCATGCCCGGCTGCGGCAAGTCGACGATAGGACGGCTGCTGGCGGACAGGCTCAAAAGGCCGTTTATCGACACCGACGACGTGATAGTCCGGCGCAAGGGCATGCCGATTACCGATATATTCGCACAAGAGGGCCAGCAGGCTTTTCGTGCTTTGGAAAAAGAAGTGATACGCGAATGCTGCCTGCGCGGAGGGTCGGTGATAGCCACAGGCGGAGGCGCCGTGATCGACGCTGAGAACACGGCCAACTTAGCCTCAAACGGCCGCATATATTTTTTGGACAGGCCGCTTGAGCAGCTCGTGCCCACAGATTCCAGGCCGCTGGCAAGCGACAGGACAAAGATTGAAAATCTCTACAAAGAGCGCTATGGCATATACCGCGCCGCCGCCGACCGCATAATAGAGGTCAACGGAGCGGAGCGCACGTCGGCCGCGATCGAGGAGGATTTTTGCAAATGAAATTTCTTATAATAAACGGTCCGAACCTGAACATGCTCGGCATACGCGAACCTGCCGTCTACGGCGCGCAGACATATGAATACCTCGTAGAAAAAGTGCGCGCGCATTGCCAAAATATGGGAGTGCAGACCGAATTCTACCAATCCAACCATGAGGGAGACCTCGTTGACAGGATACAGAGCGCCTATTTTGACGGCACGTCGGGCATAATAATCAACCCGGGCGCGTACACGCACACGAGCGTGGCTCTGCTGGACGCGGTCAAGGCCGTGGGCATTCCCACCGCGGAAGTACATATATCCGACGTAGGACAGCGCGAAGACTTCAGACAGATAAGCTATATACGCGCCGCGTGCATCTGCACGATTACCGGCCGGGGCCTGGACGGATACTGCGCCGCGGCAGACGCGCTGTATGAATACATAAAATCGAAAGGCGAAAAAGCTCTATGACCGTAACCGTACACAGGGGCCGAGCCGAAGGCACGCTTGCCGCGCCGCCCTCCAAGAGCGCGGCGCACCGCCTGCTGATATGCGCCGGGCTGAGCCGCGGCGACAGTATAATACGCGGGGTGTCTGCGTCGCAGGACATACTGGCCACTATAGACTGCCTGCAGGCCCTGGGAGCGGAATGCAGGCTGTCGGGCGGCATTGTACACGTCAGAGGCGCCGACATACTGCATACGGGCACGGACGCGATTCTGCGCTGCAGAGAAAGCGGGAGCACCATGAGGTTTTTTATACCCATTGCGCTCGCGTGCGGCAGGGCTGTGAGGCTTGAAGGCAGCCGCACCCTTCTGAGCCGGCCCATGGACGTATACGCGGACATATGCAGACAGCGCGGCCTGACATTTGAGCAGACGCAAGAAAGCATAACCGTGAAAGGCCCGCTGAGCGCAGGCGAATTTAAGATTCGCGGCGACATAAGCAGCCAGTTTATCAGCGGGCTGCTGTTCGCACTGCCGATACTCGGCGCGGACAGCGTCATAGACATTATCCCCCCTATGGAGAGCCGCCTGTATGCAGACATGACGGTAGAGGCTTTGGCGCAGTTTGGCGTGAAAGTGCGCAGACCGTCGGAGTACAGGCTCGAAATACCGGGGAATCAAACCTATCTCGGCCGAGACCTTACCGTAGAGGGCGATTATTCAAACGCGGCATTCTTCTATGCGCTCAACTCGCTGGGTTCAGACATAGCGATAAGGGGTCTTGACCCGGACAGCCTGCAGCCGGACAAGGTATGCGTAAAGCTGTTTGAAGAGCTCGACAAGCCCCTGCCGCAGATAGATATCCGGGAATGCCCCGACCTCGGACCGATACTTATGGCGGCGGCGGCGGCAAAACACGGAGCGGTGTTTACAGGCACCAAACGACTGAGAATAAAGGAAAGCGACCGCGCCCGGGCGATGGCGGACGAGCTTGAAAAATTCGGCGCGAAAGTGCAAGTGGGACAAGACCGCGTACAAGTGCGGGCCGAAGCCTTTCACAGACCAGACACAGCGCTCGACGGGCACAACGACCACCGCGTAGTTATGTCGCTGGCGGTTCTGCTTACGCTCACGGGAGGCGCCATAAAAGGTGCGCAGGCGGTAAGCAAAAGCTTCCCCGATTTTTTCGACAAACTGAACGGACTCGGGATAAGGACGGAACAACATGACAATAACTGAAAACACAAAGATACTCATAGTAGGGCTGGGCCTGATAGGCGGCAGCTACGCCATGGCGCTGAGCAGACAGGGATATAAGGTCAGCGCGATAACGCTGGAGGAATCTTCCATAAAATACGCGCTCGAAAAAGACCTTATAGTCTACGGCACGACGACGCCCGAGCCCGAACTGATAGCGCAATCGGAGCTTATTATATTTTCGCTGTATCCCCACGTATTCAAACAATGGATAAAGGACTACGGCAGGTACATATCGCCCGGCACGCTCGTGACGGACGTCACGGGTGTAAAAAGCGGCATAGTATACGATATTCAGGCCATGCTGCCCAAAGGCGCGGAGTTTATACCCGCGCACCCGATGGCGGGGCGCGAAGTGTACGGGGTAGAAAACAGCGACGACTCTATCTTCCGCGGGGCTAACTATATAGTAACGCCCACTGCGGCCAACACGCCGCAGGCCATAGAGGAGTGCAAGAAGTTAGGCGCGATACTCGGCTTTGCGGCCATATCGGTGCTGTCGCCCGAGCAGCACGACGACATGATAGCGTTCCTTTCGCAGCTCACGCACTGCATAGCCGTGGCGCTGATGACGTGCAACGATACGGAGGGCATGGAGTTTTATACGGGAGACTCGTTCAGGGACCTTACAAGGATAGCGCGCATAAACGACGATATGTGGTCGGAGCTGTTTATGCTCAACCGGGACGCGCTGCTCAGGCATATGACGGCGTTTGAAAACGAGCTGGACAAGCTGCGCAAGACCCTGCTGACCTCAGACAGAGACGAGATGCGCCGCATGATGCGCAAGTCGACGCAGCGCAGAGCGCTTTTTGATAAAAAGATATGATAAGACGGAAAGGAGAATAAGGGAGTATGAACATGGAGTTTATGGGCAAGCTGCCCATACCTAAGGAGATTAAAGAGCAGTACCCCGTGCCCGAGGAGGCGCTCGAGGTCAAGGCCAGGCGCGACGAGGAGATAGCAAAGATATTCGACGGCAGGGATAAAAACAGGATGGTGCTGATAATAGGCCCCTGCTCGGCGGACAACGAGGTATCGGTACTCGACTATATATCCAGGCTCAGAGGAGTACAGGACAAGGTCAGCGACAAGCTGCTCATCATACCCCGCATCTATACCAATAAGCCTCGGACCACCGGCTCGGGCTACAAGGGCATGCTGCACTACCCCGACCCGACAGAGAAGCCGAATCTTATAAAAGGCGTCATAGCCATAAGGAAGCTGCACATGAAATCGCTGACCGAATACGGTTTCAGCAGCGCCGACGAAATGCTTTACCCCGAAAACCACCGCTATCTGAGCGACCTGCTCTCGTATGTAGCCATAGGCGCAAGATCGGTGGAGAACCAGCAGCACAGACTTACCGCCAGCGGCCTCGATATACCCGTGGGCATGAAGAACCCTACGGGCGGGGACATGTCCGTGATGATGAACTCCATATACGCCGCTCAGCATTATCACACGTTCTGCTACCGCGGCTGGGAGGTCAGGAGCAAGGGCAACCCGTACGCGCACGCGGTGATGAGGGGCTATGTGGACAAGTTCGGGCAGTCCATACCGAACTACCACTACGAAGACCTCATCGCACTGTACGACACTTACGCCGCCTCAGGCCTGAAGAACCCCGCGGCGGTAATAGATACTAACCATGCAAACTCAGGCAAAAAATACCTCGAGCAGATACGCATCACTAAAGAAGTGCTGCACAGCTGCCGCTATTCGGCGGACGTGCGCAGCTTGATAAAGGGCTTTATGATAGAGAGCTATATCGAAGACGGCTGCCAAAAGATAGGCGAAAACATCTACGGCAAATCTATAACCGACCCCTGCCTGGGCTGGGAAAAGACCGAAAGGCTGATATACGAGATAGCCGACACGCTGTAAATTTTTAATATAATGCGACAAGAGCGCATAGCCGGACTTTCCGTCCCAGCCTGCCCGCGGACGGAATACCTCTTTCGGCTGCAAAACGCAAACGGCTGTTTTTTTCGCGCGACAAATATATTTCTTAAAAGCCGTCGGGCATCGCGCGGCAGACAGATAAGAGGTTCAAGCATACGCCGCCGCTTTACGGCATACCCAAACTACAACTTGAAAGGTCGTTACAATGTCCGTCAATAAAGACAATATAAGAAACTTCTGCATAATAGCGCACATCGACCACGGCAAATCAACCCTGGCCGACAGGATACTGGAGCTTACGCAGACTGTCTCACAGCGGCAGATGGAAGAGCAGCTGCTGGACAATATGGACCTGGAGCGCGAACGCGGGATAACCATAAAGGCCCGCGCGGTCAAGCTCGACTATACCGCGCCGGACGGCAAAAAATATGTGTTTAACCTGATTGACACGCCGGGTCACGTAGACTTCAGCTATGAAGTCTCGCGCTCGCTTGTAGCCTGCGAGGGCGCTCTGCTGGTAGTGGACGCCTCTCAGGGCATCGAGGCTCAGACATTGGCCAACACGTACCTGGCGCTCGACTCGGGCATAGAGATAGTGCCTGTTATAAACAAGATAGACCTCATCAACGCCGACCCTGACGCGGCGGCAAAAGAGATAGAGGACATCATAGGCATACCCGCCATGGACGCGCCGCGCATTTCTGCAAAAACGGGGCTCAACGTCGAGCAGGTCCTGCAGACGATAGTGAAGGAAATCCCCGCCCCCAAGGCGGACGACTCCAAGCCGCTCAAGGCCCTGATATTCGACTCGTATTACGACAGCTACAAAGGCGTCATAGTATACGTGCGTATTTTCGACGGCACGGTAAAGGTTGCGGACAGGATACGCATGCTGGCCACGGGCGCGGAGTTCGACGTAGTAGACGTAGGGTACCTGCGTCCTTTTGGGATGGAATCGGCGGACGAGCTGAAAGCAGGCGAAGTGGGATATATAACCGCCAGTATAAAAAACGTAAAGGACACCCGCGTCGGAGACACCGTGACGCTCGCACAGAACCCTACCGAGGAGGCGCTGCCCGGCTACAAGCAGGTGCGGCCGATGGTTTACTGCGGCATATACACCGCCGACGGTTCAAAATACGAAGACCTACGCGACGCGCTGGAAAAGCTGCAGCTTAACGACGCGTCTTTGGCGTTTGAAAAAGAGAGCTCCGCAGCGCTTGGGTTCGGGTTCCGATGCGGTTTTTTGGGCCTGCTGCATATGGAGATAATTCAGGAAAGGCTTGAGAGGGAGTTCAACCTCGACCTGATAACCACCGCCCCGTCCGTTATATATAAGATAAACAGGGCCGACGGCCAAACCGTATATATATCAAACCCGGCAAATTACCCGGATGCGGCGGACATACAGTCCTCCGAGGAGCCGTACGTCAAGGTCGACATAATCGTGCCGTCCGACTATGTAGGCGCGGTAATGGAGCTGTGCCAGGAGCGCAGAGGCGAGTTTAAGAACATGGAATATCTCGACGCGACGCGTACGGATATACACTACTCCATGCCGCTGAACGAGATAATATACGACTTCTTTGACGCGCTTAAGAGCCGAACGAAAGGCTACGCCTCCCTCGACTATGAATTTGAAAAATATGTACCGGGCAAACTGGTAAAGCTCGACATACTGCTCAACGGCGAACCGGTCGACGCGCTGTCCTTTATCGTGCCTGAAGAAAGAGCCTACGCAAGAGGCCGCAGGATAGCCGAAAAACTAAAAGACAATATACCCCGCCAGCTGTTTGAGATCCCCATTCAGGCGGCCATAGGCGGCAAAATAATAGCAAGAGAAACGGTAAAGGCGCTGCGCAAGGACGTACTGGCCAAATGCTACGGCGGCGACATAACGCGCAAGAAAAAGCTGCTTGAAAAGCAGAAAGAGGGCAAAAAGCGCATGCGAAAAGTCGGCTCGGTGGAGCTGTCTCAGGAGGCGTTTATGTCCGTACTCAAATTAGACGAATAACAGAGGCGGAAAGCCCGTACAATAAAACGAATAACAGAGGCGGAGAGCCCGTGCAATAAAACGAATAACAGAAGCAGAGAGACGTGCAATAAAACGAATAATATGAGCAAAACATCCGTGTAATAAGACGAATAACAGAGGCAAAACGTCGTGCAATAAGACTAACGGCAGGGGCAGAGCGTCCGTGCAATAACATGAGCGAAACCGTGCGATAAGATGAACAGCAGAAACAGGGAGTATGTGCATAAGATGAGCAGCAAAGGCGAAACATCCGAGCATAAGACGAATAACAGAGGCGGAGCGTACGTACACATCCCCTTCTGCGCAAGAAAATGCGCATACTGCGACTTTTATTCGTTTGTCTCGGATGCAGAGACGATGGACGCATATACGCAGGCTCTGATATGGCAGATAGATTCGTCGTGCCGCTCCCTGCAGCTCACGAGCGCATATATAG
>CALXAN010000093.1 GCA_944386305.1 uncultured Clostridia bacterium
CTGACGGACCCGACAGCTACAGTGCGGGTCATATCGCTGCAATAGCCGCCCACGGAGCAGCCGTAGTCGAGAGTTATAAAATCGCCGTCCCGTATCTGCCTATCGGTAGGCACAGCGTGAGGGCAGGCGGAATTGGGCCCGGAGGCGCATATGATATCAAACGGCATGCGACCCGAGCCGCTGCGGCGCAGAAAATACTCCAGCTCAAGCGCGATCTGCTTCTCCGTAATACCGCGTGAGCGGCCGTCGCGGATAAAGCCGCAGATATAGTCGAAGCCCTTGTCCGCTATATCTTGAGCGGCACAAATCAAACCCAGCTCCTCGTCCGACTTGACAGCGCGAGGAGAAGCTATCATATCCGAACCTGCGGCAAATTCCATATTCGGGCAACCTTTGCGCAGCGCCTCAAACATTGCGCAGGTGACGAACTTCTCCTCATAGAATACCCGATTTACCCCCGACTCGCCCGCAAGACGCGCAAAGACCTCGGACACAGGCTCCGACAGCAGACAAACCTCCATATCCCTGACTGACCGCCTTGCGTCCGAGATATACCTGAAATCCGTATAAAACCAGGCCCTATCGCAAAAAACTATCACCGCGCCCTCAGAAGACTCCATGCCGCTGTAATACGCCCTGTTATACGGGTCGAGGATCAGAGCCGCATCGGTCGCGCAGAGAGTGGACTGAAGCTTTTGGACATTTGTCATAAAATATCACTCCATTTGAAATACACGCATTTTAGCTTTATCTAAATATATGTAAAGGCCGCGCATGAAAATATACGGCATATCGGTAAAACGCAGCGTACGTGTATTAAAGCGCGGTCTTTCGGTATAAGCGTTTATATTTTTTTTCTTTTAACCTTTTTAGTCTTACAAACGCCGTAGACTCCTCTCCGAGAGGGTCGGTAAGTATGCTTTTTGCGCCGAGCCTGACCGCCATGCGAAGGTCCGTAAATATTTGGTCTCCGATAACAGCGACCTCCGAGGGCTGCAGGCGGAGCACGGCGAGAGCCTTTTTTGCCGCAGACAAATTAGGCTTGAAGCACCTGCACATAAACGGCAGCCCTACGCTATCGGCAAACGGCCTTATCCTATGCTGAGAATTGTTGGAAAGAATGCATACACGTATGCCGGCGGCCCTCAGAGCCCCCAGCCAAGCCACAAGCTCGGGAGTAGGAGTCCTCAGTCCGTGAGGCACAAGTGTTTCGTCAACGTCGGCAAGCAGGCCTTTTATACCCATGTCCAACAGCATCTGAGGGCTGATATCGCTGTAGCGATCTACATATATATCGGGTATCAAAGTTTTATCCATACCAAAAAAAGCACCTCGACTAAACCTTACGGCAGCGGACGCGCCGCTGCCGGCGGGGTCGTTACAGAACGGACCGTCAGCCGCAGCATAAGGCGGCAGCGCGGTAATCCAAGTCCGTCAACCGTAAAAAGAAAAGGGCCGCAATCGCTTGCAGCCCCTCTTACGACTTATTTGTACTTACGTTTTCTCGCCGCTTCGGACTTCTTCTTGCGCTTAACAGAAGGCTTCTCGTAATGTTCCCTCTTCCTCACCTCAGCAAGAACGCCCGCTTTGGCACATTGTCTTTTGAAACGACGGAGCGCATTATCAAGAGATTCGTTCTCTTTGACTTTTATCTCAGACATAACACTATCCCCTCCTCTCCATCGTTTACCGCTGTGCAAAGAACACAGACCATACGACCGCTGAAAACTTATAAACCATACTGTTTACTTATATTATTATACACAATCATATATTGATTGTCAAGCGAATTTGATAAAAAAATGATTTTGAACAGGATCAGCCTACAAATTCACGCAGCAGCGAATCACTCGGCAGCAGGGACGAGTCCATATCGGTGAACTCCGCAAGCGCATCAAGCAGGCGGCGTGCGTCGTCGTAATAGACGCTCTCGTGAGGCAGCTCGCCCAAGACTTTCTTGGCGTCATCCTCAAACAGGCACGGCTCGTACGCATGCGTGGTGTCTATGCGAAAATCTGCGTATTTAACCGACGGACGTATATACAAATCCTCCGCCGCGCACACGTCGCCCCACATGGAAAACGTATGCTCGGCCGAGCTGGCCCTAAACAGATAATCCCTGACCAGCCTGCGTATCTGCCGCATTTGGCGGCTGGTGAGCAGCATAGAACCGTTCTTGGAAAATCCGCTGTGCGGGCTGACATATACCTTAGACACGGGATATCTGTCAAACAGAGCGATAAGCTGTCTGTTGAGAGCGTGTATGCCTTCTACAACTACCACCCCGCCCTCCGCAAGAGTTACCGGCTTTGAGTTTGGCCTGCCCCTGCGGATATGAAAATCATATTCGGGCAGCAGCGCGCGCCCCTCACTGAGCAGTTCGGTCACCTTGAGCTGCACGAGCGAGGAATCTATAGCCTCAAAGACCTCGGCGTTGACCCTGCCGTCGATGACAGGCAGCTCGTCCCTGTCCTTATAGAAATCGTCGAGCGAGACCACTACCCCGTCGCGGCCCGTCCGGATAAATTCATCGCGCAGCTTACCGGCCGTCGTCGTCTTGCCGCTGCCGGACGGTCCTGCAAGCAGCACTATGCGGGCGGACGCCGCAAGCTTGACAAACTCCGAAACCTGACCATGATACGCCTCCTCGCCCGCAGAAATCAAACCTTTAGGGTCGGCGGCATAGGCAGCGTTTATTTTTTCGGCGCTGTAACAGCCGTTTTTATCTTTTAAATCCATTTTTTCCTCCAGCAAATTATTACCGTCATATTCGGCTGCACATTACGCGCCCGAAATGCGGAACGGGACCGAATATTACGTTATGAAATCTGCCGCGCACAGACCAAAGAGCATTTCCGCAGAAGCATAAAATATGAGAAATGCCCTACAGAACGGAAAGCATAACTCTACCATAGAAGCTTAATCTTTTATAAAGGCCTCAGTCGGCTTTCTGCAGCTCGGCGGCGCGGTAAAAATCAGATATATCTCTGTATGAATCTTTTATATAATTATACGCATATTTGGTATTGGCCAGGCGCAGCATTTTATCCTTAAGTACGAATTTTGACACCGCGTTGGCGCCTGCCGCGATTACGGTCTGGATATCGTCCATCATCAGGATATTATACAAGCCCTCCGTACCGGGTACGGCATAGCCCACATTTTCGTGATTGCCTATCGTGTTCTTCTGCCTATACAGATAGTACGGCGTATATCCGCGCTCCGAGCACCTCCGCTCCGCATATGCGACCATACGGCCCGTAAGTTCGGCATGAGAACCGTCCGAGAGCATAGCATGGATCTGCGGATCGGAAGCCTTTTTGATATAAAGCGTATGCAGGGTCACATTCTCTGCTCCGAGCGCCGACAGCGTGTCTATCGAGGAGCGGAACGTATCAAATGTATCGCAGGGCAGACCGGCGATAACGTCTATATTTTTTACAAAATCATATTTACAAGCCGTATCATAGGCTTTAAAAAAATCCTCCGCCGTATGTCTGCGGCCTATCGCACGCAGCGCTTCGGGATTGAGAGTCTGCGGGTTTATGCTGACGCGGGTAACACCGCGGCGGGCAAGCACGTCGAGCTTTGGGACACTGAAAGTATCAGGGCGCCCGGCTTCGACCGTATATTCAAGCATATGCGACAGATCGAAACAACGTTCTACCGCACCCAGCAGTCTGTCGAGCAGGGCTTCGCTGAGTACGGTAGGCGTGCCGCCCCCGATATACACGCACGTTATTCTGTATCCTGAGCGGGCGATAAACTCGCCTTTCTGCTCAAGCTCGCGGCAAAGAATATCTATATACTGCTCCAGCATGCCGTCCGAAGGCAGAGCCGACGAGACGAACGAGCAGTAAGAGCATTTGCCGGGGCAGAACGGGACGGACACATACAGGCTGACACTGTCGGGCGCACATACGTCCAGCGCGCGCTTGCGCGAGGACAGCACCTGTCTGCACAGCTCTATCTTGTCGGGACAAACCATATAAAGACGCTCAAATATATCGTCCGCGGCTTCTGCATGAGCTCCTCTGAGCTTATCATAGAAAAGGGCCGACTTTATCCCGGTAAGCAATCCCCACGGAGAGGAGCGGCCCGTAGCGGAGCTCATGAGCCTGTATGCGCAGCCTTTAAGGGCTATGCGCTCCGCGTCGTAGATATCTTCGAACGGTGCGCAGGCCGAGTAAGTACGGCCTGCATAATGCAGAGTCGCATTTACGACGCCGTCCTTAACGTCGCAATACAGCCGTCTGCCGTCGTCCGAGCTGAAGTCGGTATCAGGAAAAAACAGCTGGCAGACGGACTGCAGCTCGTACATGAGGCGGCTGCCGTTAAGCTCTACGATCATGGCTTTATTCGAGTCCCAGCGCTCGGCCGAGAACATGGCCTACGATAAGCGCTATGCGCATATGCCCTATATCGGACGGATGATTTCTGTCTACAGTGCAGCTGTCACGGAACGGGCCGTCGAATATACGCTCGCCGTCCACAAACCACACGTTGCGGTCGCCTGCGGCAAGGGCGTCGGTATAGGTTTTGAGAATGACGCTGCGCCGCTGTGCGCCGGAAACAGGATCGTCGTCAAAATCCGGCTTTGAAACAAGGACAATAGGCATATCGGGACGAGCGGCGCGCAGTATATTAAAGAATTTTTTATGCGTCTGCTCCAAACACTCGGCGTTGGGAGCGTTGTGATCGTAATCCATAACGAACGCGGACAAATCCAGCGTCGAAAAAGATTCGGCGATATACTCCTCGCCCCTGGCATTTGACGAAAAGCCCATGCATATCGTAGGTACGTCCAGCATACGGCCTATCATGGACGTGTACAGGTTGCCCGGCCGAGACACGCATCCGCCCTGAGTTATAGAAGAACCGTAGACCAGCACAGGCCTGTCTATCCTGAAAGGGGTCGGGGCTTCTATATCCGCATCGGCACAAAGAGCTATTTCCAATTTTTCTATACCGCTGTAAAGCGGAAAATAAAAAGTGTAGTCCTCAATCGACCCGTCTGTACCGAATATTTCCGTATACTCCGAACGCGGACGGCCGTTATATATCACATGCCAAAATTTCTTATTCATGCCGGAGCCCTTGTATATGTCAAAGCTTGACGTGGCGTCGTCGGGCATATGCTCCATAAACTCGGGACTGTCCAGCTTGACGCGCAGACCTACGAGCCTGGAATCCGTGCGAACGGCCAGCTGCACGCCGCTGGTGTTGTTAGAACGTATGGCGAGACCTTCAGACAGCTTGTCGCTGAGTCTGTCGTCGAGGCGGTGATAGTTGCCGTTTGTTTCAAGAAACGGCAAGCCGGTCAGTCTGAACACGGGACAGTGAAGCGCATCTATAAACACAACGCCGTTATCCTCTGCAGAAAGCTCGGGAAAAAGCTCTTTAATCTTCATATATAAACCTCCACATAAACGGCTCCGAACGCCTCGGACCGCTGAAAAGTCATGCTATAAGTCTCCGAAGATATTTCACTCTGAGGTAATATCAAAAGAGAACTTCCGCACTGTTAGTACAGTAAGCCGAAAATTCGGCTATGCTATTTTAATTTAACAATAACGCTACAACCCGTACGCCGCTCTTTCAGCGCCTACGGTAGTGCAAGGGCCATGCCCCGGCAGTACAATCGTATCGGCGGGCAGCGCCATCAGCCTGCGTATGGAGGACATGAGCTTGCTGCGGTTCCCTCCGGGGAAGTCGGTCCTGCCGTAAGAAGCCCTGAACACGGTATCCCCGCTGAACAGCAGCCCTTGAGGGCAATAAATGCTTATCCCGCCGGCGGTATGTCCCGGAGTAGACAGTATGTGCAGCTCATAGCCGCCGAAGCTCACAGTATCGCCGTCGGACAGCAGCACGTCGGGCCTGATATCTACAGCACCGTACTCCAAGGCTATAGGTATCGGACGATATATCTGCTGTCTGCGCAAACCGTCGCAGTCGTCCTCGCCTATGCATATTTTAGCTCCGTATTTATCCCTGAAATAGCCGCACATACACACATGGTCCACGTGGCAGTGGGTCAATATCACATAAGGGACGGCACGGCCGCCTACTGCGGCGTCGATACGCTCGACTTCAAACGCAGGGTCTATCAGCAGCGCCTGCGTGTCATCGCGGCTGTAAAGTATGTAGCAGTTGGTGCCGTATTGTCCCACCTCAAGCACATCATATTTCATTTTTTTATCAAATCCTTTGAATCCGCAATAATAGTAACCGGTCCGTCGTTGAGCAAACAGACCTGCATATCAGCACCGAACACGCCCTCGCATACGGACGACGAAGCGCCGAGCCTCGCAATAAAACGGCGGTAAAGCGCTTCGGCCTTTTCAGCGGCCGCCGCACGGTCGAACGACGGCCTTTTGCCGCGTCTGATATCTGCAAGCAGAGTAAACTGAGACACGACCAGTACGCTTCCGCCTATGTCATTGACGGACAGATTCATCTTTCCGTCTTGATCACCGAATATTCTCAGTCCGTCTATCTTGTCCGCCAGGACGTCGCAGTCGAGCTCCGTGTCCGTATCGGCCACTCCCAGGAGTATCAAAAGGCCGCGGTCTATACTCGCCCTCACTGTGCCGTCCACGCTTACGGATGCGCGGCTCACGCGCTGTATAACAGCCCTCACTTGCTGCCTCCGCGTTTAACGCTCATAACGTCGGGGATCTTGCCCAGGCGCTTGGCCACCATGTCCAAGTGCTCCAGCGTATGCACCTCTATAATGATATACACCTCGGCGCACCCGTCCTTGAGAGGCTTGTAGTTCATGCTGTGCATGGCTACCCTCATGGAGGCCAGGGCCGTGCTGATATCAGCCATAAGATCTATACGCTCGATAGCCGTTATGACAAGCGTGGCGGCGAAATAATCGTTGGAGTAACCCTCCCAGTGTACGCTGACTATCCTGTCGGGCGAGGCCTTGAGAATATTGGGGCAATCAGTTTTATGCACGGTGACTCCGTAGCCCCTGGTCACAAACCCGGTTATCTGATCCCCGGGCAGCGGCACGCAGCAGCCGGCGAGCTTGACAAGGCAGTTGTCTATATCGTCCACAACTATGCCGTTGCAGTTCTTCTTGGCCTTGACAGGCACGGGTTTCTGCGGCTCATTGACCCGTATAAGGCGCGTATACTCGTCCTTAAGCTTGGGTAATATCTTGGATATCGATATCCCGCCGTAGCCTATCATGGCGTAGAACTCGTCTATATCGTCCAAATTATAGCGCTTGAGCATACAGGCGTAAAGCTCTTCTCTGCTGACAGTATTGAAATTAATATTC
Source organism: uncultured Clostridia bacterium (assembly GCA_944386305.1). Classification (GTDB taxonomy): domain Bacteria; phylum Bacillota; class Clostridia; order Oscillospirales; family UBA644; genus CALXAN01. The sequence continues at coordinate 7,292 of CALXAN010000093.1, forward strand.
ACCCGGTGCAGTTCACGCTCCAAATCCTCCCTGCCGTGCAGGATATTCTCCTCGCGCTTCTCTTTCTTAAACCACTGGCGTATCTTGGCCTTAGCCTCGTTTGTGCGCACGACCTTGAGCCAGTCCCTGCTGGGGCCTGCGGAATTGGCGGAAGTGAGTATCTCCACCACATCCCCGTTGTGCAGCGGCGTGGTAAGCTCCACTATCCGGCCGTTTACCTTTGCGCCGACCATTTTATTGCCTATAGCGCTGTGTATATGATATGCAAAATCTATCGGATTTGCATCCAAGGGCAGAGTGACGATATCGCCCTTAGGCGTGGAGACGAACACCTGGTCGGCATACAGATCGATCTTGAACGTTTTCATAAAATCGTCTGCGTCGCTGACGTTGTCCTGCACCTCCAGCAGAGTGCGAACCCACTCCAGCTTCTTATCCATATCCCTGTCGGCATGAGCGCCGGACTTATATTTCCAGTGCGCGGCGATACCCATCTCTGCAGTACGATGCATTTCTTCCGTGCGTATCTGTATCTCGAACAGATAGCCTTTATACGTCACGGTGGTATGCAGAGACTGGTACATATTCGGCTTAGGCGTGGCTATATAATCCTTGAGCCTGCCCGGGATAGCTCGGAAGCAGTCGTGCATATAGCCCAGCACGTTATAGCAGTCGCTGACCTTTTGAACAATAATGCGGAAAGCATAGAGATCGTATATCTCGTTAAACTGCTTGTTCTGATTGAACATTTTGCGGTAGATACTGTATTTATGCTTTATCCTTCCGGTCACGCGGGCCTTGATACGCTCGGAGGCAAGCTTATCCTCTATGCGGCGGCGTATCTCCTCGAAAATATTGTTATTAGAATTAAATACCTCCAAATCCTCTTCTATCTCCTGATATCCGACAGGATCGAGGTATTTAAGCGACGTATCCTCCAGCTCGGACTTAAGGGACTGCAGACCGAGACGATGAGCCAGCGGCGCGTAGACCTCTATGGTTTCCAGCGCCTTCTCGCGCTGCTTGACGGCGGGCTGGTGGTCCATGGTACGCATATTGTGGAGTCTGTCGGCCAGCTTGATGAGTATGACGCGAATGTCTTTGGCCATGGCCAGCAGCATCTTGCGCAGATTTTCGACCTGAAACTCCTCTTTTGATGAAAACTGAATCTTGCCGAGCTTTGTCACGCCGTCGACGAGCTCCGCCACCTCAGGGCCGAAAAGATGCTTTATATCATCGAGCGTATAAGCCGTATCCTCTACGGTATCGTGCAGCAGAGCCGCTATTATGGTATCGGTATCGCAGTCGTAATTGATCAGGATTTTGGCCACGCTTATAGGATGAGATATATACGGCTCTCCGCTCTTGCGCAGCTGCCCCTCATGCGCTTTGACAGCAAAATCAAGCGCATCTGAAATGCGCTTCATATCATATTTATTGCCGCTGTCTTTCAGAGCTTTCTGAAACCCTAAACCGAAATCCTGCATCAATCGTCGCCTACCCTGTTCCAAGTCGCCGACCTGTGCAGATCGACCTTGGTCCTTGTATCTGATATGTTTATTGAAATATTGGAACTGCCCTCGCAGGTTATCAGCCCCAGCTCGCTGAGAGTGTCTATGCAGAAGCGCAGCTTGCAGTAGTTGAATCTGCCGGTACCCGCGTTTATGCTGCGAGCAAGCGCATGTGAGTCGTAAGACGTTATTTGAGCGTGAGCCTGACGGAGTATATATTTATAGAAAGATATCATATCCCCTCGGCTGACCCTCGACGCGGGAGTCACAATACCCGAAGACACATAAGCTCCGTACAGCTCGTCGCCCAGTCGGTCGAGATCGGCCGCCTGGCCGCAGACCCTGATGTTTTTGACATTAAGCACGATAGAGCTCACGCCGTTAAAGGTATTTTCACCAATCGTGCACATAATATCCACGGTATCTTTGGGCGCGGCGCAGCATTCAGAAAGCGAAACACCGAAACACATGGCCTGAAAAGTCTGCCGGCCGTCGGTAAGAATAAGCTTGACATGCCTGCCCGAACCGACAGCAAACACATCGGATACTCTCAAGCCTCGTACAAAGAACAGCGGCTGCGGATTGCCCGCGCCAAAAGGCTCGAACCGACAGAGCATCCTAACAAGCTCCGGGACTATATCATCGGACGCCAGCTCCATATCTGCCTCAACGACAGGAATGAGCATGTCTTCGGTCACGCTGCTGTTGGCATTGGCTGTAATATCTGCCACAAAAGCGTCAAAATCATCTGCGCGCAAAGTCAGTCCGGCCGCCATATCATGTCCGCCGAATCTCTCAAGATGCGCCGAAGAGCGCGAAAGCAGCTCAAATATGCTCACTCCGCTCACGCTGCGGGCAGAGCCCTTGGCCTTATCGCCCTCAAAGCACACCAGCACGCACGGCTTGCCGTATTTTTCACAGATTCTAGAGGCTACTATGCCTATAACGCCCTGGTGCCAGTTCTGAGAGCCGAGCACTATTATCTTGTCCTGCGGGTCCCTGTCTCTAAGCATGAGCTGCACATCAGCCAAAATAGACTGTTCCATAGCCTGCCGCGTACGGTTCTCCTCGCATAGAGTCTGAGCGAGAGGACGAGCCTCGTCGAGTCTGTCACACAGCAGCAGACGAACGCTCGTAGCAGGATCCCCGATCCTGCCCGCGGCGTTTAGCCTCGGAGCAAGCTGAAACGATATTACGCCCGCGTTTATCGGGCCTTTGCCGTATTTGCCCGCACATTCCAGCAGAGCACGTATACCGGCGGAGGGCCTTGAGGCAAGCAGCTTGAGCCCGTATGACACAAGAGCCCGGTTTTCGCCCGTAAGAGACATGATGTCCGCCACGGTACCCACCGCGACTATATCTCCGTATAGGGACAATATCTTCTGCCAATCGCCGTCCAGGGCGCAAATAAGCTTGAAGGTAACGCCCACGCCCGCCAAATCCTTGAAAGGATACGTACTGTCACGGCGTTTGGGGTTTATAAGCGCCGTACAACGCGGGTAATCGTCCTTGCATTCATGATGATCGGTAACTATAAGGTCGAGCCCGAGCCGCTGCGCCGTTAAAGCCTCCGCAACGGCGGTAGTGCCGGTATCGACCGTAATGAGCAGAGTCGTACCGCCGCTTTTAATTTTAGCCAAAGCGGCCTCATTAAGGCCGTAGCCCTCTTCGTGCCGGTCAGGGATATAATAATCCGCCTGCGCGCCGATGGATTTGAAATACCTGTATAATATAACCACCGAGGTTATGCCGTCCACATCGTAATCCCCGTATATGGTTATCTTCTCTCCCGAATCAACGGCATGTCTTATGCGCTCGACGGCCGCGGCCATATCGTTGAGCATCATAGGGTCGTACAACGCGCCGGTATCCGCTCTGAAAAACGCCTCGGCGCTGTCGACGTCCGTAATCCCCCTGTTATAAAGCAGACGGGCCGCAACCTCGTCCATTCCTCGATTAACGGCACGCGCTACAAATTGCTCGTCCTGTCGCTTAACTCTCCATTCGACTTTTTTCATATCAATATGCGCCTTTCAGTCGCTTGCCGCAGGCGGCGTCCGTAAACGTCAAAGGCTCTCACAAACTCAGCGCCGCCCGTCGTAAGGTTTGAGGTCGATTATTCCGACTCTCCCGCATTTCTTAACAGTTCCTGGCGGACGTTCCACAGCTTATCGGAAAGATCCACATAATAGTTCTGAGGATTTTCGAATCTCAGCACCTCGTCCCATATCTTGCCTATCTGCTCCTTGCAGTAAGCGCGGATATGCTGTATAGACGGCGAGTCGTACACTAATCTGCCGCCCTTATATATGGGAACGAGCAGCTCCTTGACCGTATAGTCGTCGAAAGTCTTGCGCTTCCAGGTATGTACCGGGTCAAAAAGGGTTATAGGCTTGCTGAAATCGAATTGCTCATCGTAGAGCGCTATAAGGTCGGCCACCATGTTCCCCGTTCGGTTGGAAAAGAGCCTGTATATCTTCTTATAGCCCGGGGTGGTTATCTTCTCCACATTTTCGGATATCTTGATTTTGGGCACGAGCAAGCCGTCCTGCTCGGCGGCCACAAGCTTATACACGCCGCCGAAAACCGGCTCGCTCTTGGAGGTTATCAGGCGTTCGCCCACGCCGAAAAAGTCTATCTGCGCACCCTGCAGCAAAATATCGCGTATTATGTACTCGTCCAACGAATTGGAAACGAATATTTTGCAGTCCTGCATGCCCTCGTCGTCGAGAGCTTTGCGCACTTTCTTGGTAAGGTAAGTGATATCGCCGCTGTCAACGCGCACGCCTTTAAGCCGCTTGCCCATGGGCTGAAGGACCTGCTTGTGGACCTTTATGGCGTTGGGGAGGCCCGATTTAAGGACATTATAGGTATCTATCAGAAGCGTGCAGTTGTCGGGATAGTATTTCGCATAATTTGCAAACGCCTCATACTCGCTGCCGTACATCTGCACCCACGAATGAGCCATGGTACCCACGGCCGGTATGCCGAAAAGCGGCTCGCATATCGTGCAGGCAGTACCGGAACACCCGGCTATATACGACGCTCTCGCGCCGTAAACCGCCGCGTCGTTGCCCTGTGCTCGGCGGGAACCGAACTCAAAAACGTCCCGCCCCTGGGCAGCTCTGACAATCCTGTTGGATTTGGTGGCTATCAGGGACTGGTGATTGACGGTAAGGAGCATTATGGTCTCGAGCATCTGAGCCTGTATCGCGGGACCCTTAACGGTTAAGATAGGCTCGTTCGGATATACGGGCGTACCCTCGGGGACAGCCATTATATCGCACTTAAATTCAAAATTCTTCAAATAATCAAGAAATTCCTCGCAGAATATGCCCTTGGAGCGCAGAAACTCGATATCCGCCTCCGAAAAGCGCAGGTTCTCGATATACTCTATAACGGTATCCAAGCCTGCGGCAATGGCAAACCCGCCGTTATCGGGCACCTGTCTGAAATACAAGTCAAAACAGGCCAGGGAATCTTTCTTCCCCGAACGCATATATCCGTTAGCCATCGTGTATTCGTAAAATTCGCAGAGCAAAGAAAGGTTCTCAGGCTTACGTAAAAAAGACACCCGACTATCCCCCATCATAAAAAATCTTAATATTTATTATATCACAGCACACATTCAAAGTCAATAAATCATAAGCATTATAATTGAGCAGCTATCCCCAATCCGAACCGCCGCAGCAGCGTGCAGTCTGCGTAAAAAATGAATGCGAGCCGCATATCCGACGCCATGCTGCCCCATACATTTTAAGCGGAGAACTGCGGGCATAAAAAAAATACGGTCCTCATATTATCGAGGACCGTATTTTTAAAATCAATAACCTATGCTTTACAGGGCTGCTGCTGCGCGCTGTCGGATTTCAAGGCAGTCTCGGCCGAAAGCCTCTTTTTTTTTTTTTTTCTGTTATAGAAATAAACGCCCAAATCAACCGCTACTATGATAAAGTTGAGGAAATAAACGGCCAAAACAAAACTGACGCTGCCCGTCATTATCTTGGCAGATATGCCTGCAATATACCCGGTCAAAATAAGCAGTATAAACAGTGGGCTCTTACCCTTTGCCGTACGAGCCTTAATGCTCTTATACACCGATATGGGCCATGACAGCCCGAAGCAGACCAGCATGATTATCTCAAGAATTTCCGCCATATGGATATAACCTCCTAATTTCCTTTTTCCCGTAACATTATATCATTCAGCTGCAATAATGTCTAATATATATTTTAATAAATATCAATAATTTTAAAATTATGGATTGACTTGCAAATGAACATATTATATAATATAAATAAAGCATCGGCATATCGACATACTATCCGGAGGTCAGGACATGGAACTCACTCAGCTCAAATATTTCTGCGAAGTCGCCGCCACACAGCACGTCACAATGTCTGCAAGGCGCCTGCATATAGCCCAGCCTGCGCTTACGCAGGCCATACACAGACTGGAGACGGAGCTCGGCGTACCGCTGTTTGTCCGCCGAGGCAGGAACATAGAGCTGACGGAATACGGCAAATACGCCTACTCTCAGCTAAAGCCGGCCATAGACGCTGTTACGGCTCTTCCGCGTACGCTGTCTGACATGGCGGGCCAAGCGGAACGTACAATAAGCGTCAACATGCCCGCGGCCTCGATAATAATCACGCAGGCGATTATATCCTACCGCAAGCTCAACGACGACGCACAGTTCCAGGTACATCAGAACGAGGAACAGGGCGTCTACGATATAGACGTCTCCACGCAGATTAAGAGCAGAAGCTCCGACAACGAGCTGCAACGCATATTTACCGAAAACATATATCTCGCCGTGCCCAGAAATGAGAAATATCGGGACAGGTCAAATATATCCCTGCCGGAGGTAAGAGACGAAAACTTCATAAGCCTGACCGGCTCAAGCCAATACCGCAACATATGCGACAGAATATGCGCAAACGCGGGCTTCACTCCGCATATAATTTTTGAAAGCGACAGTCCTGAGTCGGTACGAGACCTTATATCCGCAAACGTCGGAGTCGGGTTTTGGCCGGAATTCACATGGGGCGCGCTCGATGCGTCAGACATGCTGCTGCTGCCCATAAGCGACGCCGAATACAGAAGAGACGTTATAGTATCGTTCAACAAAGACCGTCTCGAACACAGACAGGCTTTTATATTCTACGAATATCTGACGAAGTTCTGCCATGATATATTTGAATCCCCTTGCTCCCCCGAGCAAAACTGACGGCTCAATGCTTTCATCGATCAGACAAAACCATAAACGGCACGGGATAATAACGTTTTCCTCTTATATAAAACAAAAGAAATACTTCTTTATCACCGAATTGCCTGTTCAAAAGCACTGAACAAAGCGCAAAATAAAACTGCTTATAAACCACCCGCGCATGCATGACGGCGTTCTCAAGCCGTAAATCTCCCTGATAAATGACATATTTTTTACTAACTTTGCTCACACTTTCCACCTTTTTGATTGGTATACTTAAGACAAAGAAGAGGATTTCTTTTCTTTTGTTTTTTACCTTTGTTGCCGCAAAGGGTTTTTTGTTTTCCCCCACCCTCCTTAAAGGGTTTTATAAGAGAGTAAAGCCCTTTAAATGTTTTTCTCCCTTCTTTTTAGGCAGATCCCATTTCTGCCGAATGCGTATTCGTCGGGATTTCGTCGACGGGTGCGCAGAAGCGCCGCCGACCCCCAACGGCGGCGCTTTTTTTTGTACAAAATTCCGCCGATGTATCCAAAGCTGCGTTCGCCGCACGGAGATATTTTTGCCTTAGAAAACCGCAGAGATAAAATAAATACGAATACCCGGCATTACTCAAAACTGCCGCGCCCGAACTATCGTTCGGGCGCGGTATTTTGCCAAACACGGCAAAAAAAGCGTGCTGAAATAAAAAAAACTATTGATTTGGCGAAAAAAATATTGTATTATATTATCATAACACTCAAAGACGCCGCAATCACGGACGGCATGCCGCAAAGGAGGGCACAGATGAAGATCGACTCGGTAAATATACAGAGCTACATCGCAAGCACATATGAATGCAGTGAAGAGGGCTTGTATCACTGCAAGAGCCTTCCCACGCTGTCGGTAGTGCAGACGCTCGACGGCGAATATGAGTTCGGCTTTGAAAAAGACAAGCTTAAGCGTTATTCAAAGCTCGAGGCGTTCATCGCACCGGGCGGCAGGACGCAGCACATTGTGCATCATCTCAATCCCGAAACTCATCACTTTTCGGGTCAATACGTTTTTGCAGACATTATAGTAAACAATAACTACAAGCTCGAAGATCTTTTTGAGCTGCCGGACTCGATACCGTCAAAATACGGATTTGAGATATTTGAACTGATAAGATATTTGCTGGCCAATGCAGAGAATATCTGCGGCTGCTATTCCAGGCTGTACAGGCTGGCGGAGATACTGCTGTCTATATCTTCGCAGAAAGAGAGCGCAGACCCGCTGATAACTGAGCTGCGCGCGTATGTAGGCAAAAACTATGCCAAACGCATAACGGCCCAAACCATATCGGAGCAGTTTGCCGTGAGCGTGCCTACAGTGTTCAGAAAATTCAAGGCCGGGTTCGGCATGACTCCCGCAAATTACATAAATTCCGTCAGGCTCGCGCAGGCCGCAGTCATGCTGGAGATGACGCAGAAACCCGCAGGATCTATAGGATATGAGGTAGGGTTCGAGGACGTGTTTTATTTTTCCAAGCTTTTCAAGCAGAAGTACGGAGTCGCGCCCACAATGTACAGGGAAAGGATGCAGGACACGCGCAAGTGACGCGCGCGCAAAGCTCGGCATATGCTGTAAACAAGAAAATAAACATATAAATGAGGGTGTAATCATGCTGAAAGTCGTTAAATTCGGTGGCAGTTCGCTTGCGGACGCAAACCAGTTCCGCAAAGTCGCGGACATAATAAGGAGCGAACCTTGCAGGCGTTATGTCGTAGCCTCCGCGCCGGGCAAAAGGAGCAAAGACGACGAAAAGGTCACGGACATGCTTTTCGCGTGCTATAACCGTGTAAAGGACGGAGAGGGAGTAAACGACGTCTTTGAAAAGATAGAGCAGCGATATCAGGGCATAATAGACGAGCTTGGGCTGCATATAGATATGCAGCCGGACTTTGATAACATTAAATCCGCCATACTGTCCTACGCGGGCAGAGACTATGTAGCGAGCAGGGGCGAATATCTCAACTCCAAGATTTTGGCCGCTTATCTCGGTTTTGACTTCATTGACGCGGAAAAAGGGATATTTTTCGACGAAAGTGGACGGCTTGACGCGGACCGTACCGACGCGGTGCTGTCGGCCATACTCTCCGAACACGAATATGCAGTCGTGCCTGGTTTCTACGGCTCCATGCCTAACGGCACGATAAAGACATTTTCACGCGGAGGTTCGGACATAACCGGTTCAATAGTCGCCAGGGCTGCGAACGCGGACATATATGAGAACTGGACGGACGTGTCGGGCATGCTGATGGTAGACCCTAGGTGCGTCAGCGACCCGGAACCGATAGACTGCATCACATACAGAGAGCTGCGCGAGCTGTCGTACATGGGCGCGACCGTCATGCACGAGGAGGCAATTTTCCCCGTGCGGGTATCGGGCATACCCATAAATATACGCAACACAAACGACCCCTCCGCACCCGGCACTATGATAGTGCCACAGACCGACCGCCCCGCAAGGCACACTATTACCGGTATTGCCGGGAAGAAGGGCTTTTCCGCCATAAGCATAGAAAAAGACATGCTGAAGGCGCGCGAAGGCTTTTGCCGCAAGACGCTGGAAGTCCTGGAGGACAATGACATAAGATTCGAGCATATACCGTCGGGCATAGACACTATGACATTCGTAGTGCCTACGGCGCAGATAACAGGCAAGAAAGACGCCGTCACTTCGGCTATAATAAAGACCGTTGCCCCCGATATCATAACAATAAATGACGAGCTGGCTCTCATAGCCGTAGTCGGACGAGGTATGGTGCGTACGCAGGGCACGGCCGTAAAGGTCTTTAAAGCGCTCGCGGACAGGGACATAAACGTGAGAATGATAGACCAGGGGTCCAGCGAAATAAACATAATCGTCGGAATAGACGAAAAGGATTATGAAAACGCGCTCGACGCCATATACAGAGAGTTTGTGAAATAAACAAATCCCACTTACTAAAACAGCCGCTCCGCGCCGATACGGCGCGGAGCGGCTGTTTTATCAGTATTAAGAAAGCCCGGTAAGGAAGCAATCCTGCCTATTATTCAGCCGGCTGTCTGAGGCTGATCTCCGGGCAGAGTATAAGTCGCCTGCATGCCGTTGAGCAGCACGAGCTGATATACCGTGCCCTGCTCGTTGGGCGTGATACTCGAACACGGCGGAGTAAGGGGCTTTCCGTCAGCATCTATGACGTAATAGACGGGCGATCCGCCTTCATATTTAAAAGCCATGCCCGAAGTCAAAACATCGTATACGTCAAAATAGAACTCTGCCCAGGCGTACTCATCATTGACAACCCTGCAATCGCCGTCGTAAATAACGGCCTGCTCCGTGCTGCCGTACACATTGGGATCGGCCACGGCCAACAAGCGGTCGGGGCTAAGAACGAGCATGGAGCTGTACTCGGTCGGCACGGCCTGCGCGCCCTGAGAATCCTGCATGCCGTATAGGGCGATAATCTCATTACGTTCGCTTATATAGCTGTACTCCTTGACCACAAACAGCTCGTCGGTAAAGCTGTACTGCTCCACTGGATAACGATCGGTAATATTGACGTCGGAGTTGCACACGACAAGCGTTTTATTGACGTCTTTGAAATACATGATTTCGAAGCCCTCGGGGCAGTATATATCGGTACACGGCCCGTCCGCCAAAGGCGTGCCGTTTATACTCAGCATATATATGTCGCTGGTCTTAAACGCCAGTATAACGTAAGAGCCGGAAGACGACGCAACTGCAGTCATGCCGGTATAGCCGGACGCGCAAACTGCGTTGCCTATATTTATAAGCGAATAAGAGCCGTCCTCGGGCATGGTCACGATAAAATGTCCGTTGTCCACCATGAGCAAAGAGGCGTACTGAGGCTCTATGAGAGCGTTTCCGTTGCGGTCGTACAGGCCGTAGAGCGTACCGTCCTCGGTAGTCATCTCTCCGAGCTGATAGCCAAACACGTCGCTGAGTAAAGAAAGCCTGACCTCGGGCTCGGGTGTTTCGGGCGTCAAGGGCTGCTCGGTCTGAGGTTCAGCCGTTGTTTGGGGCTGCACATCCGGCGTATCGGGCTGATGCGTGTCTACAGGACCTACGGCCGGCACGTCCTGCCTGTCTATGCCGAAGATGATTATACACGATATAACTACTACAAATGTAACTACGGCCGCTGCAATAAAGATAATCCTGAGCTTTTTATCTGCGAAAATACTTTTGTGTTCCCGCGGTTCTGCTCCCGCGCGGCGGCTCACGCGCTTGGGATGCCTCGTGCGGCAATACGCCTCCCAGTCGGCATCGTCGTCGGTCGGGTCATCCAAATCCGACTCGTCGTATATATCGTAATCCTCGTCCTCCTGTTCCCGTCCGTCGTCGGCCGGTTCGGGCTCGGCGCCGTCAGGGTTTGTAAAAGCGTTTTCTTCCGATAAATCGTCGAGGAAATCGTCATTACGGTCCGATCGGTTGTTTTCGCTCATTTTTTAGGCCTCCTTCGGCAACTTCTCATTATGGCAAGCAAAGACTGCAATATCACGGTAAGGCAAAAAACAAACAGTATCCATTTGGTATATTCATTGGCTAAAAAAGACATGGCTCTGTTAAATCTGTCTGTCACGAAAAGGGCAAGCAATACAAGCGCCAATATAAAATTGATCTGCGGCAGAATCTTGTTGAAAAATCTCGAAACGGCTCTCATACCGACACCTCAGCGTAGTATTTAATACTGATATTGTAGCACATGGCGGTATACAAGTCAATATTTATGTACGACACGCCGACAAAATCACATAGACAGGAATTTAGTTCGGAGAATGAACAGGCAGTAAAGCGCAGCAGATTCGAACAGTGCAGAAAGCAGAACGGAGCGGCACTATGTCCGCTCCGTTCTATCTGTATAATTTAGCCGAATATCAGTCTCCGTACGAAACGGTAAGGAACACGCCGTCTCCGGAAGGTATCTCAAGAGTATAGGTACCGTTCGCATCGGGTCTGAGCGTCGTGGCGGTGAGGCCTGCGCCGTCTGCGCCGTCCAGGTAAGCTACTACTCTCTGAGCGCCGGGCAGCTTAAAGGTGACCTCAGCCGTTCTTCTCACGGCGTAAGGATTGCGCTGATTGGATATAACGAGCGCATATCCGCTGCCGTTAGTCTCTTCGAAGCCTCCGATAGCCATATCGTAATCGGAGTCAAAATCGGTGATTATCTGCCTGATCCACTGGGCTTCTGCGGATGTGCTCTTATAAGAAGCTATATTCTTTATATAATCCGAGGGTTCATTGCCCCTGAAGCCGACAGTGTATTTCCAGTTATAATCCTCGTATACGGAGGATATCGAGTGGAAGTCGGAAGCAAGCTCTTTGACATAATCGAACTGCTCGGTCTTGGAAGTACCGACAATAAGACAGCCGGAGCCTGAAACCATCCAATAATTGAACTTGGACACGCCGAACGCAAGTCCCGAATAAGCCTGATAGCGGATACCCGCCTCGCTGAGAACATGCATACCGGTCTCAAATATATTGGAATAAGACAACATATACAGACCGTGCGATACGCCGTGGTCCCTTGCGCTCTCCGCGGTGACGTTTATACCGCCGAGATATGTGCCGGAAATGGTAGTCTTCAGTCCTGCTCCGTTGAACGGATAAGTATCCTGACATATGACCAGGGCTCCGGAACCGTCGGCATAATTGTTGACATAGTTGGCGTAGTTGTTAAAGGTCTGCTCGTCGTTATTGCCTATAAATACGGCAGCATAGGTCGGGAAGAGGTTGACCAAATATATCGTATCGGGATACCACCTATGGAACAGCGAAGTCTGCCTGTTCAAATCCGAGATAACCTGCGGACCGGGCTCATCTACGCACCAGTTGCCGTAATATCCGGGATGGTTCATATACGAATCAGTCAGAGCGTCGGCCTGCTCCTTAGTGGCGTTGTCGGAAGCAAGCAGATTGTCAAGCTCACTGTCAAGAATGAGCGCCTTGATGCCGTATGTGCCGTAGAGCAGGTCAAGCGAAGTCCTGCTGCCGGCCTCATCCGAATGATCCCAGGGGAAGAATACCCAGTCCATGCCCAGCTCGTCTACCAGCGCGTACTGGTTCTGCTCAAAGCTATCGTATGTACCGAAAACTATGGTATTCCTGTCGGGTATAGTGTCCTCTTTTGCAGTCCAATAAGCATAAGCCGTAATGTTCGAGGTCAGTACGGTAGAAGCAGTTACCCTTTCTCCTCCGCCGTTCTTAGCGGTATACCAGCCCCTAAACACATAGCCGCTGCGAGTAGGAGTCTCGGGCATGACGGCATGCTCGGAGGTATCGGCCTTGACAGTCGTGGTCGAATACGAGGCGTTGGTCGCGTCGGTATTGAACGTCACGGAATACCTGCCAGTATCAGGATTAGAGTCGCCGCCGCCGGTATTTCCGCCACCGGTATTACCGCCGTTGTTTCCGCCGCCGGTATTACCACCGTTGTTCCCGCCGCCGGTATTACCACCGTTGTTCCCGCCGGAACCGCCGTTATTACCGCCATTATTGTCTTCGCCTGATCCGTCGGGAGGATCCACCGGACCGTCTACATCCTCGTCGTCTGTATCCGGCTCAGACGTAGACGGCACAGCAGTGTCAGGTTCGGACGTGGACGGTACTTCGGGAGTCGAAGGCTCGGAAGTATCTCCAGGCTCAAGCGTAGACGGAATATCGGGCTCGTCTGTCTGCGGAACATCATCTTTACATCCTGCGCAGAATATCAAGGCAAAAACAAGCACGGCACTGATAAGCGCCGGAAATATTCGTTTACGAACGCTATTGTTGCACATACAAATTTTCCTTTCTTAAAAATATTACTGAATATTAACCAAATATAACAATGGAAATATTACAATCAGCCATATCCTGAATGCGAGTAAAGTTTAGCATATACTTACATACATGTCAATAGCCAACTTGTAAAATAAAAGTGTATTTTTTACAAAATTGTAAAAAATACACAAAATATAAATTTTTATGTAAATTTTTCGCGCAATAGGCTATATGTCCAATACGGCGCGACAGCACAAATAACCGTTAATATATAAAAAACATCTATGAAAAACTCGCTTACAGTTCAAAAACAGCGTCATACTCCACGCCCAATATCTCCTTTATCAGTATTATTTCGTCGGGATACAGGTGCCTCTGCCCTACTTCAATTTTCGCAACGGCGCTGCGCGTTATATCGCAGCCCCGCAGCTGCATCTGTGCCGCAAGAGATTCCTGCGTCATATCTGCGGCCTCCCTGAGTCGTCTGATATTGTCACCGACACGCTTCTCTATCTGTTTATTCATCTTCTTCTCCTAAATTGCACTCATTTAAGAACAAAGTATTGACTTTAGTATACATATGTGATACAATATTTTTGCACCTATATAGGTGCAAAAATACAAAAATATAGAGAAAAAACAGAAAAATTAGATATAAAGGGCCTGTATCGGAAAGGGCTTTTTTTAATATAAAGACAATTTTCTATTTATATTTTGGACAACGCTTAAATTTAATACTCATAACTGATTTTGTATATATAAGGAGAAAAACAGCAATGAAAAAAATAACCGCATGTATTGCATTTATACTTGTCAACTGCTTTCTTGCGCTCAGTCTTACAGCCTGCGGTTCGTCCATAAGAGGAACGTGGACGGACTCAAGCGGACTTATCAGCTATACATTCGCCGGCAAAGGCAGGGGCTCTATAACTTTGTCGGGTGTTGAAACGCCTTTCTTTTATGAGATTGAAGACGATATACTGTTTATAAACGGCGCGCGTTATAAATATAAAATTGAAGGAGACAAGCTTACGCTTGAATTTATAGGCGCGCCCATTGCATATACAAAAAAACACAGCTGATACTGCGCAGATATACTCAAAAGCCCGAGATTGTCACTGAGGGACAATCTCGGGCTTTCTTGGAGTCCAAATTCTACATGTAAAAGAATTACACAGAATAAAAACGCGGCCCACGCACGTGCAGGTATAACGCGAACAGACATTCATCGTATCTCGGTTTTGTCATAAAAATAAACCTACATGCCTAGGACACGCCGCAAGGGCAATAAAAAAGTCGCCGATTATTACCAAAATAAAACACTGACGGCTGCGCTCCGCAGATGACAGCCATGCAGTACATATAAAAAGCCGAGGCCCGCACTGCAGTGCGGGCCTCGGCTCGATTATCGCATTAAAAGTCCGTCATTATTACCGGATCAACCAACATATTGAATTAGCATATTTTTTATATATTCATTTGTACATAATTTTTCCCAAAAACAATGGTTCTTCCGTCAGACAGCCTTACGTCTCTGCCGAGGGCGGAGCCTGTTCGGTATCGCACAGCGGCAGACTGAACCAAAACCTTACCCCGTTGTCGATATTTTCCACGCCGTAAGAGCCTGAATGAGCGGTCACAATAGACTTGACTATATACAGACCCAGGCCTGCGTTCCCCTCGTCGCCTCTTGTGCGCGCCTCATCGACGCGATAGAAGCTGTCCCATATGCGCTCAAATTTCTCTTCGGGGATTCTGTCTCCGGTATTAAAGACGGAAAACACCGCTCTGCCGTCACTTATGCTCAGCTCTGCCTCTATATATCCGCCTGCGGACACGTGCGCCACCGCATTTTGCAGATAATTCTTCATTGCCTGCTCTATATACTGAGAATTAGCCATGACAAAGCAGCCGGGCTGTACGCTGTAACGATAATCGGACGAAACTCCCTCTTTTGACGCCAGTACCTTAGTGCGTTCAAACACGACGCCGGCGACCTCGGACAAGTCTATTCTTGTCAGTTCCATAGATTTCAGCCCATGCTCGATAGCCGACACGTCGAGCATACTTTTTATCATATCATTCATCTTCGACGTCTCGTCTATTATTATATCGCAGCATGAGCCCACGTCGATGCCGGGCATATCGCGCAGCATTTCCGCATACCCGCCGATAACAGCCAACGGGCTCTTGAGGTCGTGCGAGACATTTGCGACAAATTCGCGCCGCATCTGCTCCATCTTTGCCAAACGCTCGTTGTCCTCGCTGAGGCGGCGGTTCTTTTCCATTATTTCGTTTATAAACTGCTCGAGCTGCCGGCTCATGGAATTGACGCTTCGGGCAAGGTTGCCGATTTCGTCCTTCGAACGTTCGTCCGCGCGCATGGAAAAATCGAGGTCCGCCACGTGCCTGGCCACGATATCGACATTGCGTATAGGCCGGGTAAACCTGTCCGAAAGCACATACGCGACCGCACAGCCGAATACGAGCACGACACCCGCCACCATCGCGGACAATTTGTTAAAAGTCACGACAGAATCCTCAATAGCGGTGACAGGTGTGCTTATAAGCACATACGAATAGCTGTTTTGACTGACAGGTACGATGCCCTTCAGCGACAGTACCTTGCCGCCGGACACGGAATTGACGGACTCCTGCACCTCGGGGCTGAACGAATAGCCCCTGAACACTTCCAAACTGATCAAGGCATAGCCGAGGACATTGAGCCCGTTGCGCTCCTCATAGAAATGGCGCAGGTTCGTCCCGTCCGGAAACGTGCCTATCCAAAGGTCAGACGAGGAAGCGCCGGAGCCCCCCGCATAACCCTGATCCATTTTGCGGCCGGTGGTATAAATGAGCTGGCCCGAAAAATCAAATATTTCTATCTGCAGGCCGTTCTTCTGCTCATAATCCGTCAGCATGGCGCTGAGCTTCTCCGAGTCCGAGGTATACCCCGAACGAATAACGTTGAAAGCCTCGTTTATGGCAGACTTTTTCTCATAAGTAAAATACGGCTCTGCGACGAAAAGATTGGCCGTTATAAGAAGTACGACAAAAACGAATACCGTCGAACCGACGATAAGCGATATCTTAGTTCTTATTGAATTCATCTTCATCCACTCCGAACATATAACCGGTTCCGTGAATGGTCTTTATACACTTGCTCATTACGCCGAGCTTGGCGCGGAGCTGCTTTATATGCGTGTCCACTGTGCGCGGATCGCCGTTGTAGTCGTAGCTCCACACTGCGTTGAGTATTTGATCTCTCGAAAGCACAAGCCCCTTGTTGGATACAAGATAGTGGATAAGATCAAACTCTTTCTGAGTAAGAGCTATGGTCTTGTCCTCTATCCTGACGTTCTTGGAAAGATTATTTATCACCATCGGTCCGCATTCGATTTTGTCGTTGCGGTTCTTCATAGAAGTGCGGCGTATTACCGAATTTATACGCGCAAGCAGAACCGAAGGCGAAAAGGGTTTGCTGACATAGTCGTCGGCGCCCGCGCGGAAGCCCGCCAGCTGGTCGTACTCCTCGTCCTTTGCCGTAACAAGTATAACCGGGACCATGGACGCGGCGCGCAATTCGGCCAGCACAGACAGCCCGTCTCTGTGCGGGAGCATAACGTCCAGCAGGATCAGGTCTATGCGGTTACTGTTCTTATAGAACTCGTCCAGGGCCGTCTGACCGTCGGCGGCCTCAAGGACGTCGAAACCGTTCCCGCGCAGGAATATGCTCACCATCTGTCTTATGCGGTTGTCGTCGTCCACTACCAATACAGTGTCTTTTGTTGCACTCATATCATGCTCACCTCGCTTACCTCGTCTATCACAGAACTGATGCATACCGTAAGATTACCGTTGCGGCAGCGTATTTTGTCGATAAATTCTTTTTCTTTTTTAGGATCCTTAAGATTGATTCGATATGTAAGCTCATACATACTGCCCAAATTGGTGGTCTTGCTGCGGACCAGCATGACCGAAGAGGCATATTCGTTGAATATATCGTCGAACACCTCGTTGTAGTTGAGATTCTCCGGGATAAGGATTTTAAGCTGCCGCTGCTGCAGTCTGCCCTCCCCGTACCTCGTCTTGGTCACCAACAGGAATACGGCGCACACTATGACGGTAAAAATGGCGGCAAGCACCAAATATCCCGTACTAGTCACAAGCCCTATGCCCATGGCGAAAAACACATACGCCACTTCTTTGGCGCTTGCGGGTGCGGAACGAAAACGGATAAGGCTGAACGCTCCCGCAATGGCGATGCCGATGCTGAGATTGTCATTGACCATCATTATTACCCATTGCACCAGCACGGGCATGATGACCAGGGCCACGGCCATGCTCTTGCTGCATCTGCCGTGAAACATATATACCACCGATATCAGGAACCCGAGAACGATAGAGACTCCCGTAGACATAAGAATGGCGGAAAGCGTAACCCCATTATCCAAAACAGATGACAACATTTCTATATTATCCTTTCAATCTCTCTTTTATACAGCCTGCCGTACTTGGTAAAAGTGCCCTTGTATATATGCAGTTCGGACAGCATCCTTACCAGCCACAGCGGGAAAGAATCGCAGCCTTTCAGCTCCATTACATATTTATAGCCGAAGTCATACGGTTCGCAGCCCTCAAGGCTACCGAGAGTAAGATTGGTCGTACGGCTGCGGATATTGCTGTCGAAAGTTATACGCATGTTCCGGTCGCTTCTGTCAAAAAAAGCAGCCCTGTCGTAGGCGACGAACATAGCCGGCCTTATACCGTGAAAATGCACGAAATAATCTATCTCGTTAAATCTCTGCATGTGCTCTTGGCGGACCGGAGGGACAACCCCGTCTATCAGATAATCCTCCGCCTGCTGCAGTGTCAGGGAAATACGCCGCTTGTACACTATCCTGTCGTATTTCTTCTTTATCTCCATAAAGACCATGCTGTCCGCATCCGGCACGCCGTAGCTCCTCAGCCGCAGCTTCTCTTTATACAAAGGCTTATCTATAGACATTCTTATAAGGTCGTTGTCGGAAGTGTCGTAATACATATTGCAGATCGTGGTCAATCCGTGCACGTCGGGTATCGTGTGCGGCCTGATATACGACATTATCATCCTGTATTTGTCCTCGTCAAGGAGGTATTTATACTCAAAACGCTTAAAGACCATACCGCAAGATGAGTCCTGTGGCATGTACATCTCACCCGCCTTTCAGTATTCGGGACGATACACATCTGATTTTATACAGTATATGATATACATGTGTGCTGTTTGTGATGCATATATCATAAGCAGACTTTTTATAGTCTACCATATATGTATCGGCGTGTCAAGGTAACGTCCTATAATATAATAAACAAAAACAATACCAAATTTTACCAATTCAAGGCTCGGCATAAAGAGCTGTATATACTTATTGTGATAAAGGAAGTGCCCGTGTGGGAAAACAGATTACGTACAACAATCGAGTTGCAATTGAGCGGCTGTGGAATTCAGGCAAGACATATAAAGAGATAAGTCAAGAGTTAGGCGTCAGCTATTCGTGCATATATCACGATATTCAAATGTGCGGCGGCCAAACAGACGAAGCGGGCCGCGTAATATATTCCGCAGACAAGAGACAAAAGATATTGGACACGGGGCGGGCATGGGACAGGTCGCGCATCGACTGGAAATCCCGCAACGCTAAAATGCTGCAAACAAGGCGAAAAAATGAATCCGAACGCAAAAGAACACGGTAATAGCCTCAAAACCAGGACAAGCCTTATAGGCGCATCGGATGCCGGAATAATAACATGATATAGTACGAAAATCGATATGCAGCATTAATGCAGCCGTTTTGCCCTGAACGCGAGGACAAGCATGAAGTCAGTATATCATTACATACATAGCGGACGAAAAGCTATCTTTAAGATATGTTTCCGCCCGGCGCCGATTGGATTCGGCTGTGATTGAAGATTTCCGAATTTACCTGAAACCTCAAGGCCCCAGCCGAAGAGCAAACTAGATAAGACCATACATTAGCATTAAACAACGAAGAGGCAGACGCACAAAAAACGCGCTCAAACTGACTATAGCCGCCAAAGACGGCAAACGCAGAAAAATTCATAAAATACATGCAGCCTTATCAGACGTTCGAGGCAGCGGCGCTCACGGCTGCAAAACCTATGGGACGGGACAGCAAAAAACACAAATCATTAAAGGCTATTATCGACAACGTATCTTTTACTTTAGCTTTAAAGGCTGAATCCGACTCGGAAGCGTCCGACTCACTGCCGACGATTGCGGACTTTTCGGACATTGAAGACAAGGATTTGCCTTTTTAATATAAAGACCCGGCCGGCAGTATGTCCTCTGCGCTGCCCCTGAAGATAAACTGTCAAACGCCTGACGAGGATATGATACGCCCCGAGGGACGACGGCTGTGCAGACGAATACTGTGTGAATGCTTTGCGGCGGGAAACGGCGCATACCCCCCACTGAGGACGACGGATGCGTCCGCGCTGTCAAAGCGGCTCCCCTTTTGAGGACGACGGAGCTAATCGAATATTTTACAGTTTAGATTTTAAGACTTTTCAACTGTGGAAACTGTTGAAATCTATTTACAACATTCACATTTGGCAAAAAGTCAGAAAATGTAAACCGACCTCGTTTACTCAAAACGCAAATAATGCTTTAAAATCAGGCTTTTTGCTCCCAAACAAGCGCAAAGCCCGCAGCAGTGGAAAACTTTTTCGCTCAAAAGAAAAACGAGAGAAAAACGAAAGAGACAAAAACGAAAACAAGAAAAAGAAGCAAAAAGAAAAAAAGCTAAAACAGAGAAAGAAAAAAGAGAGAAAAAAATAAAATACCCCACCCTGAAGCGCGCAGGCGCACACGCGAGAAATGAGTAAAAGCCGCGCTGCATCGTGGAATACGGAGGTTATGAGTGATGATAACGTTGATTGTCGGTTTAGGCTGCTTGGTTATAGGCCTAATTGCAGGATATATCTTTGACGCATGCATAGTGCGAAATCCCACAGTAACGAGGCTTAAAGCCCGAAAGAAAAAATCGGACGACCTTGCGTTGAGAACCCTCGACGCATACGAGAAAAACATCGCTTACGTTTACGGACAGAGGCGGTAAACGATATGTCGGCATAGATCCCGGGGAAAAGGTCGGAGATATCGGACCTGCGCAGGGACGGATACAATATACAAAGTGAATTTGAAACAGTAAAAAACAGGTTCGGAGAAAACGTGTCGTATAAAAGATACAGGCTTAATGCCGGCAGAAAGGATTACATATGGCGGTAAACTGCATACTTCTTTCGGTCCATACGATGAAGAGCCGCAAGATAAGACAGATGCGCAAACTGAGCCGCGGCCCCGAATTAATCAACATATGGATATCGCTTTTGTGTCTTGCGGGCGAGTCCGGCGATTCAGGCTATCTGTACATGGCCGACGACGTACCATATACCGTAGAAACGCTGTCTATTGAATTGGAGTACGACGCCGGGCTCATAGCCGAGGCAATAACGCTTTTTCTGTCATGGAAAATGATAGCGTTAGACCGCGGAGCGATACGGCTCATGTCGTGGGACAAGTACCAAAACAGCGACAACGTACCTCCATCAGCCAAAGCGAAGCGCAAAAAAACGCAGAACATACGCAAGCAGGCGGTAAAACGCATAGAAGTGGAGCCGAGCGAATTATCCCCTGAGGATACCGTATCCCCGCTGGGAGGACTGGGCAAAAACTTAGTATATCTGTCCGATGCGCAAATGGGAGACCTGCTGGACCGCATGGACGTCAATACGTTTGACAAATATATAGGCATCGTAGCGCAGCAGATAGAAATGGGACGTACGGTCAAGAATGCGTATAACCTTATACTGCGAATGGCTACAGAGGACGGTGTTATAAAAAAATGAGGACAAGCGATTCTTGTAACGTCGATGTTAAATGTCCTTTTTTCATAAGCCTGAAAGGCGCAAATATAATGTGCAGGAGCATACCGGGGACAAAATTTAAAATCATGTTCGAAAAGACGGGAATGCTGTCCTCGTCGGAAAAAGCTGTGGAGCACCTCAGGCATTACTGCTACGAAATACAGGACATCAATGACCCAGAATGCTGCCCTTTATTTGCAGCGCTGTGGCGACTGTGGGAGGTAAAACATAATGATTAGTTACTGCTCGAGGTTACAAAAAGCGATTTTTCTGACATTATATAAAATGGGAGACGGTTTTCAAGTGCTTAAACTCCCGCTGAATATATAAATAAAGGAGAGAAAAAGATGTCTAAAATCAACTGGAGCGTAAGGCTCCGCAATCCCATGTTTTGGCTCACTGCCATACCTGCGGTCATATCGTTTGTGTACAGCATTTTGAGCCTGTTCGGCATTGTGCCGCAGATAGCGGAAAGCACCGTTGTAAGCGCGGTATCTACGATAATATCCGCGCTGACCGCGCTCGGCGTGCTCGTAGACCCCACGACCAAAGGCGTAACAGACAGCCCGAGGGCGCTGACCTACGCACAGCCCTATGAATCTACGCCGGAAGGAGAATATACCGATGCTGACGAATAAAGATTTAGCGGATTTCTGCCTTAACAAGGCTACCCATGTCTCCTCAAAATATATGTGGGGAGATTACGGCCGCACCATTACCAACACTACCATAGACCAAAAGGCCAAGCAATATCCTACAAGATATTCTGCCAGCCGAATAGCCGAGCTTAAAAAATGCACCAACGGCTACTGGATAGGCTGCGACTGCGCGGGCCTAATAAAATGGTTCTTGTGGACGGACAAAGGCGCGCACGATATCAGGTATAATTCCAAGACCGACCGCAACACGGGCGGGCTGTGGAACTGCGCCACGAGCAGAGGCACAATAGACACGCTGCCCGAAGTGCCGGGCATGATACTGTACAAAACGGGACATGTCGGCGTATACATAGGCGGCGGCAACGCCGTCGAATGCACGCTCGGCAGCTACGGAGACGGTATAGTACAGTCTAAGGTCAGCGGACGCGGCTGGACGCACTGGCTCACCATACCCGATATACAGTACGTCTACGACAATACGGACGATCTGCCTCAGGTCGGAGACGTCGTGACGTATACGGGCGACGTGCACTACACCAACGCCAACGCCGTCACAGGCAAAAGCTGTAAAGGCGGCACGGCCAAGCTCACGCAGATATACAAGCTCGGACAGTCAAGGCACCCCTATCACCTGATATATGTCAAGGGTTCGGGCGCTACCGTGTACGGCTGGGTCGACGCGGATAAAGTGAAAAAGATAAATTCACTTTAAGTAAAAATAATGCTGTAAAAAAATGGGCATTTTTTTCAAAAACGTATTAGAAAAAACATATACAAACATGCTATACTGACATCGGAAAACAATTAAAATATGCACTTTCAAACAGATGAAGGGAATTTCATCCCGCAGACCGGAGCGTGTCAAGCCAAAGCAACGGGACACAATGAGTCCTGTTATTGACCTGCGCGGAATTCAATCTGCGCCACTGATATGCTCTAAGCGTCAGCGGAAATTTTCCGCAATGGCTTCAATATTTAAGCGCATCAAAGACCACCGCACAGGTCAATGAAGCATTCTAAAAAACTTACGCGGCAGCGTTACCATGCCCAAGCGCGAATTTCTCAACGGCATGACCGCCTGGCATAGAAAAAAAATACTGAACAACGTCGCCCGTTTTCGGCAATGCTGGACGATATGAGAGTGACCAAGATTTTGTAACCCGGAGGAGGGTTAAACATGCCCATAGAAACAGTCGTGACGTACCTGATTACGCTTGTAACGTTCGGTATAGCCGTAGCGACGCCCATAATCAAACTCAACACCAATATAGCCCGGCTCAACTGCACCATATCCGAGCTGACGCATGAGATGAACAAAACCGACGAACGGCTTGACTCTCACAGCAGCCAGCTCAACGACCACGAGCACCGTATAACTATCCTGGAAGAGCACAAGAAAGATTAAGCTATAAGTAAAAATTTAAAATGGCTCCGATTAAAAAGCGGCGGTATGCAGAAACGCACCAACAAAATCAATGCCGGTACCTAAAGGCTGGAGTTTTTTGCGCCGTAAAAGAAAATGCGCAAGTACGGGCAGACCAAATTCTATGAACACATGATACCCTCGCCGAACCGACTCAAACTATAGCCTCTAAAACCGAAAGGAGTATGTACAATGGCATTCGTTATAACTAAAGAAATGATTGAAAAAGCAAACACATATATGCCGATAGAGGAAAAGATATCCCTTTCCAAAATTATCGCGGAGAAATGCGTGGATATTATCCCTCAGTCGCACAAGAACCCAGTGTCAGACAGAGCAAATAAGATGTTGTCGCTGCCTCTGCCCGAGGGCGAGCTGCCGTCGCTGAAGTCCATGCTGACCCTGTCCGTGCTGCTCGGATTTTATCTCGACATAGATATAGACACGGAGAACAAAAACGCGATGACTTTCGCCTCCTATGACGAATATGCAAACTCGCACCCGCTCAATCAGCTTGACAGGCTCAAGAGCAACGCAGAGCTTCGGGATAAGGTCTACGACCTTGTCGCTGACTTTAAAGAGTTTAAGAAAATGGTAGATACGGAGATATACAATATCCGCACCTACCGCAACGACCCGCTGGTACGCCTTGCCGCGACTGTCGGCCTGTATTTGACCAAAGAGAATTTGGCCAAACTCAAAGACAATCTCTCTGAGATGACTAAACAGTTGCAGCAGACGCAGGCCCAAGAGAAAACGGAGGAATGATATGCCCGACGCCGTATCCCCGTACTACCCGTACTTTAAAGTGCAGGACGGGTATTACGATCTATCCGAATCGATAGACATACCCAAAAAGATATGCGACTATCTCTTAGACGCTCCGTCAGCCGGATATGCGCCCGCGGACGACAACAGTTATCCCCGCGCGCGGCTGTGGAAATACCTGTATTATGACGGCGAAAACCCGCTCGGTGAAACATTGCCGACGATTCAGCAGAAGACGAGCGTACTGTTCGACCCCGAGCGGCCCGAAGATCCGCCCACGGACAAGGGCTACAGGCTTATCCCGCAGAAATATGCCAAACAGTCTCAGGACATAGCGCAGACCCGCATACATGTCTATATGGGCCGCACCGTGCCCGGCAACGAGGAATTTAATATATCACTGGGAATCTCTTTCAATATTTGGACTCACTATACCTATGAGTTTAACGCCAAACCCGACGCATACAGCCGTGTATTCGCCATAGAACAGGCCCTTATAGAGGCTCTGCACGGCGTGAATATGTCGGGAATAGGCACATTTTTCTTTTCCAAGCTCAAACACCCCGACTGCGGCAGCAACGCCGTGTCCGACGACAATGCCAACGTCGGACGCGAACTGACCGTAGCGCTGGAGTTAGCGGCCCCAGCGGACAGGAATATGCCCGAAACCTATAATATGCCGACGGACGGCATAAACAGCAACGTGCATATTTTTTGAGCAGCCGAAACGAAAAAGCGGAAGAAGCAATGTTACAAAAAATATCGAGCCGCCGAAAAAGACAAAGAATAACGGAGGCATGATATATATTCCGGCAAAGGAGAAAAAAACACAATGTCCCAGTCTTTGCAGGACCGTAAAACTTTGATTCGGAGCGGACAACCCATAGAAGTGCTCCAATTGACGTTTTACCCCATCACAATGGCGCAATACGACGAATATCTGCTGTGCAGGGAGGCCTTGTCTCTGAGGCTGGCAGCCCTACCTGTTGAGTACGCGTTTATGGATTATCTGTCCGCTTTGTGGGCCGCCGAGGTCGACGCCGTAAAGACCCGCAACGTAAGGGTAGGATTATTCGAGTGCGCGCTGAGATTAATGTACATGTCTTTGCGGATAGACTATGACATAACCGAAGCGTTGCGCAATATTAAGCTGAAGCAGACGAACGGCCGGCTTGATATAGAGTATTTGTCGATAACCCAAAACGGAAACACCGTACGCATCACCCCGCATGTATTTTCCATGCAGATACGTCCGCTGCTGGCGGAGATGAACGGGATAGAACTGCCCGACGAGTCGCATAACATAGACCTTGTGGAATCGAACGAACAGCTCAAACGGCTCAAAAGCTCCGGCATACCCCTCAAGGTCAGCACCGACGACCTCATAGCGTCCGTGGCGTACCTGACCCATACGCCGATAAGAAACATATACGGCTGGACGGTCAGGGATTTTGAGCTCCTGCGCAGGGCCATAGACCGCGACAAGCACTACATGCTCTACGCTCAGGCCGAGATGTCGGGCATGGTCAAGTTCAATAAGGGCAACCCGTTCCCGTCATGGTGCTACGATGTATCCGACGATTCCTACGGCACAATGGCTCTTTCGGAGCTGCAAAGCCGTATGGGACAAGCTGAACAAAAAACATAACAAAGGAGAATTACCATGAATGCAATCACATTAGGTTCACCCAATCTCTTCGTCAAAGGCGTGGTAGAGGCTATCGTAACCGACCCCGCGACGGGCAATATCATAGGCTATGATACCGTAGCGTCCGAGAGCGCGATAACTTCCTCCATCAACCTGGGCGAAGTCACGGGCGGCTTCGGCAACCCCCTGCTCATCAATATCCCCGATACCACGCGTATCACGGGTACTCTCACGTCTCAGGCGTTTTCCATGCAGCAGAGAGCTCTCATTTCGGGCGGCTCGATAAGCTACAACGCCGTCAGCCGCGTATGCGAGACCATAGAGGCTACGGGCACGGCTCTCACCGTTACCCGTGCTCCCGCTTTGGCCTACGGGCAGAGCGCGTCCGACACTGAGGGCTGGTGCTACGTCAGGGAGCACGGCTCGGACAGCTTTATAGGCACAAACTACGGCGTAGACCTGGTGTCCAAGACCGTGTCCGGCTTCGTCGCTACGTCCGGCAAGAGCTACGACGTGATTTATTTCACACCGCTTACCTCGTCCGAGGCCCTCGCTCTGCCGACGATGTTCAACCCCACCGTGGCTACTATCAGCCTCAAATTCGGCGTATACGCCAAGCAGAACAACTCCGTGTCCAACGGCACTCTGCAGGGCTACGTGTACTTTATCGTGCCCCGCGCCCAGTTTACCGGCGACGTCGGCCTGTCCGCCAATCAGACGGGCAACGCCACTACGGCCTATGACTGGACTGCACTGTCGCCCGACAGCGCTGTAATGGCCTGCAGCGACTGCAGCAGCACCGGCGAGGGCTACGCCTACTATGTGTACGTCCCCTGCGCGGGCTCAGCCTCTGCTGTTAAGGCTTTGGCCGTATACGGCGCGGGCGTATCCGTAGCGGTAGACGGCACGGCGCAGGTGCCCGTGGTATATATCATGGACAACGGCTCTGTACTCACTCCTACATATACCGACCTGGAATATGTGTCCGAGACCCCGGGAACCGCCACCGTCTCGGAGAGCGGCCTGGTAACGGGCGTGGCTCAGGGCGACACCGAGGTCACCGTCACTCTGCAGAAGAGCGACTCGGAGACCCTCACCGCCGTCTGCAACGTAACCGTCACAGCCTGATTTTTAATTATACTGCGGCCCTGCCCCAAATCATATGAGGCAGGGCCGCGCACAAAAAGGTATTATGGGCTTTTTAAAGCTTACAATACAGGGCAAAGAAACATTGACTGAGTTTTAATCAACAGACGCAGAAAATATCCTCCGCCGTGCCCCTCGCCCTGCAGAACGTGGGCTCGGAAATGATTGTAAGCCTCAAAAAACGCATAACAAACGATTTCTACTCCGCATATTCGCCTAAAGTATATCCCCGCCGAGAATCCGCAGTTCGGCGTTCCGCTTGAACGGAGCGAAACATGAGCGTGAACGTTTCGGGGGACACCTTACAGTTCGGCTATTATCCCACCGGCTACCATTCGGGCCGAATGAACGCCTTTATCGCAAGCTTTAAACCCCTCGGCTACATAGAATAAAGCCGCAACGACGGACGAAAGAAATTAGTCATTTTTATCTTTATGCATATTTATTTCTGCCATAAGCCTATAATCAGGAACAGCTTTGTCATTTGCTCCGGGGATATCTTGATAAGTAGGCTCGTCAAAGTCAGGAGCTTCTTTTTTAGATATTAAGGACACTAAATATTTCAAATAAAGCTCTAAGTTTTCATTGCTTCTCGTTATTCTGTTTATGCTACCTACAAACCATATAAAACAGCCTATACCAAATAACGTCAATATAATGCCGAAAAAAATAATTAATC
>CALXAN010000094.1 GCA_944386305.1 uncultured Clostridia bacterium
CTATGACGTCTTCCTTTAATGCTTCGGACTTTTTTTTCCGCTGTCCGGACAGGCCGTTTATGGACATGGGCATGACCAGGCAGCTCATCGAGCAGACGCGCAGACAGGTGCGGACCTGCGCAGTCGAGGGCAAGTTTGAGGGTCCCGTAATATTTACTCCTCCGTGCCTGGAAGATATACTGGGCATGATAGAGGACAATTTTTTGTCCGACAGGGTTTTGATATCGGGGGCATCGCCTTACAAAAACAGGCTGAACGACAAGGTGGCTTCGGATATCCTGACCGTTGCGTGCCGTCCGCTCGATCAAGATCTCGTCTGCGGATATTTTTCTACCTCAGACGGTTATCCGGCCGAAAATATGAATCTGATTGAAAAGGGAGTACTGCGCAATTTTGTCCTCTCTCGATACGGCGCCGCCAAAACCGGACTTGCCCGCAGCGCCAACGACGGAGGCTGCTACGTGGTAGATGCGGGACATACTCCGCTTGAAAAAATGATCGGTGATATAAAGCAGGGGCTGCTGGTCAACCGGTTTTCCGGAGGCTCGCCGGGAGTGGACGGTGATTTTACCGGTGTGGCCAAAAACAGCTTTTTAATAAAAGACGGTATGATTGCAGACGCGGTGAGCGAGACCATGATATCGGGCAACCTTATGCAGCTTCTTCAGTCGGTCAGCGCCGTATCGTCTGAGCGTGTAAATAACGGCGCGTATATACTTCCGTGGGTTAAGGTCGAAGGTATAACCGTGTCGGGGAAATGACACTGTTTCAAAATGTTTATGTCAGGGGCGGGATAATCCCGCCCCCATTTTGCGCCAATTGCGTGAAGTTACTTGAAAACCCGCATAAAATATGATATAATTATATGCTGTAAATTTACTGTGTCAACAATTCGAAGGGGGAACGATATGGATACAAATTATGAAACATACGAAGAGATACTTGAGATGCCTGTTCTTGCCCTGCGTAACGTTGTCGCTATGCCGCAGACGTCCATTTTTATAGAGGCTGCACGCAAAGCGTCGATCTCGGCAGTCAATCTTGCGATACAAAAATTTAAATACATTTTCCTCGTTGCTCAGCGCGATCCTTCAGTGGAGGATCCCAAAGAGTCCGACCTGTATACAGTCGGAGTAATCGCCAAGGTCGTCAATATACTCAAGACCGGCAGTTCGGAAATAAGAGTGTCGTTCCGCGGAGTCTCCAAGGCAAAGCTTTCTTCCATGCGTCCGCGCGTAAAAGGCTCGCTTATGGCGGACGTTGTGCCTATCAGCGAGGCCGAATGTCCCGTGAGTTCTTCCGCCGAGGTTCAGGCCGCGGTCAGAGTAGCGCTCAATTCCTTTTCCTCCTATGCATCGGCTTCGGATTCTGTCCCGCGAAATATTTTCTCGCAAATTGCGGCGATTACCGATGCGGTTCGCCTGTCTTATACTCTCACGCAGTATGCTTCGCTGTATTTTAAAGAGAAGCAGCGTATACTTGAGACTCAGGATGTGGTCGAGCGCCTTGCCGTTTTGGCCCAGGCGCTTGATTCTGAGCTGGAGATAATAGGGATAGAAAATTCTATCGCAAATAAGGTTAAGGACCGTATAGACAAGAACCAGCGCGATTTTTATCTGCGCGAGCAGATAAGGGCAATTCAGGAGGAGCTGGGCGACGACGAATATGACGATCTCAGCGACGACATGGCCGAGCTTCTGTCCAAGATACACGCCTCCGCCATGCCCGAACAGAACCGTGAGCTGTTGCTGAGGGAGTTTCAGCGTATGATAAAGCTGCCTCCCGGTACACAGGAGGCGGCGCTGATACGTACATATATAGAGACGTGCCTGGAGCTGCCGTGGGGCGTGAGGACCGAGGATAAGACCGATATATCCCGAGCGGCTAAAGTTTTGGATTCGGAACACTACGGACTGGAGAAGATTAAAGAACGCATACTCGAGACCCTGGCCGTCAGGCAGTTCAACAGTCAGGTCAAAGGTCAGATCATCTGTTTGGTCGGCCCTCCGGGAACAGGCAAGACCTCTATTGCCGAATCCGTGGCAAAGGCTCTTGATCGCAGATTTGTACGTATTTCTCTCGGCGGCGTTCATGACGAGAGCGAGATACGCGGCCACAGGCGCACCTACATAGGCGCGATGCCCGGTAAGATAATGGCCGCGGTGCGCGAGGCCAAGAGCAGCAATCCTCTTTTGCTGCTTGATGAGATAGACAAGCTGGGCAGGGATTACAGAGGCGATCCCGCAGCGGCGCTGCTGGAAGTCCTCGATCCGGAGCAGAATAAGTCCTTTAAGGATCATTTCATTGACATGGAATTTGATCTCAGCGACGTATTCTTCATCACTACGGCCAATGTGACGGATACTATTCCGGCGCCTTTGCTCGACCGTATGGAGGTTATAGAACTCAATTCTTATACCTCTGCCGAGAAGATACAGATAGCCAAACGCCATCTTGTGCCTAAACAATTAAAGAAACACGGTATGAAAGCGGCCAATCTGAAGATATCCGCCTCCGCTATCAACGACATAATACTCTATTATACCCGAGAGGCGGGCGTGCGCAATCTTGAGCGCAGCATCGCGGCTCTGTGCCGTAAGGCCGCAAAACAGCTTATAGAAACTCCCGAACTCGGCTGCGTGAGAATCAACGGCAAGAATCTCAACGAGTATCTCGGCGTGCGCAAATACATACCCGAACATATACCCGATACCGATACCGTAGGCGTCGTGACGGGGCTGGCCTATACTTCTGTGGGCGGAGAAATCATGCCGCTGGAAGTCAACGTCATGGAGGGCACGGGCAAGATAGAACTTACAGGCTCTTTGGGCGACGTGATGAAAGAATCGGCAAAGGCCGCCATAAGCTATGTGCGGGCGAATGCTTTGGCGCTCGATATAGATCCGTTTTTCTATAAAGATAAGGATATACATATACATGTGCCCGAGGGTGCCGTGCCTAAAGACGGGCCGAGCGCGGGCTGCGCTATGGCTACGGCTTTGTACAGCCAGTTGTCCGGCCGCCGTGTGAGACGAGATGTGGCAATGACAGGTGAAATCACTATAAGGGGACGGGTCCTCGCTATAGGCGGATTGAAAGAAAAGACCATGGCTGCATATAAAGCAGGCGTGTCGACCGTTATCGTCCCGGCCGAAAATGCGCCTGATATCGAGGAATTGCCCGAGATTGTCAGGCAGAGCCTGACGTTTGTAACCGCGAGGACTGCGGCTGAGGTGTTCGATAATGCCTTTATCCCGCAGGACAGGCCCAATCTCTGTTCGGCGGCAGATTGAATGTAACAGCTCGGAGGGAGAATGGATAATATAAATTTCAATACAGCGGATTTTCGCGGAAGCTTTTTTGATCCCGCAAAGATTACATTGCCGCCCAAGCCGGAGACAGTGATTGTCGGACGGTCGAATGTGGGTAAATCTTCGCTTATCAACGCTCTGCTTAACCGTAAAAATTTAGCAAGAACCGGCTCGTCTCCCGGCAAGACCGTGAGCGTCAACTACTATGAGGTCGGCGGCCGTATATATCTGACTGATTTGCCCGGATACGGGTATGCCAAAAGGTCCGCAGAGCAGCGGCGCGAATGGGGCAGGCTGACCGACGGCTATTTCAGGCTGGGCAGGGATATACGCTTATGCGTGATGGCTGTAGATATACGCCATGACCCTACCGCGGACGATATGACCATGTATGATTTTCTAATGCGCAGCAACTATCTGTTCTGCGTCGTTGCGACCAAGTCCGATAAGCTGAACAAGTCTCAGCTGGCGCCGAGAACCGCGGCGCTTTCGGATATCTTCGGCGTGGATGTCATACCGTTTTCTTCAATGGACAGGACGGGCGTAGACAAACTGCGCGACATAATACAAGACGTATCCGTACAGGATATATCGGAGGATATTCGGATATGACCGATAATAAAAAGAACCGCCGTACCCCGAATCGGGGTCAGTCTTCCGTGCGCAGACCTGCGGACAGGGCGCAGATGCCTGAAAATATAGTCGCGGGCCGCAATCCGGTTATGGAAGCTATACGCGCGGGCAGGACGATAGATAAGATATATGTGGCGGACGGTGAAAACGAGGGCTCTGTAATCAAGCTTTTGGCCATGGCCTCCGACGCAGGTATCCCGATAGTCAGGGCCGGACGCTCAAAGCTTACCGATATCTGCGGCACGTCGTCTCATCAGGGCGTCGCGGCGTTCACGACGCCTTTTGAATATTGCGAACCTCAGGATATTTTAGAATACGCCCGCATGCGCGGGGAGGACCCGTTTGTCGTAGTTCTTGACGGCGTATCCGACCCTCATAACCTCGGCGCCGTAATACGAACGGCGGACGCCTGCGGCGTCCACGGTCTGATACTCCCCAAGCGCGGCAGCTGCAGCCTTACTCCCGCGGTTTACAAGGCGGCCGCCGGAGCCTGCGAATATGCCAAAATAGCCAGGGTTGTCAATATAGCGCGCACTGTCGAATTCCTTAAAGACAACGGCGTTTGGGTTTATGCGGCCGACGGATCCGCTTCAGAGTCCGTATATGATATAGATTTGAAAGGTCCCGCAGCTATAGTTCTCGGTGACGAGGGCTCGGGTATCTCCAGGCTCGTCAGGGACAGATGCGACAGACTGCTGCGTATCCCCATGAGGGGCCGCATCACGTCCCTGAATGTATCTGTCGCCGGAGCCGTGATGATGTATGAGGTGCTCAGACAGAGGGGATAAGTCGTCCGTATTGTTGCATTAAAATCTTTTTTTTTGGGGGGGTATATATGGCTCAGACGACCAATCGGTCGGATACGGCCAGGTGCAGGGCATCGGCCGTAAGGGCGTGCCTGATGCTGGCGCTCGCGGCCGCAGCGGCGGTGCTCGGCTTTATCCATGTCCGACGAGTAGTATATGCCTCCGCATCGCTGCTGATAGCCGCGGCCGTTTATGCCACATGTTTTAAAGATATAAACAAGAGCATCCTGTCTGTCTTTAAGCGTTCACCCCGAAGTACGGCGTTTTTTTCTTTCGGCTTCATAATGTGCGTGATTCATTATATATATATATTGGCTGCGCAGGGCGCCGAATGCGTAAGCTGTTCGTGGATATTATACTTGTCTATGGCTGTATTTTATGCTGTCAACTCAGCGTTTGAGGGACAGATAGCCGCTGACATGCGCATGCTTTCGGACGAGGACGTTTATTCGATAGAGACCGTCCATTCCAACCTCGGCCGCCGCAATATGCCGAATGTAGCTGTAGTGACCGCTGCGGAGAAGAATGTCGATATCGCCTCTCTTATAAGAGACGGACATCCTATAGGGACTAAAAACGAGTATTTTATCCCCGCATGCATGATATTCACTCTTATAGCGGGCATCGTTTGCGGTTTGGTCAACGGGGGAGAGGATTATTTTGTTGCCGTTACGGTTTTGAGCTGTATAGGTGCGTCGTTTACGTCCGAGGCATGCGTGACGCTGCCTTATATAATAATGCAGAACAGGCTCAAACGTAGGGGCAGCGTTATTATGGGCTTTGACGCCGTACCTCGGCTGCACGGCTGCGATACGTTTATATTGTACGACACGGATATCTTTACGGAGAGCTGTATCAGCGTGGCCGATATACAGTTCAGACAGAAGCAGGACGCGGGTTTTGCCATAGAATATATGGCTTCTGCGCTCAGGGCGGCTAAGGTCCCGTCCGCGCAGGCGTTTGAACGTATCCTCGATTTTCCGCTGTCGCAGCTCCCCAAGACGGAGAATATCAAGTTTATACAAAACAACGGCATATCCTGCCGTATAGGCCGGGACTCGGTACTGATAGGCAATCGCAGCCTTATGCTTGCGTGCAATATAGAGCCTCTGCCAGTGCCTAAGGAGGCTTCGATACGTTCTATGGGATTAGAGCCGCTGTATCTCGGAGTTAACGGAGATCTGTCCACCGTGGTAATGCTCAGATACAAGGCCAACCCGAGATTGAATAATATAATATCGCGCATGGACCAGCGTTTCAATCTCGTAGTGCAGACGCGGGACTGCAACGTGACAGAGGGGCTTATAAAGAAACATTACAGGCTCGGCGGCGTCAGGGTAATAGTACCTGATGAGGAAGAGATGCGCTTTATCAATAAGATCAGGCGTGAGATATCCCACAATCCGTCGGATCCTGTTATGCTTGTTACTCGGGACGCGGTCGATATACTGTCGAGCGTGGAGAGCTCCAATAAGCTGTTCGGTATAATCAATCTGAGCGTGCGCACTACTCAGGTCGGCATAGCCGTAGGTCTTATCCTTACCTTTGCGGCGCTGTTCTTCGTGCCTATGTCTGCGGCTGCGGTATGGGCTTTGGTATATAATCTGATTTGGTCGCTGCCGGTACTCGGTCTATGCGCGGTCAACGGAAGATAGCTTAATATTTAGGTAAATATTTCTTTGGAGGTTTATATATGTCAGGACATTCGAAATGGAAAAATATCATGCACAAAAAGGAAAAGACAGACAGCCAGCGGGCTAAGATCTTTACCAAAATCGGCCGAGAGATAACCCTTGCGGTCAAAGAGGGCGGACCTGACCCTGTTTCCAATTCCAAGCTGAGGGATCTTATCTCTAAGGCTAAAGCAAACAATGTGCCGAATGATAATATAGACAGAGTCATCAAAAAAGCCTCCGGAGACGGCTCGGACGTCAACTACGAAGAGGTTACATACGAGGGGTACGGTCCCTGCGGCATTGCTGTAATCGTGCAGACTCTGACGGATAACCGCAACCGCACGGCCGGTAATCTTCGCCATTATTTTGACAAAAACGGCGGAAACCTCGGTCAAACCGGGTCCGTGGGCTGGATGTTCAGCAGCAAAGGCGTGATAGTTATAGACAAAAGCTCCTGCGAAGAAGACCGGCTCATGGAGGACCTTATGGAGACGGACTGCGAGGACTTCGTGTCGGAAGACGGGCTGTATGAGGTATATACGTCGCCCGATAAATTTGTGCGGGTTCGTGATTTCCTGGCACAGAAAGGTTATGAGTTCCTGTCTGCCGATACTGAGATGGTTCCGTCAAGCTATTCCTCTATCCCCGACGAGGAGTCTAAGGATAAGATGCAGCGCTTTCTTGATATGCTCGAGGATGACGACGATGTGCAGAACGTGTATCACAACTGGGATGAAAAATGATGCCTGAACTCAGTGAAACGCTAAGACAGGCCCGCCGCCGCAAAGGTCTCAGCCTTCGGGCCGCCGCTTCCGCGATAGGGATAAGCCATACATATCTGTCCGCATTGGAGAAGGGGTATGACCCTCGCAGCGGGATTCGGATCGCCCCGTCGCAGGCAGTTCTCATGAAGATATGTACCGCATACGGCCTGCAGCTGTCGGATGTCGCGCCTGTGATTGTTCTGCAGGATGAGTATTCTTTGTATGAGTTCGCGGCTCGCGGTATAGCGGGATTGAGGAAGTCCGATCCCGACAAATACGCCAGGCTGCTGGATATTATCGTTTCCGGAGCGAAGTGAACACAGCAGAGACATGGATTGCAGACAGGCGATAAATCTTATGAACGGGATACGAATGTACCGCACGGTTTATCGTCTCTGTCTGTTTATACAATGCCCTTGGACGCATTAACTTTCGGCTATTTTTTACATTGACATGCAGTTGAAAATATGATATCATATTATCGTGCATGATTTTTCGACTTTATTTTTTTCAGGTGGTGACTTTACGGCATTATGAAGAAGATACTTTTAACTGTTGTTTTCACAGTGGGGATCTTTTTTGGTGTTGTGGCGGTCAGTCAGGCCGCTAACCATACCATTCCCCAGCTCGCCGTGGCGCCTACTATCGACGGTGTGATGGACACATACGAGTGGTATGGGGCATATACGCAGGAGCTCAGCTATGAAGACGGCATGAATGAATATACAAGCTCTTCCATGGTTCCCGACGGATGTCAGTCCTATCAGGTATATCAGGCATGGTATTATGACGGATCGAACAGCCGCAGCGGTTACTATTTCTGCGTGGTCGCTCAGGACAGTACTCGAGGCAGGGGGTTCCCCGACGGCAGCGCCCTTAACGCGACGGATTCGGTAATGATATACTTTGACCCCCTCAATACCAAAGAGGACGGCAACTCGCAGACTTTCTCCTTCTCTTTCTGTCCGTGGACGGAGACGGATCTGTCGGGTCCCGCGTCATATTTCGAACATAGACAGTATAACGGCAAGCTGACGAACGGCGCCAGCGTACAGGTGGCTTCCGATGTGCGGGAAGATGGCTGGACGATGGAGATATTCGTATCTTTCAGAGCCCTTACTATCAGCAATACCGCAGCCGCAAACACCCAGTACAGCACCATAGGCATGGGCATGGATTTCAGGGATTATGACGCTACCAGGCCTGAGGGCAACCAGGAGCTGTATAACTGTACGGATTTCGGCAGAGAGGGCGGAGATTACGGACTGATCACCGCTTATTGTTCATATTGGAATGTCGTAACTTTGGGCGAGACGGTATATCCTCCCAATTATAACACTTCTACAGCCGATCTTACCGAGTTTATTGCACGGCTCAGGATAGCGGATGATATAATCATGAACGGTTCCGAATATACTCAGGAATCTTTGTCCGCATTTACCGACGTGGTCAACGAGGTCAGTGATTTTTCTGCACGTATTCCTCAGTCCGTCGCGGATGAATATACGGCCATGCTTGACGAAGCGTTCACAAAATTGGTCAAGAAGTATTATACCGAGCTAACCTCTCTTGCTGAAACCTGCGCCTCACTCGTCTCCTCGGATTATACTGCAGAGACTTGGTCTGCGCTCAGCTCTTCGTATGATGCTGCACGTCAGATAGACGGTTCGGAACCTAAAGATGAAATACGCTCGGCATATGAATCTCTGTTAGGCGCTTATGAAAACTTGGTCAGAGCTGACAACGGCGAGCATATAATAGATTCGACGGCGCTTCAGACCGAGCTGGACGCATATGCGCAGCTAGACAGCGCTGACTATACTTCGCAGTCCTGGGAAGCATATAGTGCTTCCGTTCAGGCGGCTCAGGCTCTCAATGCGGTAGATAATACACAGTCGGACTATGATTTGGCTCTGCAAAATCTGCTTTCCGCCAAGGACGGACTCCGTCAGGCCGATGATTTTGCCATATTGGACGAAGACGTAGGGATTGAGAGCGGCATAGACGTCGTGCTGCTTGTGTACATAATAGTCATGGCCGTAGTAGTTGTTGTCATCGCCGCAGTTATCGTCGTAAAAGTCATGAAGAAGAAAAAAACGGCTTCCGATGCCCCGCAGGATACGCCTAAGATAAGAAAATCTAAGAATAAAGAAAAAAACAAAGATAAAGTTGAAAACAAGAGCGAAAACAAGTAGTTTTCGGCAGTTTATGCCGGGAGGACCTGTGAGTTCCTCCCGGCATTTTTTTGCATATTGTCGCAGCGCGGCAGCTTATGTTGTATATTTTTGAAATACGGCTGCTTGTGCATTTTATATATTGTTGCAATATGGTTCATTATACTTTTTGCATAGTACGGTACTTGTTCGGCCGCGCATGTCAGGCCCTGAGTCCCGCCGCTTATTTCGATGGTCAAAAAAAAGTGTTTTAGCCTTTTAAATTCCTTGATTTTTTTATGCCGATATGCTATTATATATCATACTTGCATTAAGAGTTTTGTCGGGAGGTTGCCATGAGGCGGATATTGGCGGCGTTTATCGTTGCGGTATTTGCGGGTTTGTTTATCGTGGGCTGTGTAGAGGACGGGCCTGCCGTGGGCAGCGACGTGAGAATCGTCGTGGTCAATGTCGGCAAGGCGGATTCCGTGCTCGTACAGCTGCGGGATAAAAACTACCTTATAGATACGGGCACGGAAGATTCCGTTCCTGCGCTGTTTGCCGCGCTGGGCATCTGCGGGGTAGAGCATATCGACGGACTGTTCCTTACGCACATGCATTCAGACCATGTCGGAGGGCTGCAGGGCGTGCTCAGCGGTTATTCAGTGGGGACCATGTATAGGGCCGATATAGCTTATGAATCTGACAAGAACCTTTCCGAAACTCAGGAGCTTGCCGCGCAGTATTCCGTGGATTATATTCCCTTGTGGTCGGGCGACAGTGTGGAGGTCGCGGACGGCATATCTTTTGAGGTACTCGCGCCTCTGTCCGTCAGCGGCAATGACAATGACAACTCGCTTGTACTGCGCCTGAGCGCCGATGGAAAGACTTATATGTTTACCGGCGATATGCAGATGGACGAGGAGCTTACTCTTTTGGGCTCAGACTATGACTTGGCAGCCGATTTTCTCAAAGTCGGCAATCACGGCAACCCCGACGCTACGTCAAACAGCTTTGCCAACGCCGTGCGCCCGCAGTTAGCCGTGATATCTACCGATACCGAAGAGGACTCCGATTCGGCAAATATAAGGGTCTATAACGCACTGACGTATGCCGATGTGTATTGTACCGAGGATTATGAATACGGCGTAAGCGTAACAGTGTCCGAAGCGGGAGAATTTGTCGTATCCGATCTAAGTCCCGGGGCAGGATATCTCGATGTTTCGGTAGAGCCTGATTTTGATTCGGGTGTCGTATATGTCACAAACAATTCAGGCACTGCGGATTTGTCGGGCTGTATTGTATACGAAGACAGCAAGGACAGGTATGTCGTATTTCCGCCCGGCACTACGCTGAAACGGGGAGAGAGCATCACTGTCGGGGGCAGGGATTCCGGAGCCGATATATGTTCGGACAAGAAAAATTTTTTAAAGGACGATTCCACAGTCTGTCTATATGATAAATACGGCAACGTCTGTGGACAGAAAGGATAGTGCTGCAATGCGGGCCATAACCGAAATTCTTACGGATATAGTGTCGGAGGCTTTTGAAAAGTGCGGCTATGACAGGTCGTTGGGCTGTGTGACAGAGGCAGACAGACCGGATCTGTGTCAGTTTCAGTGTAACGGTGCGTTCGGCGGTGCGAAATTATATCATAAGCCGCCTTTTTCAATCGCAGAACAGGTCGCGCGGGAGCTGGCGCAGGATTCCCGTTTCTCCCGCGCCGAGGCGATGAAGCCGGGCTTTATCAATCTCGTCGTCTCGGACGAATATTTGGTCGAATACGTCAATTCGATAGCGAATGACCCATATTTAGGTATTCCTCAGATATGTCGGGGTAAGCGCGCGGTGATTGATTACGGCGGCCCGAATGTAGCCAAGCCTCTGCATATAGGGCATTTGCGCTCTGCGATAATAGGCGAGTCTATCAAACGGTTAGCCCGCGCATGCGGATGTACCGTTTACGGCGATATACACCTTGGGGATTGGGGGCTTCAGATCGGTTTGGTAATAACTGAACTGCGGGTCCGCCACCCCGAATGGAAATGCTTCAGTGAAGACTTCGACGCCGAAAAGGACAGCGTAGAGCCTCTTGATATAGACCTGCTCAACGAGGTCTACCCATACGCCAGCGCAAAGAGCAAAACCGACGAGGAGTACAGCCGCGCCGCGCATAAGGCTACTTATGAGCTGCAGAACGGCAGGCCGGGATACATAGCGCTTTGGCG
Source organism: uncultured Clostridia bacterium (assembly GCA_944386305.1). Lineage (GTDB taxonomy): Bacteria > Bacillota > Clostridia > Oscillospirales > UBA644 > CALXAN01. Next base: position 11,572 of record CALXAN010000094.1, read on the forward strand.
GGAAATACTGCGTGTGTCCGTTGCCGATCTCAAGGCCAATTACGATAAGCTCGGAGTGACTTTCGACTGCTGGTACGGGGAGAGCGACGCTGCAGCGTATGAGCCTGAATTGATGCGTATCTTGACCTCAAAAGGTCTGCTGCGTGAAAGCGAGGGCGCACAGGTAGTGGATGTGGCGGAGCCTGACGATACGTTTCCCATTCCTCCCGTTATAATAAAGAAATCGGATAATTCGAGTATATATGCTACCACAGATTTGGCTACGATTATTCAAAGAGTCAGGGATTTTTCTCCCGATGCGATATGGTACGTGGTAGACAACAGGCAGAGCCTGCACTTTACGCAGGTGTTCCGGTGCGCGCGCAGGGCCGGTTTAGTCTGCGAGGATACGGAACTGGGTTTCTTCGGCTTTGGCACGATGAACGGCAGCGACGGAAAACCGTATAAAACGCGGGACGGCGGCGTGATGCGGCTCAGCGACCTCATCGATGCTGTCACGTCTGCAGCAAGAGAAAAGCTCGAAGGTTCTTCGTTCGTCTCGCAGGCAGACAGAGAACAGACTTCGCGCAGGGTCGGCGTGGCCGCTCTTAAATTCGGAGACCTGATGAATTACAGAGCCAAAGACTATATATTTGACATGGATAAATTTTTGTCCTTCGAGGGCAAGACCGGCACGTATCTGCTCTATACCGTGACCCGAATAAACTCTATTCTCAAAAAGGCCGGCGTCTCTGAGGATGCCTGCCTGCCTGTGAGCGGAGTGTATTCCGAAGCCGACAGAGAGCTGCTTTTATGCGCGGCGCTGTGCGGTAAGGCATATGTCCGAGCCTATGAGGAAAAAGCCCCGAACTATCTGTGTGACAGCGCGTATGCAATAGCCTCGTCGTTTTCGCATTTTTACCACGAAAATCGCATTTTAGACCAACAAGATCCCGTCAAGCGCGAGAGCTGGCTTGCCCTTATATCGCTCGTACGCAGGCTGTTGATTAAAAACCTTGATATTCTCGGAATAGAAACCGTTGAAAATATGTAATCATTAATTTTGATTGGAGGCTGTTATATCTATGAACAGTAAATATGCCGGCAAGACCCCGGAAGAGATCCTGGACATGCTTTCCGTTAAGCAGAAAGTGGGGCAGCTGCTCTCTACGGGTATATGCTGCTGGGAAGAGTGCGAGACCACCATGAAATCCGGCGTAGGCAATATCACCGCCGTATGGGGGCATGACAAAGAGGATCTCGACAGGTTCAAGCGAGACATAGCCCGCCTGCAGGCAGAGGCGGACATACCTTATTTCGTCGCCGTGGATATGGAGACCGGGGTAGGGCAGACAGTACATGATAAGTCCATAGCCACCGAGTTTGCCGAACAGATGGCCATAGGCGCCATAGCGGACATGGAGGACGCCAAGCGCCTGGCGTACGAAGAGGGGCGCGTCGTGGCATCCGAAGCTTCGGCCCTCGGCTGGAACGTTGCGTTTTGTCCCGTTGTTGACGTAAACGTCAATCCGGAGAATCCCATAACCAATATACGCTCTTACGGAGAGACGGGGCAAATAGTAGCTACGCTTGCCTGCGAGTATATCCGCGGACTGCAGGAGGGCGGACTGGTCATGGGTACGGCAAAGCATTACCCGGGCGGCGGAATGCAGTTTTCAGACTCGCACTTTTCTTTGGAAAAGACCAAGGCTACAAAGGAAGAAATGGAGACCGTCCACCTGTATCCTTTCAGAAAAGCATCCGAAGCCGGAGTCGGCGGCATGATGTGCAATCACGCTATATATGATATGTATGACGCAGATAATATAGCCACTACCTCGTACGCTATTATGACCAAACTTCTGCGTGAGGACATAGGCTTTGAGGGCGTCATGTATACGGACGCCATGGGTATGGCCGGCCTTACCGAGCAGGAGAGGGGCGATGCCGATGTCAACCCGCATCTGAGCACTATACGCGCTATAAATGCAGGCTGTGACGTTATACTCGGGCCTTATGACGCATGGGCCGCGCCCGATGCATTGGTCAAAGCTGTAGAAGACGGTATTCTGTCTATGGATGTGGTTAATCGCGCATGCCTGCGAGTGCTTAAGGCAAAGTACAATCTCGGCCTCTTTGATTATGAAAACAGAAAGCCTTTGCCCAAGATGGACGGGTGGAGCGTCGCTCGCGAGATAGCCAAAAAGAGCGTTACGCTCATAAAGAATAAAAATGACCTTGTTCCCTATAACTTTGAGGGCAAGAAGGTGCTTGTCCTTGAGCCCTCTCATCCTGCCGACCGCCTGAGCTTCGGCCTGTATTCCAATATCACCCTTATCAAGGGCGCGCTTGAGAAATATGTGCCTCAGGCTCAGCTGGCGCATTTTTCCGCAGATATAACCGAGGAACAGGCTGCCGAACTGGCGGAACAGGCGGCGGCTGCGGATGTCGTAGTTTTCGGTACATCGTTCCGCTCCCGTTCCGGCCAGGTCGGTTTGCTGACCTCGGCTCAGGTAAATGCTTTGCGCCGTATTCATGACGTAAATCCCTGCATGATTGCAGTCGTTTCCAACCCGTATGTCAGCGCGCAGCTCGGCTTTGTAGATTCTATAGTGTGCTGCTATTCTACGTCGGCTGTGGCAGTCGAAGCTGCCGTGGACGTTCTTATCGGCCGTGAAAAGGCTCTCGGCGTATTGAGGGAGACCATTCCGGAACATCTTGACGGTTCCAAGGTAAATATCGTAGATCACGGTTGATAGCCGCAGCTGAGCAATGTTGACAAAAATACCGATTGATGGTATAATATACTAAGGTTTTTTGTCGGGCGCGGTCATTGCCGCGCTGTTGCGCAGGCATCGGGTCGAGTTCGATGCGCTATCGCGTATATCCGCGATCGTTTTGTTTATCGGATAGCTGAGCTTGATCGTCCGCGTATCGGCGGCTTTGCACCGTATACGGCGCCGCGCTCATGCAATGGGCGGGTCGTGGAACAGAGTAGTATACAGCGAGTCTCTGTATCCCAAACGGATACAGAGACTTGTTTGTTCCCTCCGGATGGGCGCGGGACATCGTTATTAGTTCAATATTTTTATGAGGAGAGAAAAAAAGAATGAGAAAAATCGTGTCAATGGTTCTTCTTGCCGCTCTTATTTGTTCCGCGGCCATGTTTTCGGGCTGCGCAGACGACGGTAAGGTAACGGTCGGGATTATCCAGCAGTCTCCGCACGAGGCTCTCGACGCCGCGACGGAGGGGTTCAAGCAGGCGCTTATCGACGCCTATGGGGAAGAGAATATCGAGTTCGAGGAGCAGAACGCCGCGGGTGATTCCGATACCTGCGTGACTATCGCCAACAACTTCGTATCCAGGAATGTCGACCTGATATTGGCCAACGGTACCACTGCGCTTCAGGCTACGGCCAATGCAACGCTGGACATACCCATACTCGGCACGTCTATAACCGAGTACGGTGTGGCTCTCGACATAGACGATTTTAACGGTGTTGTAGGCAGAAATATTTCCGGTACGTCCGACCTTGCGCCTCTTGACGAGCAGGCTCAGATGATAATCGACCTGTTCCCCGACGCGGAGAAGGTGGGCTTGCTTTATTGCTCAGCCGAGCCTAACTCCGAATATCAGGTTCAGGTGGTCAGCGAGTATCTTGAAGGCAAGGGCCTGACCTGCGAGGAATATAAGTTTTCCAGTTCCAGCGACGTGTCTATGGTGGCTGAAAAAGCCGCGTCCGACAGCGACGTCATCTACATACCTACGGACAATACCGCCGCCTCATGTGCCGAAACTATAAATACTGTGACTCTTCCCGCCGGCGTTCCTGTAATAGCAGGCGAGGCGGGGATCTGCAGAGGCTGCGGCGTCGCCACGCTTTCCATAAGCTACTATGAGCTCGGTTATACCACGGGCGAGATGGCTGTGCAGATACTTAAGGACGGCGCAGATATCACACAGATGGAGATTCGCTACGACCCCAATCCTGTAAAGAAATACAATAAGGCCATCTGCGATGAGCTCGGCGTAACCATCCCCAATGATTACGAACCGCTGGATTAAGGATAGGGCACAACTCAAAAAGCTGCCAAAATAGTAAACAGAAAGGCGCGATAAACAGTAATGGGATTACTCAACGCCCTGCCGGGCGCCGTTGCTCAGGGAATGATTTGGGGCATTATGGCTATCGGCGTTTATATAACGTATAAAATACTTGACCTTGCCGACCTTACGGTAGACGGCTCAATATGCACCGGCGCGGCGGTTTGCACCATGCTTGTAACGGGCGGCATGAACGTGTGGCTGGCCATGCTTTTGGCCATGCTCGCCGGAATGGCCGCAGGTTTTGTCACGGGTCTGCTGCATACCAAGATGGGTATACCGGCTATCCTGGCAGGCATTCTTACCCAGCTGATGCTGTGGTCTGTTAATCTTAAAATAATGGGTAAAGCCAACCAGGCTCTGCCTGCCTCGAGTTACCGAGTGGTCGTCACTCAGCTGCACAAGACGGAATCTTTGATTATTCTTTTAGCGTTTTGCATAGTTCTGATAGTGCTGCTGTACTTGTTTTTCGGTACGGAATACGGCGCGTCGGTCAGGGCCACCGGCTGCAACCCACGCATGAGCAGCGCTCTAGGCATAAACGTGGAGCGGAACAAGATTTTCGGCCTTATGCTTTCTAACGGCATCGTCGCGCTCGCGGGTTCTCTCCTGGCTCAGTATTCGGGCAAGTCGGATATAAACGACGGGCGCGGCGCCATAGTAATAGGTCTTGCAGCGGTCATTATAGGCGAGGCTGTCGTGTCGCGCATATCCTCCAATTTTATAGTCAGACTCTCGGGTGTCGTACTGGGCGGCGTGATATATTACATAATCTATCAAACTGTAATATATTTGGGCCTCGATACAGATCTTCTCAAGATGCTCTCGGCGGTTGTCGTCGCGATATTCCTTGCCGTGCCTTATTGGAAAAAGAAATACTTTTCCAAACCTGCGAGAGCAAAGAAGGGGGAGGATTCCTTAAATGCTTAAGATAGAGAATGTGACCAAGATTTTCAATCCGGGTACCGTAAATGAGAAGACCGCGCTGGATAATGTCTCTCTTGAGCTCGATGACGGCGATTTCGTTACGGTCATAGGCAGCAACGGCGCGGGCAAGTCAACGCTGCTCAACGCAGTAGCGGGTGCGTTTTTCGTCGATTCGGGCTATATATATATAGACGATAAGGATATAACGCGGCTGCCCGAATATAAGAGAGCCGAATTTATAGGCAGGGTGTTCCAGGATCCTATGACGGGTACTGCCGCCGATATGTGGATAGAAGAGAACTTGTCGCTTGCCATGCTTCGCGGTCAGAGGCGTGGGCTCAGGTGGGCTATACACAAGTCTGACAGGGAGCTGTATCGGATTCATCTTGCGCAGCTCGGCCTTGGCCTGGAGGATCGCCTGACCACAAAGGTCGGCTTGCTTTCAGGCGGTCAGCGTCAGGCGCTCACTTTGCTTATGGCGGTGTTGAAGCAGCCCAGGCTGCTGCTGCTTGACGAGCATACTGCAGCGCTCGACCCCAAGACTGCTGCCAAAGTATTGGAGCTTTCCGATAAGTTTATCTCCGAGGGCGGGCTTACGGCCATGATGGTCACTCATAATATGAAGGACGCTATCGCTCACGGCAACAGGCTTATAATGATGAACGAGGGCAAGATAATTTTGGACGTGTCGGGCAAGGATAAATCGGACCTGACTGTAGATATGCTTATAGAAATGTTTGCTAAAGCCAGCGGCCGCGAGTTTGCCAACGACAGCGCACTGCTCGGCTGATAGTTAGTTTAAAAAAAATGCTCATTGGGCGGCCGCATTATGCGGCCGCTTTTTTTGTATAATAGCAAACCGTCGCGCAGCGGAGAATAAAATAAGGCGAGCATGTGCGGGCGCTTTCCTCCCGCGCCTAAATTCGATATAAGCGACTTTGTGCGTCCTAAAATCAGTATGTCTAAAACACCCGCGTGCCGAAAAAAATTCTTGAGGGGGCAGACATGAATATCTCATATCTCGACATTTCCCGCGCGCCTCCGGGCAGCTTAATAGATAACTTAAATCCTTCGTTTGCGTTAAAATGAGATCGAGCTGTAACACAAACGAAGGATTTATAAATGAAAAGGAAAAACGGAATTGCAGATTAAAGCGCAGGCAAATGAAGATAAGAGAAATATACTTTGTACTTGCAGCCGCGGCAGTCAATATAATTTTGCAGTCGTCATATTATATTAATGTGCGGGACTGCGGTCCCGTATTTCATTGTACACGGTTTGTTTTCGTGTTTTTTTTAGACGGTTGCCCCGTTGTAGTTGTTTTGAGATTTAACTTCGGGGGAGTACACTGTAAAAATCGGATGAAGGAGAATTTCATATGTTTAAAATGAATTGGAAAGTCAGACTGAGAAACCCGGTCTTTTGGCTTACGGGACTGTCGGCCCTGTTAGCTTTCGTTTATACTTTGCTCGGCTTGTTCGGAGTTGTACCTTCTGTATCGGAAAACGCAGCTGTAAAAGCCGTTTCAGTTCTCGTGAGCGCTCTTACGTCGTTGGGCGTCCTTGTAGACCCTACCACGTCGGGAGTAAGCGACAGCTCAAGGGCGCTTACTTACGATAAGCCCTATAAATCCGACCCTGAGGGGGAATATACCGATGCTGACGAATAAGGATTTGGCAAACTTTGCGCTAAATAAGGCTACTCATGTCTCTTCTAAATATATGTGGGGAGAATATGGCAGGACGATAACAAACGCTACCATTGAGCAAAAGGCCAGGCAGTACCCCTTGAGATATTCACAGGCGCGCATTGACGAGCTTAAGAAATGTACCAACGGCTATTGGATCGGCTGCGACTGCGCTGGGTTGATTAAATGGTTTTTATGGACGGATAACGGTACGCACGATATTCGATATGACTCCAAAACCGACCGCAACACGGGCGGCTTATGGAACTGCGCCACGAACAGGGGAACTATAGACACTCTGCCCGAGATTCCGGGAATTATATTATATAAGTCGGGGCATGTGGGCGTATATATCGGCGGCGGCAAGGCCGTCGAATGTACTTTAGGCCGATATGGGGACGGTATCGTCCAAACCGAGGTCAGCGGCAGGGGCTGGACGCATTGGATCACTATACCTGATATAGAATACGTCACTTCTTCTGTAGGAGACTTGCCCGCCGTGGGAGATATAGTGGATTACAGCGGCGATGTGCACTATTCCAGCGCTAATTCGACCAGGGCCGTTCCTTGTAAGGGCGGCAGGGCCGTGCTCACTCGCATCTATCAGCTGGGCAGGGCCAGGCATCCCTATCATCTGATATATATCAGAGGTTCAGGTTCGACGGTATACGGATGGGTCGATTCCGACAAAGTGAAAGTAATAGAGTCGGATTGAGTAATCTCCGTAATGCTTAGGCGGCCGGGTTGCAAATAACCCGGCCGCCTAAAAAGTGAGGGTATATATAAGATACGTATACGGTTCTTTCGTGCGTATAAGGCGAGAAAGAACTCATACCGATATCAGGCGTATTTAAGCGGGAACGTTACGTCTGCGTTCCTGTTTATCAGCCTCAGTACGTCTTCCGCCAATACTACAGCGTTTATCAGCGGGCTTGACGCAGTATTGCAGAGTGTATAGCCTGCCGTTTTGTCCTGGAGTATGCAGGGTATCCCCCCGAACGGCTCATATACCGTATATACATGGGTGTCCCTGATTTTAATGGGTGTGTCCGTATCAAACATTGCGTTGAGCATGCTCTCTACTCTGCGCAGATTATATTTGCCGTATGACTTGACCCTTGCAAGCATCGGCGGAATTCTCAGCGAGGCCAAGACGCTGCGCCGCCGCGTACATGCCCGAAATGTGAACCTGTAGTCGTCGGTCAGATTGCAGTTGAAGTCTTTTTGCTCTATTTCGGGCATTTGTTCGCACTCGGCATTAAAAAAGCTTACTTTTTTGCAGCTTATTCTGTCCTTGTAGCTCCCCGAGCAGTCTATCATATATTTAGCGTCTATTAACGCTTTGGAGTCGGTCTGCGCGGTTATTCTGCCGTTTTTGGACGCATTTACCTGCTGCAGCTCGGTATTTTCCCATATTTCGCCGCCGTTTATATCTATAAAGTCTGCGAGCCTGCGTGCAAGCTCTGTGCAGTCTGCAACTCCTCCGAGCTGCGAATATATGCCGTATTCCATATCGAAACAAAAGTCTTTGAACGTATCCGGGTTGTTCAGCAGCCGCACAGTGTGATCTTCGCAGCTGCACAGTCCGTAGAGCCTCAATATTCGGTCCGTATGGTCGTCTCTGTCAGTAAAATACAGTGTTTGTCTGTGCGAGAACGCCGAGCCCTTTACGTCGTCGGATATCCTGCTCAATTTGGTTACAGCGTCTATTCTTTTTTTATACAGACGGCAGGCCCCGGGCCCAGACAGCCTGTACACGCTGTCCGCAGGATTTGCTTCGCCCATTATCAATCCCGTGTAACCTGAGCCGATAGCGCCTTTTTCCGCTACGGCCACTCTATGTCCCGCCTGCATAAGCGTATAGGCTGTGATCATGCCCGTTATTCCGCCGCCTTTTATTAATATGTCCGTGTCTGTATTATGACTGAGTTTAGGATATACGGCCTTATTGTTCTTGCTCATATATGTTTCACTCCCGGGTAGATAATCATATTAAATTCTACCCGCACAGGCCGTGAAATATTCCTGCAAATATGAGCTCAAGCCGCCGAAAGACCAAACCCGACATTGTTTTAAGCGGCTGATTTGGCGCGCATACCGCGTTAAATTAATCCAAAAAGGCGACCTTGTCCGCAAAAAAATTCGCTCGCTTAAAACTGCACGCACCGAAAAACGGAGCCGACGGATTTTCGCCTTTGGCGGGCGTATGTTAAGAACATCGCCGCAACGGCGCATTTTTCGGCATACTTCAAATATACATACAAAGACCGAAAGTCGCCTCGCTTTAATTGCCGCGCACCGAAAAATATTTTTTTAGATGCAGAAATATTTCAGACATACCGCAAAAGTGAACACACAGTCCGCCGTGTTTAGCAGACTGAAGATCTTCGGTATATATCAAGCATAAAACATCGGCGTTTTCTTCGGTTTCATCTCTCGGCCGCTTAAAGGAATCGGGCGCATTCCCGAAAATTTGGGAAACGCGCCCGACATTTGCTTATTCAACTTCTATATATTCTTCTCTTCCTGCTCCGACCGATATATATTTTATCCTGCAGCCTACCGAATCTTCTATATATTTGATATACGCGACGCACGCCTGAGGCAATTCAGATACGCTTCGGCATTTGCTTATGTCGCAGTTCCATCCGGGCAGATATTCGATTATGGGCTTTGCTTCATTCAGCGCTTTGCCGTGCGGGAATATCTCCGTTCTTTCTCCGTTTACTTCGTAGGCCGAGCAAACCGGTATTTTATCCATATAAGACAGGACGTCCAGCTTGGTCAGCGCTATCTCGTCCGCGCCCTGGGCGCGCACTCCGTATTTGGAAGCTACGACGTCGAATCCTCCCACTCTGCGGGGTCTGCCCGTCGCCGCGCCGTACTCGTTGCCCGCTTTCCTTAGCTGTTCGGCCTCGTCCCCAAACATCTCGCAGGTAAACGGGCCCTCTCCGACGCAGGTGGAATATGCTTTCATTATACCTATCGTTTTAGTCAGTTTGTGGTTCGGTATCCCTGCTCCGACGGGCGCATAGGCCGCTATTGTATTTGAAGACGACGTGTAAGGATATATGCCGAAATCAATGTCCCTGAGCGCGCCCAGCTGCGCCTCGAACATGATCTTCTTTCCATCTTTGGCCGCACTGTCGAGATAGTGTCCCGCATCGCATATATAGGGCAGGAGAGGCTCGCCGTATTTCTTAAGCCATGCGAACAGCTCGTCCGTATCCAGCGGCGGATTGCCGTAGCCTTTGGCGATAAAAAGGTTCTTCCATTCCACAATGTCTTTCAAACGTTCCTTTAGCGCGGACATGTCGAACAGTTCGCCCAACTGTATGCCTTTTTTGAAATATTTGTCCGCATACACGGGGGATATGCCCCTTCTTGTAGACCCGAACTTCTTACCCGCCAGCCTGTCCTCTTCAAGGCAGTCCTGCAGCACATGATAGGGCATACATATGTTTGCGCGGTCGCTTATCTTGAGGTTGTCGGGCGTTATGTTTATACCCGCTTGCCTCAGTCTGTCCATCTCCGTACACAAATGCTGTATGTCTATTACCATCCCGTTGCCCATGACATTCACGACGTCGTCGCGGAGTATCCCTGAAGGCAGCAGATTGAGTATGAATTTACCCTTGTCGTTTACTACGGTGTGGCCCGCGTTGTTGCCGCCCTGATATCTTACGACTATGTCATAGTCTTCGCTCAGCAGGTCGACCATGCGGCCTTTGCCCTCGTCGCCCCAGTTTATTCCGACTATAGCTGTTAGCATGAATATTCGGCTCCTTTGCATGTAATTATGTCATTTATAGAAGACGATTATATTATATCACCGATTATGATATAAGTAAAGTAAGTATTTGTTTGTATTGCTATTAGTCCAGCTTATGGCAGATTGCTGAAATTGCTTTGTCAGAGTTACTCGACAGCTTAGCGATATGAAACCGTTTGAGCATTTAATTGAATGTACAAAAAACTATCTCCCGGGAAACTTGTTCCCGGGAGATAGTTTTTATTTGCTATATTTTTTCTTTTTGATTACCAGCATCGTGGCGCAGAGTCCCGCTGCCGTTATGCACGTTACCGCTGCGGACAGCACAAGTCTGCCGTCTGCCGTGCTGGGGGATTCGGAGTCTCCGTCCGTCGGCGGCTGAGAGCCGTTTGGGTCTTCGGTTTGTCCTGTAGGCGGTATCTCTTCCGCCGCTTTTTTATATCCGCATATCTCGCATTCTTCGTGTCTTGAGCCTGCTTGAGTCTGTGTCGCCTCCTTATCTGTTATCCAAACTAAGGTGTGCGAGCCTGTATCAATTTTATTTCCGCAGACTTTGCATTCCTTCCAATGCTCGGTACCATTGTATTTATACTCCTCGGCATAGCTGTGGCCGGTCGCGGCAATTATTGTTTCTTTGTTATCCGTATAGCTTTCGCCTTCAAATTCGGCGGTAGCGGTGTATACGGTCCTGCCGTCTTCGGTGCACGTAGATTCCGTTGTCTGTTTGATTACAGCGGCTTCTACGGTCGTTGTATGGTTATTGTCCTTTTCGCATTTAAATGTGGCCTGTGCTGAGCTGCAGTCATCTGTCCAGGTCCATTCGGGCGTTCCCCATACATGCGTGTGAGTGACTATGGGGGTATCCGCAGTGACAGGCTGTTTATTTACAGAAACTGTGCCTGAGCCTGCGTTGGATATTTCCACTCCGTCGGCTGCCACATTTAGAGAAGCGTCTCCAGCAAGTACGGCTACTTTATCTCCCTCGACGCATGCAGCAGCTTTTGTCTCAACTGCTTCTTTGCCTATGGTATAGAATGTCGAGGACTGAGCAGTAAACTGAGCTACGGTTTCGTTATTTTTGACAAAAGATGTAGGATCAGCCGAATAGACGCCTCCGGTCGCGGAAATCGCCGTTTGGGGGTCTGCGTTGCCGAGACTGCCCGCTACCGCGGGAGCGTTGAACGTCCCTCCCTGAGCGTATATCTGACCCTGTAACTCGCCAGCGGCGTGTATGACAAATGCAATTTTATCCGCATTTATCACTGCCGTAGAATCGGTGGGGAAAGTTATTTGTCCGGCGCCGTTCTGAGAAGTGTTTGTCTTGGATACTACTCCGTAAGCTCCATATATTTCTCCGCCGTTTATCGTCACTTTTCCGTAAGCGATTATTGCTCCGGCGTTGTTGCCTTCGAATGTGCCTCCGTTGACTATAAGATTGGACATCCCGTAAGTGACGTTTACGGCTGCGTTATATGTGGCGGAGCCCGCGCCCTGGCACTCGAACGTGCCCGCGTTTATTATCGTGTCATAGCCTGCGCATTGAACAGCGCAGAGATACTTGCCGCCGGTATAGACTACTTTACCCGTGCCCACGCTGTCTTTTATCGTAAGATTGCCGTAGTTGCATAGTACTGTGGTTACGCTCGAAACGGTATATCCGTTAAGATCGAGTATAATCATGGACTGATCGGGTCCGTCGTTATATACTCCGAACGTGATCGGGGTGACTGCAGACGTTATGCTTATATTTTTCTTAAGGGTAACGGTGTATGTGCCATCGTCGTTGGCCTCGATTGTCGCCGCGCCCTCCGCCCATTCGTTGATGTCGGCGTCAGTTGTATCTTTCGTAAAGGACATACCTCTGCTTACTTCTACAGTATCTGCAGCCGCGAAAGATATTGTGGGCGCTATTGTCAATATCATCGCTGCTGCAATTAAGAAAAATAAATATTTCCGCTTCATTATAGTGACCTCCTTTTATGTGCGGCGAATCGTCGTTTGTCTTATTTTTTATAGTTTAGCATCTTTTGAAGTCGCAGTCAAGGCAGATTTTGACACTGAGCGAATAAAATGTCTGATGCTTACTTAAAAAATTAAAATAATAGTCGTCATATGTCGTATTTAGGCAGGTTAAAAATTTTTTGTTTCGCAAATCTCTTTCTCTTTACGGGATTTATTTTGATATTTGGCCATGAGATTTTATTTAAAAAGCAGTTGCAAAAGCACGCTGAATTTGATATAATCCGATTGTAACTTTTGCGTTGTCGGACAGGCAGTCTGCTGATGCCGTTTGCATCGTCGGAATGTTTAACCGGCAGTATCTTTGTTTATACAGGACGGCCGCATACGCTGAGAATGCGGTGCGTTGAGGGGAAGGATATATATGACGAGGATAATATTTGTCAGGCACGGTCAGAGCCGCGGCAATCTTGAACAGGTCTTTGTGGGGGATGCAGACAGCCCTCTTACCGATCTCGGGGTGCGGCAGGCTGAGCTGACTGCGGGGTACCTTGCAGGCTGCCATATCGACGCTGTATATGCGTCGGATATCCCGAGAGCGTATCAAACCGGCCAAAAAATAGCCGAAAAACAGGGCCTTGATGTTATAAAAGACACTGCTTTCAGAGAGATATACGCAGGGAAATGGTCTATGAGGCCGTATGCGGAGCTGCAACGGACGTATCCGGACAGCTATGGGAAGTGGCTGAACAATATCGGTATGGCCGCCTGCGACGGGGGCGAGAGCTTCGAGGACGTGCGAGTGCGCGCGTTTGCCCGAGCCAACGAGCTGGCCCGTGCAAATGACGGAAAGACAATATGCGTGGCGACGCATGCCACGCCGATACGGTCGGTCATTTGCAGTATTTACGGCATGACGGGCGACAGGGCCAAGGACGTTCCGTGGGTAGGCAATGCTTCCGTGACTGTGGCGGAATATGAAGACGGGGTTTGGAGGCTGCCTGTCGTAAACGAGACGTCGCATTTGGGAGATATGCACACGGAGTTCGGCAAGGGTGTGTGAGACGCGGTTTTAATAAATTTAGTTTCTGCATAAATAAATCGTCGATATGACGGAGGGGATTTTTATGGATTTAAGAGAGATAAAAGCCATAAGCGTATGTTCGCATTTTGATTTAGATGCAGAATCAGAGTCGAGCTCTGAGCAGATATGCCGCAGCGTAGAGTATGCCGATAAGATGTACGCCGCGCTTAATACCGATAAGATTTTTGTTTATCCCTATGCCTGCTGCGACTCTGCCGAGCACCTCGAGGAACAGAATCTGCGCATGCTGGAATATGTGCACGGGCGGCCTGACATGTATATGTGGGCGGTCCTTGATCCTCGGAGCGAACGCAGCATGGAGCAGTGCTTATCTTTTGCGGGAGATGATAAGGTGATAGGTGCGGCCGTATTGCCTGCATTTCACGGCTATGCTTTGCCGGATTTTGAATCCGCTGCGTTTGCCGTCGCGGAAAAGCTGGGCGGGTATCTGTGCGTAGCCGCGGAGAATAATGTCGAACATCTCGCCGAGCTTGCAGACAGGCATAAAGACGTAAATGTGATAATGTCGGCCATGAAAAACGGCTCGTATATACAGCAGCTTAATGCCTCTGCTTACGGCAATCTGTACGCGGATACTTCGAGCGGGGCGATGATCAACGACTTTCTGCTCGAACTGGCCGCAAAAAGCGGAGTATGTGACCGGATACTTTACGCTGACGGCGGTATGAATTTTATACGTTCAAGGATAGAATATGCTCTGATCGCTGATGCAGACAAGCGCGCCGTATTGCGCGGCAACGCCGAAAAGCTCTTTGCGGCCAAGTTGCATTGAGTCAGAGAGAAAAGGAGATGGATTTTATGGATATAAGACAGGTTAAGGCTATAGACGTTCACTCTCATTTCAATCACGGCAGCAAGTGGGACAGCCCTCAGACTGATATATACAGATGCGATATCCCATATCTTGAGGCTATGAACAGGGCGGCTAATGTTGAGAAGATGTTCTGCTCCACGTTTGCGTCCGTTGTTACGGCTGAGGCGGATATAGAGGAAGAAAATGAGTATCTTTATGATTATGCCCTAAAAAGCGAATGGTGCTGTCAATGGGTCGTCATAGATCCCCGCAGGCCCAAAACGGCAGAGCAGGCAGCAAGAATGCTCAATACGGGCAAGTGCGCCGGGATCAAGCTGCATCCGCCTCTTCACGGCTACAGGCTTTATGACTGGGAGGATAAGATATTTCCGTTAGCCGAGCAGGCCGAGGCGTTTGTTGAGATCCACCCCGAAGACTCGCCCACATATCTTCTTCCGCTGGCTGCAAAATATCCTCACGTCAAGATAATCGCCGCGCATATGAACGGCCGCGGCTGGACGGACGCTATAAAAATGGCGCCGAACTGCAATATTTATGCTGATACATCGGGTTCGGCAAGCTTGAGTAATCATGTGATAGAATTTGCCGTCAGCGAGGGCTGTATCGAGCGTATCTTTTACGGTTCGGATACGTATGCGGTCGGATTCCAGCGCGGCAGGATAGACGACGCTCTTATATCTTATGAGGACAAATATGCCATCTTGAGAGGGAATGCCGAGCGTGAGTTTGCACGCCTGCTGTAGGAAGGGCTGAGTGAATGCGCCGGCAGCGTTTCGAACGGATATAACGTGGGGAGGGGTATGTAATGTATATAAAGCTTGAGCAGTATAGGATATTCAACGCGGTCGCGGCCGCAGGCAGCATATCCAAAGCGGCTGAAAACCTGTATATGACTCAGTCTGCCGTCAGCCAAACGATAAAGCAGCTGGAAAAATCCCTGGACACGACCCTGTTTGTCCGCAGCAGCCGCGGCGTGGCGCTCACTGCCGAGGGCGAGATGCTGCACAGCTATTCGCTCCAGGCGCTTCAAACCCTGAATGCCGCCGAAGCCAGGCTGAGAAGTATGAAAGCCCTCAATGAGGGCGAGCTGCGCATAGGCGCCAGCGATACGATTTCTGACCATTATCTTCTGCCCGTGCTGGAAAAATTCCACAGAATGTACCCCAGGATAAGGATACAGGTGGTCAATCGCGTTACCGCCGAGGCGGCCATGCTGGTCAAGTCAGGTAAAATAGATATCGGTTTCGGCAATCTTCCGTTTGAGGACGATAAACTGCGGATAGAGCCGTGTATGCAGGTACACGACGTCTTTGTAGCGGGGCCCGCATTCAGAACCGACGAAGAACTGTCTTATGAGCAGATAGCCGATTTGCCCTTGATTTTGCTCGAAAAAACTTCTTCTTCCCGTAACAATCTCGACAGCTATTTTTTGTCCCGCGGTATAACTCTTACGCCCGAAATAGAGCTGGGTGCGCATGAGTTGCTTTTGAAGTTCGCGAGCATAAATCTCGGCGTGTCGTGCGTTATAAAGGAGTTTTCCGAACGTTATTTGGACGGGGAAACGCTCAGCCTCATCAGGCTGAAGTCGCCGCTGCCGCCGAGACATATCGGTTTTTTCTATCAGAAAAATTTCTTTTTGTCGCCTGCGGCAAAGAAATTTATAGATTTGCTTTGATTTCAAAACTGATTTTTTATAAACTGAGGCTCAATGTATCGGGAATATGTTGAGCCTGTTTGTTTTTTTGGTCGGACGCGGCGCAGCCGCGTCTTTTATTGTGTACGTTGTCGTTTTTCGCTGCGAATTACATGGCCTGGATTTGACAAAATAAGCGCGGAGTTAATGTTAAAATGATTTATCGCTGTTATCGGAGGCGCTGTATGGTTAAGTATAAAAAAATTTTTTTTCAGCTTTTTATTGTTATTGCAATGCTCCTTATTTACGGCTTTATTTTTGGATTTGAGGGCGCGGGATACTGATTTTCGCGCTCTCTTTCAGACAATCATGTGCTTTTTATTCTGTCATAGGTTTATTCGCAGCGCTCACGCTTCTCTGACCGCAGCATATCATATAAGTGCGGAATACTGTGTCTTTCGCGGAAAAGAGGTGCGTTACATTATGGACAGTCAAAATCGTGCGCTTGCCGAGAAATATAAGAATGAGCTGATCGCTTACAGTCTCAGGCATAATGAAGTCGCCTCAGAACTGCGCAGAAAAGCGCTTGAGAAAGAGCCGCTCCTTTCTCCCGTCCTGTTCTCGGGAGTGGATTATCTTATGAGCGCGGATACCGCTGCGTACACAGATATAGGCGGCTTGGTAGTAAAAATTTCACTTGCAGGCCGCGGCACTCCCGTTATAGGCGCTGCTGTCAGCTTGGTCAGAGACGATTTTGCCCTACAGCAGATTTCGGATACTTCCGGCAGGACGGCCGTCATGGTCGTACCTTGCCCTAAAAGAACGGATGAAAATGTCTGCGGATCCTATGACCTGCAGGTATCCGTAAAGGACTATTGCCGGCTCGCTTTTTATAACGTCCCAGTATTTGCGGGCTGCGTCAGCGTTTTCCCCATAGAGCTGCATCCTGTCACCGTAGACCGCGGAGTGTCCTTTAATTTGGACGATTGTTAACTGGTTTTTCCCTTCTGCAGAATTGTTTAAAAGTTGTCCGTTTTATAGTACATAGAATGTGCTATAATATGACCGTAGGCGGGGATAAGCGAAAAATATCACAGAACGCAATAAAATACATTGACAATCGTCGCGGGATGTGATATAATTAACTCATAGTAAATAAACTCCGCCGGTGATATACATAAGGCTTGGAGGGAGTACATATGACGAGTAATGGGTCTACGGTAAGGGGAAGTTCTATATTTTTTGAATCTGCGCAGACGCGCAGATATTCGGCCGATGGGAGGAAATCCCGTTGCGTCCGCAGGTTCAGTGGGCGGCGAGCTCATGCTTTAAGACGTGGTGCACAGCGCGGCGCTTTCGGAAAATCTGTCGCTTGCAGGCTTGCCAAACGGGCGGTCGGCATTGTGTCCGGCAATTTAAACAATATATATATGTCTGTCGCCGGCGCAGGGCTGGGGCTTGCTGTTTTCTTTATTTTCAGTGTGTTGGCGTCAGGCGAACGCGGAGGCACGGGCTTGGGCGGCGAGGTCATAGCTGCGGCGGCGGTAATGCTTGCGTTTAATTGCTTTTGGAGGCGTATACGCGGCAAGCTTAAAGATTAGGCCTTTTCGCGTTAATCTTCGCGCCGCACAGGGGCGAAATAAATAAAAGCCTGTATCTTCTGTTATTTTTTCGGTATCGTTTTTTAGAGCGACAAATAAGCATAATAAAACGGCTAAAATCCTTGAAATATAAAGGATTTTAGCCGTTTTGTTCTCTTTTTCAAAGAACATTTAGTGTTATTTTGCTCAGCTTTATGTTGAAGCCTTTGCTTTTCATATTTAAGAATGTTTGTTTGCAGTTAGGGCGACGTTGTCAAATGCGTAAGTGGACTTCAGACTGTATTGTGTAGCAAATTCGTGCTCTGCGCCGAACTGCGAAAGCTTTCGGCAATGTATTTCCGCCTGATGCAAAAAGACATGTCAATCGGTTATATAACAGCGTGAGTCTACCTCGGTGTTGTTCTTGAAATACACTCTCGGGACACGCTTGCCTATCAGGCAGGTTATCTCGTAGTTTATAGAGCCCAGCTTATCTGCGATTTCCTCCGCGGTTATCGTTTCTTTTCCGTCCCGTCCTATGACTGTTACAATGGAACCTTCATGCACGTTCGGTATATCGCTTATATCTATTACGCATTGGTCCATACATATGCGGCCCACGATATTTGCTCTTCTGCCGTTGACGAGCACCTGGCCGATATTTGACAGGGCGCGGGGATAGCCGTCGGCGTATCCTATAGGGATAGTTGCCACGGTCATGTCCGACTGAGCTATGTATGTTCTGCCATAGCTGATGCTCATGCCTTTTTTGAGTCTGTGTGTCTGTGCTACGACCGTCTTCAATGACAGCGCAGGGGATAAGCCTATATCTCTGAGCCCCTTTGCGGGCTGCATGCCGTAAAGTATTATTCCGGGCCTGACCATATCCAGCTGCATGTGCGGGAAGTCTATTATCGCGCCGCTGTTGCAGCAATGGCGGTATTTCAGGCGTATCCCTCTGTCCTGCAGTGCTTTGCATACGCCGGTAAAGCGCTCGAACTGCATAGCAGTAAATGTATCTTCGGGTTCGTCCGACACTGCAAAGTGTGTAAAAATTCCCTCTACATGCAGCGCTCGGCCGAATTGAGATATAATCTGCAGTATTTCGTCCTCAGATTGCAGCGCGTCAGAGCGGGTTTGCGCCGCAAACCCGAGCCTGCTCATACCTGTGTCGATCTTTATGTGTACTTTTAATTCTTTATCGAGCTTGCACGCCTGAGTATACAGCTTGCGGGCGTATTCGTATGAAAATACCGTTTGAGTTATCCCCAGCCTTATCAGTTCGTCCGTGCTGTCCGCAGGCGTGTAGCCGAGTATCAGGATGTCGTTGGATATCCCGCCCTTGCGCAGCTGCACGGCTTCATCGAGCCCCGATACCGCGAACATCGCCACGTCGTCCTTCAGCTCGCTTGCCACGGGGATTGCTCCGTGTCCGTAAGCATCGGCTTTGATTATGCCCATTATTGCCGTGCCGGGATCCAGCAATGAACGGATGCACTGTAGGTTGCGCTTTATTTTATCCAAATCTATCTCTGTCCATGTCCTGCGGTAATGCTCCATCTTTATTCTTCCTTATGTAAATTTTACGCTCAGCTCGCCCCACGTCAGGCTGACCGGGGTCAAGCTGTCTGCGTCGACGGTGAACGTATAATCAGACTCCATATACGAGCCGGTAAATACGTATTCCGTCTCCTCGTAAGCTATTTGTCCGTCTCCGCTGTATATCATGCCGATCAGCTGGCCTATAAAGAGCAGCTTTTCCGTCTTTTGGTCCAAAGAGACCGACATACCCTCAAAATTCACCGTTCGGTCGGCATATGATACGGTTATGGGATTTGTAAGATATTGTTTGGCCTGCAGAGTCATGCTCTGCGGCGTGATGACGAGCTCGTACCCGTCCGTCTGCGCGTGTATTTCGTACGTCTGCGGGAATTGCGGCCGACTTTGTTTTGAACATCCTGTGATCAGCATCAGCAGCGCCAAGCCGAAAATCAGGAAACGCTTCATTACTTTTTCCCCACATTAATATATAAATTCTCCGATCTGTTTAGGCAGGTCGGAGGGCAGTACGGCACCTCTGTGATATTTGTCTGCGAGTATATCTGCAGCTTTGCCGTGCAGATATACGCCCAGCGCGGCGGCTTGGGTCGGAGGATAGAGCTGCGCCAACAGCCCGCCGATTACACCCGCCAGCACGTCTCCGCTGCCGGCTTTTGACAGCGCGGGATTGCCTGTGGTGTTTATATATATCTGTCCGTCGGGTGAGGCTATGAGCGTGTGGTGACCTTTGAGTACGGTAGTCACTCCGTACTTTGTGGCAAAGCTTCGCGCCGCAGTGATCCTGTCTTCTTCCACAGCGCTGGTGTCCGTGCCCAAAAGTCTCGCCATTTCCGCCGGGTGAGGCGTAATGACTGCGCGGGCCGACAAATACTTCAGCAGACGCCTGTGTTTTGATATATATGTAATTGCATCCGCATCTATGACGCAAGGCTTGTTTTGAGATAGGTAAAACTCGATCTTTCTTGCATTTTCGCCCAGGCCGCAGCCTATAACGCAGGCCGCGGCTTTGGTG
>CALXAN010000095.1 GCA_944386305.1 uncultured Clostridia bacterium
TGCGGTCGAGAGCCGCGCCCATAATATCGCCGTCTGAGAACAGCAGGGCGGCCGGACCGTCCCATGGCTCCATCATCGTGGCGTAATAGTGATAAAAGTCTTTTTTGTCGCTGCTCATCCATTTGTCGTTTTTCCACGGCTCGGGTATGAGCATCATCACGGCCAGGGGCAGCTCTATGCCGTTCATGTACATAAATTCCAGGGTATTGTCGAGCATGGCGGAATCCGAACCCGACGAATTAATCACAGGCAGTATCTTATCCCCGTTACGGTCCAGGAAATCGGAATGCATGGTTTCTTCCCTGGTCAACATACGGTCTGCGTTGCCTCTTATGGTATTTATCTCGCCGTTATGCAGGATAAACCTGTTGGGGTGGGCGCGCTCCCAGCTCGGATCGGTATTGGTGGAAAAGCGGGAATGCACCAGCGCAATCGCGCTTTCGTAATCCTCATCCTGCAAATCAGGATAAAAAAGCCTGAGCTGCCCGACAAGGAACATACCCTTGTAAACTATGGTACGCGAAGACATGGACACTACATATATCCCGTCGCAGGACTGCTCAAACTCGCGCCGCAGCACGTACAGCCGCCTGTCGAACTCAAAGCCCGCTTCCGCATCTTCGGGTCGGGCTATGAAGCACTGCCACACGGAGGGCATACAGTCCGCGGCGCGCCTGCCGAGGATGTCGGGACATACAGGAACTTTACGCCACCCCAGCAGGTTTAAGCCGCTTTTGTGCGCAAGAATTTCGAGCAGCTTTTTGGATTCGTTCTGCTTAAGCGCGTCCTGAGGCATAAAGAACATGCCCACGCCGTAATCGCGCGCCCCGCTGAGCTGCACGCCGACGGCCGATGCGGCCTTGGAGAAAAATTTATGGGATATTTGCAGCATTATCCCCACGCCGTCGCCCGTTTGGCCCGACGCATCCCGACCCGCGCGGTGGTCGAGCTTTTCGACAATATGCAGCGCGTCGTCCACCGTACGGTGTTCGGCCCTGCCGTCTATATTCACGACCCCGCCTATACCGCAGGCGTCGTGCGGCACGGACGCCGGGTCGGAAAAATCACTGTATGCATCCATCGTATATAACCTCTCATAAGATTTTCGCATTTACCGTACGCTGAACAAAATTTCGCCGTATGTCGGATAAGGCCAGTAATCTTTGGCAGTAACGGTCTGCATCTCGTCCACAACTACGCGCAGCTCGTTCATAGCGGGTATGACCTGGTCGCGGAACTCCGCGGCGCTGTCCGAAGCGCCTGCGGCGGCCTTGGCGGATACGAGCGCGTTTTCAAGCGCCTTGACGTCTCGATACGCCATGCCTGTCAGAGAAGACAGGCGGCTTATCTGCTCTTTCTCATAAGAAACGTCGGCGGTATTGTCGACCTCGGATATATCCCTGACCGCCTCGGCCAAACGCCCGCGGTACTCGGTAGACGCCGGCAAAACCGACGAACGAACCATCTGTATCATTGTAAGAGCCTCGATGCCTATAACCTTGCAGTAGTTCTCCAGCATTATCTCATGCCTCGATATCAGCTCGGCCTCACTGAAAACCTTATTGGACACGAACAGGTCCACATTCTTCTTATCAAGCAGATGCTCCAATGCGTCCGGCGTCGTGCGCAGGTTGCTCAGGCCGCGGCGGCGGGCCTCCTCGACCCAGGCCTCGTCGTAGCCGTTGCCGTTGAAGATAATGCGCTTATGATTTTTTATACTCTCTTTGATAAGCTCGTGCAGGTCGCCTTCGAACTGGTCGGAGGCCTCGAGTACGTCGGCGTATTTCTTAAGTACTTCGGCTACTGCCGTGTTTATGATTGTGTTTGTATCGGATATGGAAGAAGCTGAGCCGAGCATACGGAACTCAAACTTATTGCCGGTAAAGGCAAAGGGAGACGTCCTGTTGCGGTCGGTATTGTCTTTGGGGAATTTGGGCAGAACGTGCACACCTACGCGCAGCAGCTCCTGTTCTCTCCCGCCGTATTCGGAGCCGTTTTCTATCGCCTCAAGTATATTCATGAGTTCGTCGCCCAAATATACAGATACTATGGCCGGAGGCGCTTCATTTGCTCCAAGTCTGTGGTCGTTGCCAGCAGAAGCCACCGATATGCGCAGCAGATCCTGATACTCATCCACCGCCTCTATTACGGCTGTGAGAAACAGCAGGAACTGCGCGTTCTCAAAAGGCGTGTCACCGGGTTCGAGCAGGTTCATGCCGGTATTTGTGCTCAAAGACCAGTTGTTATGTTTGCCGCTGCCGTTGACTCCGGCAAAGGGCTTTTCGTGCAGTATACATACCATACCGTGCTTGCGGGCTATGGTCTGCATAAGCTCCATGGTCAGCTGGTTGTGGTCTGCGGCGATGTTTGTGGTGGAAAATATCGGGGCGAGCTCATGCTGGGCGGGCGCGACCTCGTTATGCTCTGTCTTGGCAAGAATGCCGAGTTTCCACAGCTCTGCGTCAAGTTCGTCCATAAAAGCTTTGACCCTCGGCTTTATACTGCCGAAATAATGATCCTCCAGCTCCTGCCCCTTAGGCGACTTTGCGCCGAAAAGCGTGCGGCCCGTATACACAAGGTCGGGACGCCTGTCATATACTTCTTTATCTACAAGAAAATATTCCTGCTCGGAGCCCACGGTCGGACGGACGATAGATACATCATTGTGCCCGAACATTCTCAGTATCCTTATGGCCTGCTTCTGCAGCGCTTCCATAGAACGCAGCAGAGGCGTCTTCTTGTCAAGCGCCTCGCCGCCGTAAGCACAGAAGGCCGTGGGTATGTACAGAGTCTTATCCTTTACAAACGCATAAGACGTGGGGTCCCAGGACGTATAACCCCTGGCCTCGAACGTGGCGCGCAGACCGCCGGAGGGGAAAGAAGACGCATCGGGCTCTCCCCGTACAAGCTCTTTGCCCGAAAATTCCATGATAACGCGCTCATCGTCGGTAGGAGATATAAAGCTGTCATGTTTCTCGGCAGTTATGCCGGTCAACGGCTGGAACCAATGCGTAAAGTGCGTGGCGCCTTTCTCTATGGCCCAGTCCTTCATTGCAGTGGCCACAACGTTTGCGACATCAAGGTCGAGGTGCTTGCCTCTCTTGATGGTGTTGCGCATGGCGCGATACGTCTCCTTGGGGAGTTTCTCCCTCATTACGGAATCTCCGAACACCATTGAACCGAACAGGTCTGTGGTCATACTCATTGCTCTCATTTCTCCTTTTACTTCTAAAAATATCCTGCAAAAAACGACAAAGACGCCGCGAACGGATCCGCGACGCCTTTGTCGTATGAATCATATGTAATGATTATATACCAAAAACGGGCGTTTGTCAATATCCCTCGAAAAAAAAACGAAAAAAGGTCCCCTTTCTTCGGGTTGACAAAAGAGGCGCATATATTATATAATTTGTATGAATAAATACCGAGGGCGCGTACGCACAGCGCCGATTCGGCAAAAAATGAGGAGGCGGCCATGGCTTATACCAAGCGCGAGATACTCGAATATATAGAGCAGGAAAACGTAAAATTCATACGCTTGGCGTTCTGCGACGTCTTCGGCGTACAGAAAAACATCGCAATAACGGCAAGCGAGCTTGAACGCGCCTTTGAGCACGGCGTGGAGTTCGACCCATCGGCTATCACGGGATTTGCCTCGGCGGCAAAAACTAATCTGCGGCTGTTCCCCGACCCCGCCACTCTGACGGTGCTGTCGTGGAGGCCTTCTACAGGGCGGGTCATAAGATTTTTCTGCAACATATTTCACCCCGACGGCAAACCGTTCGAGGCGGACTGCAGGCGCATACTCAGACTGGCTGCCGACGAGGCCGAACAGAACGGACTCAAATGCAGCTTCGGTTCCAAATTCGAGTTCTATCTGTTCAAGACCGATGAGAGCGGGAATCCCACCGACGAGCCGCATGATTACTGCGGATACCTGGACGTCGCTCCGCTGGACAAGGGTGAAAATATTCGCCGCGAGATAGTGCTGACACTTGAGGAAATGGGTATGAAACCCGAAAGCTCACACCACGAGGATGGGCCCGGACAGAATGAAGTCGATTTCAGAGGTGCGGACGCGCCGCAGGCTGCGGACAACGCCGTAACGTTTAAGAACGTCGTCAGTACGATAGCAGCGCTTAACGGATTGTATGCAGATTTTAGCCCCAAGCCCATGCCCGATACAAACGGAAACGGATTTCACATAAACGTATCCGTATCGCCTCGTGAAGATGAACGTGTGCGCGACGCATTCGCGGCAGGAATACTGGAGCATATATGCCAAATCACCGCATTCCTTAACCCGACCGAGGAGTCATACAAGCGTCTCGGAAGACTTAAAGCCCCTAAATATATAACCTGGACCGCCGAAAACTGGCCCCAGCTGATGCGCATACCCTCCCTTGACGACGCGGGCAGCATAGAGCTCCGCAGCGCTGACTGCGAGGCTAACCCTTACCTGGCATTCGCGCTGATAATCCACGCCGGCATCGAC
>CALXAN010000096.1 GCA_944386305.1 uncultured Clostridia bacterium
GGCCCAGCCGTTCTCCGCTGTCGACCGCGCCCGTGGGATTATTGGGCGTGCGGATGTGTATGACGTAGCCCTCGCCGCTCAGGCCGTCGGGCATGGGCAAAAAGCCGTTTGAGGCGCAGGCGTCCAAAAACTGCACGCGCCTGCCCGACATGATATTGCTGTCCAAATAGACGGGATAGACGGGGTCGGGGATCAGCACGGTATTATCGCCCAGGATATCCACGATATTGCCCACATCGCTCTTCGCGCCGTCGGACACAAACACGTCGTCGGCGGACACATCGACGCCCAGCGACGCATAGTGGCGGCTTATCGCCTGACGCAAAAAGTCGTATCCGTATTCGGGCGCATAGCCGCGGAACGTGGCCTTATCGGCCATTTCCTGTACGGCGGCGCTCATGGCGGCGATAACGGAGGGTGCGAGGGGCAGGGTCACGTCGCCTATGCCGAGGCGGATTATTTTCTTGTCGGGGTGCTGGGCGCTGTAGGCGCTGACACGCCTGGCAATCTCGGAAAACAGGTAGCTTTCCTTTAAGTCAAGGTAATGCTCGTTAATCTCTATCTTCATCATCAAACACTCCTTCATATGCCCGCGCCGCAGGACCGCTCATAAACACGCGCCTGTCGCGGGTGCATACTATCTGCAGCTCCCCGCCCCTGAGTCTGACGGTCACGGGCTCGTCGTAGGGGCACAGGCCGTTGAGCGCGGACGCGGCTACGCAGGCGCAGGCGCCGGTGCCGCAGGCGTAGGTCTCGCCGCTGCCCCGCTCCCACACCCGCATGCGCAGAGTATGCGGGTCTTCGACTCGCACGAACTCCGTATTGACCCGCTGGGGGAACATGGGGTGGTTTTCGAACTGCGGTCCGAGCCGGTCAAGCTCCAGCGCGTCGGGGTCGTCTACATATACCACAGCGTGGGGGTTGCCCATGCTCACGCACGTGATGCGCCATTCCGAACCCGCTATGTTTACGGGCATGTCTTTTACTATATCGCAGGCGCAGGTCACGGGTATCTTGGACGGCTCAAACTCCGCCGTGCCCATATCCACGCGCACGCTGCGCACCCTGCCGCCGCGGACGTCGAGCTGCAGGCGCTTGACGCCGCTGAGGGTATCGATAGTAAGCTGGGTTTTGTCCGTCAGGCCGTTGTCGTACAGATATTTGCCCACGCAGCGTATGGCGTTGCCGCACATCTTTCCCTCGCTGCCGTCGGCGTTGAACATGCGCATACGCGCGTCCGCCTTATCCGACGGGCATATCATGACTATTCCGTCCGCGCCCACAGAAAAATGCCTGCGGGACAGATACCGCGCCATGCCCGAGGGGTCGTCAAGCTCGCGCTGCAGACAGTTGAAATATATGTAATCGTTGCCGATACCGTGCATTTTGGTAAAAGGATATTTCATAGCCAGCCCCCCTGATGTCTTTATTTAAACAAATCTTTCATGTTATACTTGCCCGCGGGCTTGCCGCAGATGAATTTGGCCGCGCGCAGAGCGCCCTCGGCAAACAGAATGCGGTCATGCGCCTCGTGCCTGAGCCTGATGGTCTGAGCGTCCGTACCCACGATGACCTCATGTTCGCCTATGACGTTGCCGACTCTTACGGACTGTATGCCCAGCTCGTTCTTATCGCGCTTGCCGTACCCGCTTCTCCCGGTCTTAACGTAGAGCTCGGGGCGCACTTCTCTGATGGCCTCGGCCAGCATGTACGCCGTGCCGCTCGGAGCGTCGGCCTTGCGGTTGTGGTGCGTCTCCACTATCTCTATATCCGCATCGCCCATTGCCTTGGCGGCCTGCTTTGCAAGATCCGCCAGCAGCGCTATGCCTACGGACATATTTGAGGACATAAACACGGCGGTCTTCTGCGCGGCCTCGTCTATGGCGGCCATCTCATCCTCCGTATGCCCCGTGGTGGCTATGACTACGGGAGTGAGCGTGCGCGCGGCGTATTCGACCAAAGTCTTGCACGCGCTGTGGTTGGTAAAATCGATTATAACGTCCGCCCTTGCAGGCACGTCGTCCAGCGACGTGTAGTCGGCCCCGCCGCTTATATCCACGCCCGCTACCAGTTCGGCGCCGTAGACGCCCTGATTTACCAAATCCGTGAGCTTCATGCCCATGCGTCCGCAGGCTCCGTTTATTATCACTTTCATATTAATCTCCATTCTGCCGCTAAAGCGTCGGCGCAAATAGGAATTAAAATCTTCATCAGCGGCAAAATGGAGATTAAATCGGCACGTTCCTCGGTTTTTATGCAAATAAAAGGCGAGCGGAACGCCGTCCCTATTTTTATAGCGAGATTTTTCACGCTATCATCCTTTTTTTTATCACACTGTAAGCCGCGCGGAGACGTGCGCTCCTGCGGCCCGCGCCGTCCTTAGGGCGGACGACGCTATACGTCGAGGCCGTGCGCGCGCATGGCCGCAAGCAGCCTTTGGCGATGGTCCTCTTCCATGACGGTCAGAGGCATACGCAGCGAGTTTTCGCAATAGCCCATAGCAGCGACGGCCGCCTTTACGGGAATGGGGTTTACCTCGCAGAACAGCGCGCCGACCAGTTCATGCATGGCAAACTGCAGCTGGGCGCTGCCCCTGACGTCGCCCGAGAAGAATTTAGAAGTAATCTGCACGGTTTCGGCAGGCAGAACGTTCGACAGAACGGAGATAACGCCCTTGCCGTTAAGCGCCAGCAGAGGCACTATCTGGTCGTCGTTGCCCGAATACAGGTCAAGCTTGCCGTCCACATACGACATAGTCTCCACGATTTTAGATATATTGCCGTTGGCCTCCTTAATACCCGCGATATTGGGGTGTTCGGCCAAAGCGGCGTAGGTCTTGGGCTCGATATTGACGCCCGTTCTCGAGGGCACATTGTACAGAATCAGCGGTTTTGTACTCCTGTCGGCCATCTCGGTATACATCCTGATAAGTCCGTTTTGGGTCGCCTTGTTGTAATACGGCGTGACCACCAGCATAGCGTCCGCGCCGGACTGGCACGCGCAGTCGATAAGATCGAAGGCGTACGAGGTATCGTTGCTGCCCACGCCCGCGATAATGGGCACTCTGCCGGCAGCGCGCTTGACGGCGAAGTCTATCACCATACGGTGCTCGTCGTCGCTGAGAGTGGACGCCTCTCCGGTAGTGCCCGCGATGACCAGCGCGTTGATACCGCTGTCTATCTGCCAGTCTATGAGCCTGCCCAAGCTGTCATAGTCCACGGCTGAGCCGTCCTTGGTAAACGGCGTTATAAGCGCCGTGGCAACACCGGTGAATACAGGTCGATTAAACATAAAATATCTACCTCCGTAAAAAATTATCCAAAAAAATGCAGCTGCAAGATATCTCGCAGCTGCAAATAAATCAATCAAAGAAACCGTCCGCCCCGCAAAAGGCGAAACCTCCGATAATCAATAGCACTCCGCAACTGCGACAGTCCGGCATCTGTTATGGTGCCGACCCAGGACAAGCGCGCGCCCGCGCTTACCTTCGGCATGCATGCCTTTCCGCCGGAAACGACTGCCGTCTTAGCAACCGGCGTACTTATCATGCCATGCGCCTCTATCTTTTATGGTTATGACTATAGTAGCAGAAAAATCCGCGTTTGTCAATACTTTTTTTCTATACTCCGTATTTTTTTCAGCAGCGTTTTTCCCGGCCCGTGTTTATACTGCCGGCAACCGAACGCAACACGCTTTTGGCTAATTCCCGCACGTACCGCGTTAAAATTTTAACCCAAAAGGATTAACTGCGACCTTGTCCGCAAAAAATCCGCTCGCTTAAAACTGCTCACACCGAAAAAACAGCTCGAATGTATTTTTGCATTTGCAGGCTTACAGGTATCTTCGTCTTTACAGTTCTGCGGGCGTACGTCGAGAACAGCGCCTCTATTTTTTCGTCAACTCAGCTCCCGGCATAAACTGCCGAGAGCCGAACAAAATATGGTTTTAAGCGGCTTATTTTCGCGCATACTACTCGTTTCTTTGTCTCATTTTGCCGCAAATCTTTCTTCTTTTTCGCAGCACGGCCGACGAATGTTTTATCATACAAAAAAAACGAACCCGCCGCGTAAGCGGCGGGTTCAAAAACATACCGGGATAATATTTATTCTTTTTTTATCACAGGTTCATAGTGCTTACCCTAAGTTCACTATCAATTTAAACCGAGTTTTATCGCAAATAACCTGATAAACAAATCTCGTATTTGAATTTTCGCATTACATATTCAGCGGCGGCGAGCGTCTGTAAAAAAACTAAGAACGGCGAGCGTCGATATAGTCCTGCAGCAAAACCGCAGCTGCCGCGGCGTCTATACACGCGCGCTGCCTGCGGCTGTCCTTGCCCGCCTGACGCAGGCTGCGCGAGGCGATAAGAGTGGTAAAGCGTTCGTCCGCCAATTCGGGAGTTATGCCGGATTTTTCAGCCAGCCTGCATGCAAAAGCCGACGCGCGCTCAGACATCTCGCTGTCGCGCCCGTCGGTGCGCAGAGGGTTGCCTACCACTATCCGCTCGGCCGACAGCTCCGCAGCCTTTGCAGCCACGGCCAGCAGAAGACCGTCTTCATTGACGGCAGGTATGCGTATGACGCAGACCGGCGAGGCTATAGTCTCGGACGCATCGCATACGGCTATGCCTGTACGGACGGCGCCGTAATCCACCGCCATTATACGCATATCGTCAGCCCTGCTTATCCATAAAATCTACAAGATCGCCTACGGTCTTGAGCTTGGCTATGTCCTCCTCGGGGATGGTTATATCAAACTCGTCCTCAAGAGTAAGCAGCAGCTCGGCTATGTCGAGAGAATCGACGCCCAAGTCCTCTACGATATCCGTATCGCGGGTTATCTTGTCTTCCTCCACATCAAAGCGCTCGGAAATCAAAGAACGTATTTTCTCAAAATTCATGGTTGTTTTCCTCCGTATATTTATTGAAAAGAATATGCCGTTATGTTATAATAACCGTATACAAGGCCCGCAATACGGGGCCGTGCCCGGAATTTATTACATTATAATCGCTGACGCCGCGTTTGTCAAGTATCAGAAGCGCCGCCTCTGCGCTCTTCAGACTCGCGGGTAAAAAGCGGCGGACGGGCTTAAACAGGGCCATGGGCTGATATATGAAAAACTTTTAAAATGCAGACTGAAGTTTTTTTTTAATCATGCTTACACAAAGTATTCCACTTAAGAATATGCTGACCTAAGTTCAAAGCTGTCCGTTTAAGAACAGCCTCTGACTGAAGGTTTTTTGATTATACTGCCTGAAGGCCGTGAGATATAATAACTATTGAGGGGTATAACGCTTAATATACTGACCAAAAGTTTTTTTGCGTTAAGCTGACTGGGGACGACCGAAAGGTGATTACTGAAGGCAAAGTTTTTTACACTTAGGATAAAATGCAGCCAAAGTCTTTTTACACTTAAGGATAGACTGAAGATTTTTACTTTTGATTAAATATTTTTTATTCGCAAATTGCAATAGCAACCTGCAATAGTTCACAGAAAAGTAACGATTTGTAGCAGAATGATGTTGGATTGCGAAGAGAGGGCGAAGCCCGAGCGGAGAAATCCAACATCGGAGCCGGCGACTTC
>CALXAN010000097.1 GCA_944386305.1 uncultured Clostridia bacterium
TAACATTACCGATGAACAAGTTGCGTTTGTCGAAAACTGGATTAACAATTTACCTCGAAAAATCTTCAATTACCACTCTGCTGATTTTATTTTTAATTCTGTCCTATTTGATATTGCAATTTAGACCATATTGACACATAATTATATATATTTAAAAAGTCTGCCCGAGCATGTTATAAGTTTATGCTTTTGGGGTCATATAATGGGACATGCCCGCATATATTTATAATACAGAGATTTTGCGTATAACTCCGACTTTATATAAGGATACAGGCAAAGCAGCCGCCGGATTGAGACTTTTCGCTTAAGCGGTCCGACGGGCGATTTTTCAGCTTTATCGAAATATCCGCATATAAAAAAGGCGCGGGCCTGACGCCGCGCCTTTAAGATGCATATTTCGTATATGACTATGCTGCAGTATATAATTAGTAATTCTCGGCCTTGAGCTGGAAAAATGCCTTTGGATGCTGGCAAACGGGGCATACCTCGGGCGCTTTTTTGCCTATATGTATGTGCCCGCAGTTGCGGCACTGCCATATCACGTCGCCGTCCCTGGAAAATACAAGGTCGCCGCCGAGATTGCTCAGCAGCTTTCTGTACCGTTCCTCGTGCTCTTTCTCGATAGCCGCTACCCCGTCAAACAGCGCCGCTATGTCGTCAAAGCCTTCTTCTTTGGCCTCTTTTGCAAACTGCGCGTACATGTCGGTCCATTCGTAGTTTTCTCCGTTGGCGGCGGATACAAGATTCTCTCCGGTGGTGCCTATGCCCTGCAGCAGCTTAAACCAAATCTTTGCATGCTCTTTCTCGTTGAGCGCCGTTTCGGCAAATATAGCCGCTATCTGCTCATAGCCGTCTTTCTTGGCCTTGGACGCAAAATAGTCGTATTTGCTCCTTGCCTGACACTCGCCCGCAAAGGCCGCCCAAAGGTTCGCCTCGGTTTTTGTACCCTTCAGTTCTTTCATATGCTCGCCCTCTTTCTTAAAAATGATAATGATTACCAATTGAGAATGATTCTTAATTTCTTTGGTTTAATTATACATGATTAAGTCTGTGATGTCAAGTCCGAATACAAAAATTTATAGTTTTGTTGACAAGCGTCGCGGGAAAATATATAATTATTTAATAAGGCGCAGAGCGCATTCAATCAGCGGGATTATGCTGCCGAAGAAAAAAATCCGGCGCTGCCCGCCTCAGGGTTATCTGTCTTTTAGTTATATATCGCGCGCGGTGCGGAGAATTAGCCGCTGTTGACAGAAGGGGGTTTGTCCATGTCCGACAATGAGATAGTCTATCAGAATAAGCGCACGCCCTGCGACGTTATGAGCGTGTGGGGATTTGTGTGGTCTGTTTTTGTTATGGCCATACCTGTCATAGGTCTTATAACCGCCGTGGCGTGGGCCTGCGGGGCGACGAAAAACCGAAGCAGACGCAGGCTTGCGCTAGGCTTTGTTATAGTGAAGCTGGTCATGTGCCTGCTGGTCGCAGCGGCAGTGTTTTTCGCGCTCCGAAGCATTAAAAAATCCGACACCTCGGGCGTATTGGGGCTCATGGTATCGGAAGGCTATGTGGATTACGGGCGTATAATACGCGATATCCCGTTTATATTCACGGCCGACGGTATAGAATTTGCCTCGGGTGTGGTCAGGGACTCCGACGTCGCGGCCGTGGCCGAAAGATATCTAAAAGACGGCAAGAGCATAGGCGAGTGCGCGCAGGAGGCAAACAAGGGCAAGACTGCGCAGCAGACGGTCGATTCGTTTGTTTCATCCCCGCTGGTTATAAATGCCGCTTCGCTGCTCGTCAACAGGAACGCAAACGACGCCGTCAGCCTTTTTTGGGCTATGGTAGCGGACGGGCAAGACGTGTCGGGCGTGACTGAGGCGTGGCTCGGGGATACAGATATCTCCGCAGCCCGCGCTATCGATATGCTCGCCTGCGGCGCGCGGGCAGACGTTTCGTCGGAGGAATATATAAGCCTGGCCGAGGCTATGGCTTCCTTGGGGTATATGCCCGAAGAGCCGCGGACCGCGTTCCCAGGTACGGAGCCGCAAACCGCGGTCCCGAATACGCCGCAGACCGCGCTCCCCGATACGGCCGAGCCGCAGACCGCGCTCCCCGATACCTCGGCTCCGGGCACGGAATATCCTTTCAACGAATCGCCTTCCACCTCGGACAGTCCTGTCGGGAATCGGCTGAGTTATCCGGTTTAAATTCGTTTTTCCCGCCCCGTTATATTCGGGGCGCGGCGATATACCGCGCGGCGCGGGACACTGATGTGTCCCGCGCCATTTATATTAAAAATTACAGAGACTGATTGCCGCCCAAACCGAAGCTTACGCTGAGCGCGCGGTCAACTTTATACATGGCCTCGTTGTCCAAATGGCCCATTTTTTCTTTCAGGCGTTTTTTGTCCAGCGTACGCACCTGCTCCAGCAGCACGACCGAATCTTTGGTCAGCCCGTAATTTGCGGCGTCTACTTCTATATGCGTCGGCAGTTTGGATTTATTTATTTGGCTGGTTATCGCCGCGGCTATTACGGTGGGGCTGTGCAGGTTGCCGACGTCGTTCTGCACTATCAGTACGGGCCGTACCCCGCCCTGCTCCGAGCCTACTACCGGACTGAGATCGGCGTAAAATATGTCTCCTCGTTTGATCGATGTCATGTTTTTCACACTCCGTTTTGTTTGGCTTGCTTATAACATTATTTTGTATTGATATCTTTGATTTTAAACATAGGCAGAGAGAAAAAATTCTCCCCCTATTTACAGATTATTCATGAGCGGCCGATATGCACACAATTTTCCTCGCGGCATAATATATCAGTGTAAGGACCGCAAGGTTCTTCATCACTAAGTAAGCACCTTCAGGAGGGGAAAACATGAGTAATTCTTATTTTTGGATACTGATCGTAGCGGCTCTTATAATATACGCTATAACCAATAGCTGCGGTTGCAACAATAGCTGCAGCTGCAACAACAACTGCTGCAACTAATACTCTGTATAAAGGTATACACATGCGGGAGAGAGGGTCGTAAACGACCCTCTCTCTATTGATTTTTGTATTGTTTTATGATATGCTATATAATAAATACTTCCTGCTGCGGACGGCGGGACGATCGGAGGACATATGAGCTACGGGGACGTTGTCTTTGATTTCAGGATCTATCCGCCCGGCATGTCGGACAAGATATGGCGGCGTATCCTTATTAGCGCAGAAGCGCCTCTGTCCGATCTCGGCCGTGCGGCGCTCGCGTCTGTGCAGGCCGATCCCGATGAGCCGTTTACCCTAACCGTCGCGGACAGGGCCTATGCTTTTGACAGAATCTGTGCCTGCTGCAGCGGAGGGGCCGACGCTCAGGACTTCGCCGTAGGCGACGTGTGTTCTGACATATGCGACAGCGCGCAGCTGGTCTGCGGGCAGTGGACGCTGCAGCTGCAGCTGTGCAACGCTTTTCGCCCGCAGGAAGTTATTGACGCCGAGCTGCCGCAGATA
This sequence comes from uncultured Clostridia bacterium, assembly GCA_944386305.1. Lineage (GTDB taxonomy): Bacteria > Bacillota > Clostridia > Oscillospirales > UBA644 > CALXAN01. The sequence goes on from CALXAN010000097.1 coordinate 3,495, forward strand.
ACAGACGGCGCGGGCAGAGGAGTAATAGAATCTCTTCCCCCCGAGGAGGTGTCCGCTCTGATAAGCGCTACGGACGCCACGGGCACGGCGCAGAAGGTTGATATAAACTGTCTCGGCCGCGCGTATCTGTGGGATTACAGGGATTTTGACATACAGGCGCAGAACCGGTATATGCACGACAAGCTCAGATAAAATAATGCAGATATTACAAGATCCGGCTCCCTTAACGGGAGCCGGATCTTGTAGATTACAGCTTAATCGTCCGTACTGCTGCCGGAGCCGGCCTGTACCTGTTCAGGCGCGCTGTCTAACTGCTCGGGCGCAGGTCCTGAGGCAGGAATCGGTTCTTGAGGGTGCTTGTCTTTGAAACAAAGCTTGAGCAATATCGGGCAGACTATAGAAGACACGATGATGAGCAGTATCGTGCCCAGCAGCGGGTCAATGCCCAGCAGCTCCCCGTTTGCGCCGAAGTATACCAGCGCGTAGCCCGAGGAGTATACCGCCAGGGACACCTCGCCGCGCGCAACCATGCCGCAGCCTATCGTCAGGGATTCGCGCCCGTTGTATCCGCACAGCTTTGCCGCGCCGCCGCAGCCGATAATCTTGGAAGCTATGCCTACTATTATCAGCACTACTGCAAACAGTATTTCTCCCGTACCGAAGTTGGAGAAGTTTGCGCTGATGCCTATATATGCAAAGAATATGGGCGTAAATATCATATAGCCGCTGACTATGACTTTCCTGTCTACAAAGCCCGCGTCGTTGAGCCCGCTGAGCATCAGTCCGGCCATATACGCGCCCGTTATCGCCGCTACACCGAAGAATTTCTCCGCGCAGTATGCGAACAGAAAGCACATTGCCAGCGCAAATATCCCTATCCGCCTCGTGTGCGGGTGCCGTTTGCCGATAGCGATAAACAGCTTGCGCAGCAAGAAGCCCGCGCCTATCGTAAATACAAAGAAGCCCACGCATTTCAGCAGCGTGATCCAAACGTTCCCGTCCTTGAAGCTGGTTATGAGGCTGAGCGCGACTATACCTATAACATCGTCGATTATGGCGGCGCTGAGTATGACCGTGCCTATTTTTGTGTTCAGTTTGCCCAGCTCCCGCAGGGTCTCTACGGTAATGCCCACGCTCGTGGCCGCGAGTATGCAGCCTACGTACAGGGCGTTGTGCAGCTTGGCCGCGTTTGCAAATTCTCCGAATCCGCCCATGAACAGTATCGCCGCGCACGCTCCGAGAGCTATCGGCACGGCGACTCCCACGCAGGCTATTATGGTGGAGGCCAAACCGCTCTTCTTAAGCTCCTTTATATCCGTCTCAATGCCGGACGAAAACAGTATAAGTATCGCGCCTACCTGCGAAAATGCGTCCAGCACATCCATCTCAATCTCCGACGGATTTATTATGCCCGAAAACCCCGGGATTCCAAGATGACTGAATATCGCAGGCCCTATAAGCAGACCGGCGATGACCATTCCGACTATCTGCGAGATCCCCAGTCTGCGGGTGATAAGTCCGCACAGCTTAGTGGCGAACAATATTATCGCAAGGTAGAGGGCGATGTTTACTACTTCAAATTCCATTTTCCATCCCCTTTTCAGATTGCCGCCGCATGTCCGCCGACGGTCTGCGGATACGCGCAGCGCGGCGCTGATGACGGCCGATAATTATCAAACGAAGATATTATAGCACTTCGTTTCGCCAAAATCAATAGCAGCCCTCAAAATAAAGGATATGCTGCGCGTGTTTTTATGTGACGCGTTGGGCTTAAGCGCCGAAAGGCCGCGGCTTTGTTTTTTATGCGGTCTGAACCGGCCTTTGGCACAGCTATCGCCCCCGCGCCCGGCGTCGAGCAGCTTTCATTAATCGCATTCAGCGATTTGATTTATGCATTGCCCTTGCGTTTTACTTCCGTATTTTTTACAGAAAAAAAAGGACGCCCGCTGTGAGCGTCCCTTAATAAGCCGTTAGGTCGATCGCTTTATTTCTTCGGTTATCATCCGGACCGTTTTGTTGCTTGTATCGATTTGTATGGCGTTGAGAGAGCGGTACAGCGGTATTTTTGCTATGCTCCTGTCTATAATATCCGCAGTGCGAACGCCCTTTTTTATATCTGCCGATAATCTTTCCCTCAAGCTTTTTTCGTCCGCAATGAGGCACACGACTTTTACGCGGCAGCTGCTCGTATCCAGTCTTTCAACAATGGCGTCAATAATGGACTGACGGTGCATCACCCAGCAGAATACTATATTTTCATACGCAGAACAATGCAGGAAATTATTGAGCATATGACAAATATTATCCGTCACCATCGCTTTCGTCTCTTCGGTTACTCTGAATGGGCTGGAATCCCAGCACCAGTCGCCGTCGAGAAAAACGCTGTTTGGCAAATCCTGCATCAGCTGTCTGCTTACCGTCGTTTTGCCCACTCCCATTGTCCCGCAGATTAAATATAATGTCTTCATCATTATTTCACCATAAAATAAGTTTAGTCGGTACCTGATTATTTAATATTGAAGTTAATTTATTTATATAATTCCAAGAGCCTTTCATACTCTTTCAAATATTTTTGTTTCTGCTGCTGCGTATGCATTATATGCTTGCCTTTACCGTAAGGGAAAATATCATCTCCCTCATCTAAATAGATACCGTATTCGTCTGACAGCATAAATTTTTTCGCCTCAAATTTAGCATAGCATTCAGTCGGGAACAGATTTGGCGAAATCCAAAGATACTCTAAACTCGGCAAGTTTATCAGATAATCAATATTATGATCCATAGGCTCGGTTGAAGAAAGTATAACCTCTTTTAAATTCAACAAATTTGAGATTGGCTTAAGCGAATTAATTTTTGCGGTATTGACGCTTGAAGTGCATGTTAAAAATTGAATACACTCCAAATTTTCGGCTTGCTGCAAACCCTCCAAAGATTTTAAACGCTTATTTTCATAAATTGTAAGAACACGCAAACATGGATTTTTTGACATATCCCAAAAGCGCTCTATTCTATGGTCGGTTAAAACAACAAACTCAAGATTTTTATATCTTTCAAACGGGAAAGCGTCCGCAACGGCGCCCCGAACGTGGATACCCCTCACATCTTCATTGATTAGACTGCAAACCTTTTCGAATTCTTCTTGTGACCTGATATTATTCAACGTAACATATTTCTGCTTTTCAAAAGAGCTGCTGAATCGGCCCTTGCCGTAGTAAAAGCCCTGTTTTTCGGCTACATGTACGCAATTACCGCATTTATTCTCGCCTACCAAAATAACATCCAGCCAGGAATATTCTTCATCCGAAAAATCTACTCCGCGGCAACGGATGCTGTCTTTACTGCTTTGAAAACAAGTCCCGTAAAAATGTTCCAGCAGATATTTATCTGCAATTGACGTTTTTTCCCGCACCGAACCACCGCCTTTGGCTTATTATAGCATATCGACTGCTGGGGTGCAAGAATTTGCAAAGCAAATCACACCGTATATCATCAATTCCGTAAAAAAAATTGCATATCATCAAGTTTTGTATATCTTAGAAAGATTTTTATACACACCGCGCTTTATAATATAATGTCTGACGAAATACAACGGCAGCCAAGCTATCGCTGATGATATCCCATTTTTTTGTACCATTGATAAAAAAGGACGAAGTTTTCACTTCGTCCTTTCCCGTTAAGAGGCGGCAAAAAAAGATGCCGGATCTATATAAAAACAAAAATAACGCTGAACCCATTTGGGTCCAGCGTCGCGCTGGAGGCGCCACCCGGATTTGAACCGGGGCATAGAACTTTTGCAGACTTCCGCCTTACCACTTGGCTATGGCGCCGTTATACAGATAAAAAAAATGGAGCGGAATACGGGGCTCGAACCCGCTACCTCAACCTTGGCAAGGTTGCGCTCTACCAGATGAGCTAATTCCGCATATATGCCCCGTAGTAAAACAGGGCTGGTGCCTTCGGTCGGAATCGAACCGACGACACGAGGATTTTCAGTCCTCTGCTCTACCAACTGAGCTACAAAGGCTTATGGCGACTCCGATGGGATTCGAACCCACGACCTCCGCCGTGACAGGGCGGCGTTCTAACCAACTGAACTACGAAGCCGTATCAATGGTGGGAGTTATAGGACTCGAACCTATGACCCTCTGCTTGTAAGGCAGATGCTCTCCCAGCTGAGCTAAACTCCCTCAAGCAAGCGCCTCTAAAAACTCAGTCCCACAACTCGGGCTTGTATATAATACCATAAATACAACCGTTTGTCAACACCCTGCAAATCATTTTTTTTGACGAACCGCGGCGAAAATTTTCAGAGGCCCGGCGCGGACAGAATCCCCGCAGCGGCTCCGGCCGCTGCAATGCCGGCCGCCTCCGAACAACGCAAAAAGCCTCAAGACGCTCCGCGGGGGCAGCGCTTTCGCCGAAGGGCCGAAGCCGCAAGAATAAATGCGGTCAGGCCGCGTGCAAAAGTCAAAGAATATCTGCGCCGATATGATACCCGTCCTCTATCATCACACATTTTTTATTATATTTCTCAGCCTGCGCAAGTATGCGCGCATTGTCCGACAAAACGCCCTGCATTGTACAAGGCTCATCTCCCGCGCGCCTTTCGATCACGCAGGCATATGCGCGTATGTCGTCGAAATGCGCCTTTATATAACTCTCGCTCATTACAAGACAGTAATATTTTATAAGCCGCAGATACTCGTACGAAAAATCTTTATCCCAATCAAACGGCACATAACAGCCCTCCACGATAAGATTCTGCCCGTTTTCCGCCGCAGTCTTTATGATTTCACGGACAATCGGCCACAGATATTCCGTCAGCTCTTCATCGCTGCTCATGGGAGTGAGGCGCGTATTTCCGCTTCTTATCAGGCCCATTTTTAAATGATCTATGGACAGATACGGGTATTTATATTTTTCAAGCAATCTTTGCGCAAGCAGCGTCTTGCCCGTGTGCGACGCGCCGGTTATCAAAATTATCATCGCTCTACCCCTTTCTGTTATCAGAGATTATAATAACGCGCAGACTCACCAAACCCCGATACTGAATAATTGCATAAAAGCGCATTTTCGCTATCGTCGCTAACAGCGCGTCCTTGCCATACGCGCCCTTATATGGTATACTTAAACATGGAGGTGTCGGCCATGGACGACGATGTGATACTTTCGGGCGCGATTTCGGTAAAAGCCGCGATAAAGGCGGGAGTCAGAGACGTGCGCGCCGTATTCGCGGACCCTCGCAAAAAGACGGGGGACATGAACTACATAAGACGTTTGGCCGCCTCAAAAGGGATACGGACAGAAGACGTATCCGAGGAGATTATACGCAGCATGGCGGGCGACGTGCCCCACGGCGGCGTATGCGCGCTGGCCGGACAGAGGAGATACGAAGACCCGCTTACCCTGCTGAGGGCCGAAAATCCGTTCATCATGCTGCTGGAGGGCATAGAAGACCCGTACAACTTCGGCTGCTGCATACGCTCGGCCTATGCGGCGGGGGCCACGGGGCTGATAGTGCCGCGGCGCAGCTGGGAAAACGCGGCGGCGACTGTGGTAAGGTCGAGCGCGGGAGCGTCCGAACTTATCCCCACGGCCTGCGTCGAAGATATTTCATCCGTGCTCAAACAGGCGCAGCATATAGGCATAAAGGTCGTGGCGGCGGACCGCAAAGACGCCGTGCCGCTGTACGAGGAAGACCTGAGCGTTCCGCTGATTATCGCCGTAGGCGGGCACATGAGAGGGCTGTCCTCGGCGGTGTACGCGCACACGGACAGGCGAGTATATATACCGTACGGAAACGATTTCCGCAACGCGCTGTCCTCCAGCGCCGCCTGCGCGGTAATGGCCTTCGAGGCCTGCAGGCAAAGGGCTGCGAACGCATCGGGGCGCGTATAAACAGGCCGTACGCCCGCGGGCGTACGGCCTCAGCCTATGTCCTGGATATTGTAGGGCGTGGTCTGATATACGAAGTAGTTGAGCCAGTTGGAAAACAGCAGATTGGCATGTCCGCGCCAGGTCACAAGGGGGGGGCGCGTATCGTCCCCGTCCGGATAATAGTTCTCGGGCGGCCTTATGGCCAGGCCCTTGGCCTTATCGCGCAGGTACTCCTGCTCAAGGGTGCGGGGGTCGTACTCGGAGTGACCGGTGACAAATATCTGCCGCCCGTCCTTGGTGGACATGGCGTACAGTCCCGCGCGGCTCGACGAGGCGAGTATGTGCAGCTGCGGCACCCGCTCGACGTCTTCTCTCAAAACCGTCGTATAGCGCGAATGCGGAGCCATGAACACGTCGTCGAAGCCTCTGAACAATATAGAGCGCTTATACTCCACCTCATGCTCGTACACGCCGAAAAGCTTCTCCTCCAGCGGCCGCTTGGGTATCCCGAAATGGTAGTACAGCCCTGCCTGAGCGCCCCAGCATATGTGGAACGTGCTGTGGACGTGGGTCTTGCTCCACTCCATTATCATACACAGCTCTTCCCAGTAATTGACCTGCTCAAACTCAAGCTGTTCCACGGGCGCGCCCGTGATTATCATACCGTCAAAGCGCTCCTGGCGTATATCCGCAAAGGTCTTGTAAAACGCCAGCATATGCTCCTGCGAGGTGTGGGTAGCCTTATGCGTGTCGGTCTGAAGAAACTCCAGCTCGACCTGCAGGGCCGTATTGCCTAACAGACGCGCAAACTGGGTCTCGGTAACTATCTTGGACGGCATGAGATTGAGCAGGAGTATCTTAAGAGGGCGTATATCCTGTTTTAACGCCCGCGTCTCGGTCATGACGAATATATTCTCGTTTATAAGCGTCTGCGTGGCGGGGAGCGCGTTGGGAATCTTTATAGGCATTCGTCTCACCTCACCGCGTCCAGCGCCTGGCTGACGTCGGCCAGGATGTCGTCGATATGCTCTATACCTACGGAGCACCTGATAAGTCCCGCGCTGATACCCGCGGCCCGGAGCTGCTCGTCGCTGAGCTGCCTGTGAGTAGTGCTGGCGGGGTGCAGCACGCTCGTGCGCGCGTCCGCTACATGCACTACTATGCAGGCCAGCCTGAGGCTGTCCATAAACTTAGCCGCCGCTTCCCGGCCGCCCTTGACCTCGAACGACACACCCCCCGAGGGGCCGGCGGGCAGAGATTTTTGATTCAGTGCGTAGTCGGGCCTCGACTCCAGGGCGGGATACTTCAC
>CALXAN010000098.1 GCA_944386305.1 uncultured Clostridia bacterium
GCGCTGCCGCGGGCGTCGGCATACTCGCCAAGAAGCCCCAGCATATGATGAAGGGCGTTACTTTGGCCATAATCGTGGAGATTTACGCGATACTTGCGCTGCTGGTGTCCGTGCTTGTCATACTGTACATTCCCATCGCGTGATTATTTTGATAGTGGGAGCTGATACTTTATGAGCGGAATAGACGGCATAAAGACAAATATACTCAACGAAGCGCGGGCCCGCGCTGAAGATATCGTCAGCGACGCTGTCAGCCGCGGCGCAGATATAGTGGCCGAAATGCGCGCCGAAGCCGAAAAAGAGGGACAGGCCGCGCTGGTCGAGGCTCGTAAACACGCATTTGATTTGGTCAACCGCGCCAATTCAATGGCCGGGCTGGAGGAGCGCAAAAAAATCCTGGCGGCAAAGCGAGAGATGATTTCGGAAGTGTTCGACAGGATTGAGATGAGTTTTTCACGGATGGAGCCCTCCGAGTATGCCGGGCTGCTGGCTTCTATGGCCGTCTCAGCCGGCAGCGAGGGCGGTACTATCGTTTTTTCCGAGCATGACAGACAGTATGCCCGCTCAGTGTTTTCAATGCTCGATCAGAAATTATTTGTACTCAGCGGAGATTATACCTCAGATATTCCGAACGGGTTTATGCTCTGCCGTGACGGCGTGTATACTGAGTGTTCTGTAAACGCGGCGATAGCCGAGCATAGGCGCGAGCTTGAGACGGAAATCGCCGGCATACTGTTCGGCGACGGCGGCGCACAGGAAGGGTGAGCGTATTGAAGACCAAGGATACCGAGTATCTGCGCATATCCGGGTATGTGAAGGGCCTGGAAAACAGGTTGATTTGCGGCCGTGTACTTGACGCTGTCATAGACGCGCCGGATTACGCCGCGGCCTTGAACGTGCTGGCAGAAAACGGCTATGACTGTTCATCGGCGGATCTTTCCGCCGATCCCGAGAACCTGCTCGGGCGCCAGGCGGCCGAAGTGTACTCGTTTTTTGAGCATAATGTACCGGATAAAGGGCTTGTGCGCGTATTTAGAATTCCGCGCGACTACCTTAATCTGAAGCTGTGCGTTAAGGCGGAGCATTGCGGCGCCGACGCCGGCCGTTTGCTTGTACCTGCCGGCCGGGTTCCCGCCGGGGAATTTATAGACGCAGTGAGGCGCAGGAGCGGACTGCCCGGCCTTATGCTCAGGGCTTTAAGCGACGCGGCCGACGATGCCGCAAAAATCGGCGATCCTCGCAGAGTAGACATTGTATGCGACAGATATTGCTTTGAAGAAATGTCTCTTGAGGCAAAGGCGAGCGGTTATGCATTTGTAGAAGAATATGCGGCGCAAAAGGCGGACGCGGCAAATATGTCGGCTTTTATAAGGCTGAAAAGGGCGGGACTGCCTCTGCAAATGTTCACGGAGTCCTATGTACGCGCTGACGGGTGTATAGGCGTGGACTTTTTTGAAGAGTTTTATGACAAGGATTTGGCGTCGGTTGCGGCGTCACTGCCTCTAAATTCGAGCTTGAGCCGCGGCGGACCCGATATCGAGGACGATATAAAGAATGGTCGGGCAGATATGATCGGGACCCGTCTTGACAGATTGACTGTCGAGACGTTCCGTCTCACGGCTTTCGGACCTCAGGTTCCGTTCTCTTATCTGCTGGCCAGGACCGCGGAGTTCAGTGTTCTGCGAGCAGTGCTGCGGGGCAAGCGCCGAGGCGCCTCTTCTGACGCTGTCAGGGAAAGGCTGGGGGTGAGTTCGTGAGTAAAATTGCAGTCATAGGCTCGGACGACAGTTTGGACGTCTACAGAGCCGTGGGATTCGATACATTCCTCCGCACTTCGCCTATAGACGCTTCGCATCTGCTGCGTGAGCTTGTGGAAAAGGAGTATGCGGTCATATACATTACGGAGGATTTGTATAAGGCTATGGATACCGCGGTCAGCCGATATTCTTACAGCTGCGTACCTGCGGTGATTTCTCTGCCGGGGATTAGCGGGACCGATGGATCGGGCATGAGCGCCCTTGAGCGCGCCGTTAAGCTCGCTGTCGGTTCAGACGCCGTAAAGTAATGGGGATAGGAGATATTTTGATATGGATCAGGGCAGAATCATAAAGGTTGCCGGCCCGCTCGTCGTGGCAGAGAACATGTCTTTTGCGAACATGTTCGACGTCGTGCGCGTCGGCGGCAAACGCCTCATAGGCGAGATAATAGAGATGCGCGGCGATAAAGCGTCTATTCAGGTCTACGAAGAGACTGCTGGCCTGGGGCCGGGCGACCCCGTAACCTCCACAAACATGGAGCTGAGCGTTGAGCTGGGCCCCGGTATGATAGGAAACATCTTCGACGGTATTCAGAGGCCGCTCGAAGCTATGCGCCGCGCCTGCGGATCCAATATATCCCGCGGCGTGGACGTCCCCGCGCTGGACAGGGAGCGCAAGTGGGACTTTAAGCCTACTGTTACTGCCGGCAAAAAGGTCTGTGCCGGCGACGTAATCGGCGTAGTGGACGAAACGCCGTCGCTGCAGCATAAGATAATGGTGCCGTACGGCGTGCAGGGCGTTGTCGAAAGTATTGCCGCGGGGGAATATACCGTCGAGCAGCCAGTAGCCGTGGTACTGTGCCCTTCGGGCGAGCGCAGGCAGATCACCCTTATGCAGCGCTGGCCGGTGCGCCGTGCGCGTAAATATGCTGAAAAACACACTCCGAGC
>CALXAN010000099.1 GCA_944386305.1 uncultured Clostridia bacterium
AGGCAAGCGTATACGCCCGATTTTAGTATTGGCCGCCTGCGAGGCCTGCGGCGGCAATCGGCGCGACGCTTTGGCGTTTGCCTGCGCGGTGGAGATAGTGCATACATATTCGCTCATATACGACGACCTTCCTTGCATGGACAATGACGTGCTCAGAAGGGGAAAACCGACCAATCACGTTGTGTTCGGACAGGCTGTGGCGCTGCTGGCAGGCATGGGGCTCTATGCCCGCGCATTTGAAATCATCCTTGACGAGCCTCAAAAAGGGACTCTCAGCCGGGCTCGCGCCGCAGAAGGCGCGCGTATTCTTCTGCAAGCTTCTGGAACGTCGGGTATAGTTTCGGGGCAGTTCTACGATATGGAGAACGTTGCGGGGAATGACGCCGTTAACGAAGAATATCTGACCCGGGTGCATATGCTCAAGACCAGCGCCATGCTCGAGGCGTCAGTGCATTTAGGGGCGGTTGCCGCAGGCGCCGGCGAGTCGGATACGGACGCTGTGCTGCTGTATGCTAAGCGGATAGGCTTGGCTTTCCAGATAAGGGACGATATCCTCGACGTCGTGGGCACTGAGGCCTCTATGGGTAAAAGCATAGGTAAAGACAAGGTCGAGAATAAGCTCACGTTTGCGGATATATACGGCATAGACGGCGCGCAGATGAAGATAGAGACTCTTACGCAGGAGGGCAAGGCAGCCCTGCAGGGGCTTGACGATCCTCGTTTTTTAAGAGACCTTGCCGACATGCTGTGTTATCGTACCGAGTGATTGCTGTTCGGCTTAGCCGCAGGCTAATCGGCCGCAGATATGCGCTGTCCTTTAGGCTCGGGGGAATTTTATATAATCGGCTTTTTTAAATATTTCAACAGATTCGAAACGGTTTTCGGGTCTGTTGATTTTTTTACGGGAATATTCCGCCTCTGCGCATAATTGGGAAAATTATGAAACAGACGGCCTTTTTGAGCATAATTATATTTAAAACGCTTGTCCGACACTTGAAAATACGGCGTATATATGATATACTATATAGCGATGATACAGTATTCTAGTCGGTACGGTCGGTTACCAGGGTGGGCCTAAAAATTCACCGAAGGGCATATCGATGAAACTTCTTGTGCTTGCTTCTTACGCCCAGTTTGGGGTGAGTGCTGGGAGGTAGGACGCCGGGCACCCATAATGGCATATGGCAACTGTCCCGTCGTTCGTGGAGACCTGATTCTGTGATATAGTTGCGTGTTACGGGTCAGGGTTAAACCTGCAATACGGTTTTCCCGCGCTTTGCTGAGGCAAAGCTTATCGCAAATAAAAGGGTTAAGCTGTGTGTAGTGTAGCCTGTCTTGAGTGAAACTGGCGGATACTGGTCCGGCATACGGTCCTGCGGCCGCAGGCTGTGTGTCGCTGCAGTAGCAAACTAGTTTTGCAAAAGAGACTAAGAATCGACCGATTCCGTTGAGGAAATCTCCTAGACTGATACGTCCGAAGGATTGCAGTACGTACTAAGTGGCAATCAAGTCATAATCACGGCGACGTGTTATCCTGACCTTTAAAAGGGAACTGCCCGTTTGGCGACAGCGGGTAGGTCGGGGGGAAACCTACTTGACCTAAGACGTAAGATTTACTTCGGACGTCGTCATCGTATAAAAAATAATAATATACGCATGCGGGTTAAGTTTCTTCTATTCGCGTGCGTTTGCTTCATTGTACATATGTGAGGCGGAGACGGAGCTTTATTTTGTAATGAAATCTGATAAAAAAACATTTAATTTCAAATGGGCAGGGCGGATATTCCTGCTTTCTTTCGCCATATCCTCCGTTCTTTCATCCGTATCCGAAGGACTCACTGCTTCCCTCAACGTATGGGTCGCGGTATTAATATTGTTTTTCTTTATATTTATCGGAGTCCTGTTCGATATTATCGGCATCAGCGTGACAGTGGCGGACGCCGCGGTATTCAACTCGATGGCGGCCCGCAGGGTAAGGGGCGCGTCCGTCGCCCTGAAGCTCATATCCAAGGCGGACGCAGTGGCCAATTTCTGCAACGACGTCATAGGCGATATAGCCGGCGTGCTGAGCGGTACGATGTGCTTGGCCATTTCCGGAGAACTTGCCGCGGTCACGGGCTGGAATTCCATAGTACTCACGGTCGGCATGTCCGCCATGACTTCTGCACTGATGATATCCTGCAAAGCCTTGGGTAAAAACTTCGCCATGAAGAACTGCACGTCGATAGTTTTCTTCTTTTCTAAGCTGCTGGCGATATTTACGATAGAAAAGAAAAAGTCAAGGAAGTAGCTCATGCGTTTGGATCTGTACATTGTACGGCGCGGCTATGCCGGCAGCCGTGAAAAGGCCGCGTTTCTGATAAAGAACGGCGGCGTAAGCATAAACGGCAAGCTTACCCTGAAGCCGTCTGCCGATGTTACGGACGCCGACGCTGTGCTTGTCGATGTTTCCGAGGGGATAAAGTACGTCGGCCGCGGCGGGTACAAGCTGCAAAAGGCCATATCGGTGTTTGGCCTGAACCTTAGCGGCCGCGTATGCGTTGATATCGGAGCTTCTACAGGCGGGTTTACGGATTGTGCTCTGCAGAACGGAGCGGTTAGGGTTTATGCGATAGACGTGGGCACGGGCCAGCTCGATCCACGGCTCCGCGCAGATCCCCGCGTGACGGATATGCAGGGCGTGGATATAAGAGCCGCGCGGATACCGGACAGCGCGGCCGATTTTGTGATGAGCGACGTTTCGTTTATATCGCTGGTACATGTTTTGCCTCATATAAAGAGATTCATGCGCCCCGACGCAGACGCGGTATGCCTGGTAAAGCCGCAGTTTGAGATAGGCCCGACGCATATGAAAAACGGCGTCGTACGCGACCCTGAGACCCAGCTACGAGCTCTGCGCAGCGTCGCGGACAGCGCATATGCGCAGGGATTGTATTTGTACGGACTGGATTTTTCCCCTATCAGAGGCGGGTCGGGCAACATCGAGTTTATAGCACACTTCAGGTCCGACAAGCCGTCGGACAGAGAGATTGACTTTAAGCAAGTAGTTCTTACAGCGCACAAAATCCTAAAAAAAGGCGGTGACTGCTTTGAGAGTCGCAATGGTTTTGAATAAAGAACGGCGGAGAAGCAGGGAAGTCTTTTTTGACGTTGTGGATAAATTAGCGTCCGTGGGCGTAGAGGCGCTTGTCCCCGATAGGGAGCTTGCGGTCGGGTCTGCGATTTATTGTCCGCAGGAGCAGATGTTCGCCTGCTCAGACGTCGCCGTCGCCGTGGGCGGGGACGGCACGATGCTGCGGGCGGCTCACGGAGCGCTGGCAGCCGACATACCCGTAATGGGAATAAATACAGGCAAGATAGGGTTTATGACTTCGATTGAGCCCGATCAGCTGCAGCTGCTGGACATGCTTGCCGCGGGCGAATGCGGAGTTGAGCACCGCATGACGGCAGACGTCGTGGTTAAGCGCGGAGATGAGGACGTTTTTAGAGAGTTTGCGCTCAACGATGCGGTAATTTCTCACGGAAACGTATCCAAGATATTGGATGTGACTCTGTACAATCGCGATGATTTCATCGCCTCATACAGGGCGGATGGCATTATTTTTGCCACTCCTACCGGCTCGACGGCTTATTCTCTGTCCGCGGGCGGCCCTGTAGTAGACCCTGCGATTGAAGCTCTTATCGTGACGCCTATCTGTCCTCATTCTATCGCGTCCCGGCCGATAGTATTCCGTGCGGATTCGGTGCTCTGCGCTGAGGCTTTTTCGTCTGCAGAAGCATACGTGACCGTAGACGGACTGACCAATTTCAGGCTTGAGCGCGCAGATCGCATATTTGTTCAGAGATCCTGCAGACATGTAAAGTTTCTTAAATTCCGCGACAGATCGTTTTATCGAACGTTGTCGGAAAAACTGAGGTAAGGGGTTCGGCGTATGAAATTGAAAAATAAAAGACATCAGAAGATCCTCGAACTTATCAAAGATCAGGATATCGATACGCAGGAAGCCCTCACGGAATATCTCAGCGTCTCCGGTATAAAAGCCACTCAGGCCACAGTGTCCAGGGATATCCGGGAACTGCACTTGGTTAAAGTGCTTTCGGACGGAGGTTATAGGTACGAGCAGCGCCAGTCGGATACTTCGGACACGTTTTCATCCAGCGTGTATAATTTTATGAAGGACAATATCATCACCGTGCGCACCGCTCAGAATTTAGTCGTGATAAAGTGTTATCCCGGTACGGCGGATGCGGTATGCGCTTCTATCGACGCGGAGGAAAAAGAATATGTCGTAGGCTCCATAGCAGGCGATGATACTATATTCCTTGCAGCTGAAGACAATGCCGCGGCGGAAAAGCTGCGCGACTATATAGCCCGTATCATCCAGTAGAAGAGGGGTCTGTATGCTTACGTGTTTACATATAGAAAACGTGGCGGTCATAGAGCGCGTCGATATTGAGTTAGGCGGCGGGCTTATCGCGCTCACAGGCGAGACCGGCGCGGGTAAGTCTATAATAATCGACAGCCTCAATATGCTGATGGGGAACCGTACGTCAAGGGATATCGTCCGAACCGGAAACCGAAAAGCAACAGTCAACGCCTCTTTTACGGTTTCGGCCGCCGATACGGACCTTATCCGCGCCTGCGAGGACTGCGGCATAGAGCCTGAGGACGGGATGCTGATATTGCAGCGCGAAGTGTTCGAAGACGGCAAATCGACTTCGAGGATAAACGGCAGACAGGTCACGGCGTCGGTGCTCAGGCAGATAGGCAAATATCTTGTAAACATCAACGGGCAGCAGGACAGCGCCTCTTTGCTGGACTCTTCCACTCATATACGTTATCTTGACAGGTATGCTTCAAATTCGGACATTTTGGAAAGCTACAGGAAGATTTATCGCAGGGCTGTGTCACTGAAACGCAGGATAATGTCCGTTACTGCGGACGCGGATAAGCGCGAGAAGAGAATAGAGCTGTTGAATTTCCAAATTTCCGAAATCAACGCCGCGGCGCTGACTGAGGATGAGGAGGAAAAGCTTAAGCAGAGGCGAAGCGTGCTGATGAACGCCGAAAAGATTGCGGAGAATCTTGAATATGCGGGACAGTTTCTGCGCAGCGGAGGCGAAAACGCCGTAGACCTTGTTTCCTCGGCTCTGAAGCAATTGCAGCATATAGAGAATTTGTCACAGCAGACCTCGGAGCTTTACGGAAGGCTTTCCGACGCGCTTGAGTCGCTCGAAGATATCGCAGAGGATATACGCAGGCAGGAAGAGGGGCTGGAGTTCAGCCGCGATGAATTAGAGCAGACCGAGGAGCGCCTGCAGCTTATATCCGACCTTAAGCATAAATACGGCCGGGACATCCGGAGTATAAACGAATATGCGGCCGAAGCTGCCGCCGAGCTCGAACAGCTGCAGGATTCGGAAAATACGCTGTCGCAGATAGAATCGGACTTTGAAGCCTGCGCGGAGGAACTGGCCGCCGCGGCCGAGCAGCTTACTCAGTCCCGCAGAGCGGCTGCGGCGGGGCTTGAAAAAGCGATAATGGACGAGCTGGCCTTTCTCAATATGCCCGACGTGCGTTTTAAAGTAGAGTTCGGACGCTGTGCCGCCAAATCCGACGGCTGCGATGTCGTTGAGTTTTTGCTGTCGGCAAACAAGGGTGAACAGCTTAAGCCTCTTGCTAAGATAGCCTCAGGCGGAGAGCTGTCACGCATTATGCTGAGCATAAAGAATGTCCTTGCCGATACGGTGGGGACCTGTGTTTTTGACGAGATAGATTCGGGCGTAAGCGGCAGGGCTGCGCAGAAGATAGCGATGAAGCTCAAACAAATGTCAGCCGGCCGCCAGGTCATAGCGGTGACGCATTTGGCTTATATTGCGGCATATGCCGACCACCATTTTCTTATAGAAAAGCACAGCGACGCGGCGCGGACCTACACTGCGGTCAGGGAGCTTGACAATGCTGCGCGTATAGACGAGCTGGCAAGGATACTCGGCGGAATAAATATTACCGAGGCTGTCAGAAGCGCGGCGGAAGAGATGTTGCGCACAGGACTGACGAGCGGTACAAATTGATTATTGATAAACGGAATATGGAGAGATTTTATGAGAGTTGAACTTCTTGCATATACCCCGCAGGCGCAGGTTATCGTC
>CALXAN010000100.1 GCA_944386305.1 uncultured Clostridia bacterium
TGTATGACCTCGGCGGCGCTGCGCGTATACGCGCGCACCAGCCCGCCCGCCCCCAGCAGAATACCTCCGAAATAGCGGGTGACGACCACGCACACGTCGCACAGGGCGTTGAACTCGATGACCTTCAGCACGGGCATGCCCGCCGTGCCCTGAGGCTCCCCGTCGTCGCTGCAGCGCCTTATGCCGCCCGCGCGCAGACTGTACGCGTAGACGTTGTGAGACGCCTGGGGATTCTCGGCGCGAACGGCGTCAATACGCCCGACGGCCTCCGCTTCGTCCTGTACAAAAAACGAGCGGGCTATAAAACGGGACTTTTTTTCTACAATCTCGGCCTGCGAATCCCTGCCCACCGTAAAAATATCCATGCCCTGCCGCCTCCCCGCTCATAGAATTTTATCACCTTACGCCGCACCCGAACAGACGGCTCTTCTCCGTCAAAAAAGTATAAGGGTTTATTTTACGGGCGCAAGGCGCCCGATTTCGCACTGCGGCCCCCAAAAAAAACGCCGCGAAGCCCGCCCGAAGCGGGAGAACCCCGGTTATATTATATCACAGCGTACCCGCTTTTGCAATCGCGCGGCCCAAATGCGCCGAACACCCGCCCCGCGGCGCGGGCAGCATCGGACCGCACGCTTACGAAAAAAAATGCCGGAGCAAAAACAACAGATTGACACGATGCGGAGGTTTTTGATATAATATATATATGTAAACTTACTGAAAGGGGAGTATTTTTATGGAACAAACGGCGCCGGTATCGGTCAAATCCAGGCTTGCCGCGCTGCTGCTGTGCTTTTTCCTCGGGGTATTGGGGATACACCGCTTCTATGTCGGCAAGGCGGGTACGGGGGTACTTTGGCTGCTGACGGTCGGCATGTTCGGCATAGGAACGCTGGTGGATTTCATCATGATACTCTGCGGCAGCTTTACCGACAAGTCGGGCGCGTTCGTAAAGAACTGGAGCTGACACTGCAGCAGAGCGGCCGCGGCGGGTATCCGCCGCGGCCGTTTTGCGCCGTACCGCAGCGGCGGCCTCGATCCGAACGGAAAACAATAAAAAAGATATCCCTCCGCGAAGAGGCCTCAGGCCTATTTTTTTCAATACGACAAAAAAACTACGGGAACCGAGCGCAGGATGGGGCGGCTGATTTTCACGCGCGCAATGCATTTTAATCCGAAAGAGTTACCTTGTCCGCGCATAATTCCGCTCGTTTAAAACGCGCCGAAAAAAACGACGATAACACAAAAAAACGCACCGCGGCGAAAGCAGAAGCTTCAGCCCTGCAAGGAGTACTCCGAAAACAAAATGAGCCGCTGCAACGGCTCATTTTCGGCATATTTTATTCGGCTTGCGTCAGCTTAAACGGATCTCTGCACCCTGTTCGAACGCAGGCAGTTTGTGCAGACATATACATGTTTAACGGAGCCGTTAACGACAGCCTTTACACGTCTTATGTTAGCTTTCCACATCCTGTTTGAACGTCTGTGCGAATGAGAAACATTATTGCCGAAAGTAACTCCCTTGCCGCAAAAATCACACTTAGCCATGCTAAAACACCTCCATTAAACGCAAATAAACGAGTATACGCACGCGCACTCGGATATATATTATATCAGATATATGCAGAAAAATCAAGCCCCTCCGCCGCATTTTTTTATTCTGTACGCGCTCGATATCAAAAATAAAGCCTGCTTTTAAATTAAGCTGCCGGCTGCGGGCGCGGGACGGCTGATTTTTCGCGCGCAATGCATTTTAATCCGAAAGGATTGTCCGCACATAAATCCGCCCGCTTAAAACTGCATGCACCGAAAAAAACGGCTTGGACATATTTTTACCTTTGCAGGCTTATACCTTTGCCGCTCTGCGGGCGTACGTCGAGGATGAAAAGTAATCCGCGGGGGTCGTAACCGAAAAGCAGCGCCGCACTTTGAGCATATCCGGCTCAGCTCCCGGCAGCTTATGCCGGGAGCTGAGCAAAATATATTTTTAAGCGGCTGAGTTTGGCGCGTACTGCGTAAAAAAACTCGTTAATCCGCTTGCCGTCCCCGCAGCGCATTCCGCGCGCCCGGGCGCAAAAAAATGCCGAAAGCATATTCCGCAGGCTCAGACAATTAACAAGCCTATTCTGTACACGGCAAACGTGACCAGCCAGGCCACTGCCAGCTGAAACACCGCGGTAAAAACCATCCACGCCCAGCTGCCCGACTCCTTGCGCACGGCGGCCAAAGCGGCGGCGCACGGTATATACAGCAGGCAGAATACCATCAGGCAGAAAGCGTTGAGGCTGCCGAAGCCTATATTCTGCAGCGCGGAGGCAAACGCGGACATCCCCTCGGGACTGCTGGCGTTTACAATACCGAACAGCACCGCGCAGCTCGACACGACGACCTCCTTGGCGGATATTCCGGCTATAACGGCGACGGCTATCTGCCAGAAGCCCAGGCCTATGGGCGCGAAGAACGGCGTAAGCCACCTGCCCAGCGCCGCGCCGAAGCTGGCGCTCATAGCGGAAGAAGAGCCGCCGGGCCCGAAGTTGAGCAGTACCCAGATAACGAGCGTGGCCAGGAATATGGTCGTGCCGGCCTTGCCGAGATAGTCCTTTATCTTTTCCCACACATATATGGCCACGGTGCGCGCGTCGGGCATTTTGTACTCGGGCAGCTCTATCATGAGGTAGTTGACGCTCTTCTTACGGTCGAGCAGGTGTATGAGCGCCGAGACGACAATAGCCACCACTATACCTATAAGGTACATGGAATAGGCCACGAGCATGGCCTTGTCGGCAAAGAACATTTCGGAAAAAAGTATGTATATGGTCAGGCGGGCGTTGCAGCTCATAAACGGGGTGACGAGCATGACCTTGAAGCGGTCGCGCTTGTTCTCCAGCGCGCGCGAAGCCATTATGGCCGGCACCGTGCAGCCGAAGCCCAGCAGCATGGGGATAAAGGCCTTGCCCGACAGGCCCAGCCTGCTCATGACGCCCTCCATGACGTACGCGACCCTGGCCATGTATCCGCTGTCTTCCAGCAGCGCCAGGCAGAGGAACAGGATGAGTATATTGGGCAGAAAGGTCACAATAGTGCCCACGCCGCCTATTACGCCGTCTACGATAAGCGAGGTCAGAGCCTGCGTCGCGCCTACGGAGCTGAGGGCCGACCCCGCCGCGCCGGACAGCCAGTCTATGCCCAGCTCAAAATAGCCCTTAATCCAGTCTCCGACCGTAAAGGTCAGAAAGAATATGACCGCCATAATGGCCAAAAATATCGGTATGCCCCATATCCTGTGGGTCAGCAGCCTGTCGGCGGTCTGCGTCAGGGCGTCCTGACGCTCCTTGTGCAGCAGCACCTCCGCGATAATCTCGTTGATAAAGTCGTACTTCTGATTGATTATGTCCGACTCATAGCTGCGGTTCAGCACTGAGGGCAGATCTACGGGGTATTTTTGGGTTATCTCCGTATCCGCCTCCAGCAGCTTTATGGCGTGCCAGCGGTAGTTGCGCATATCGGGATAGCGCTTCCTGAGCTCGGGGATGATAAGGTCTATCTTATCCTCGATATCGTCGGAGTAGACCATCGTATACTCGGCGTGGTGGTCGTGCCTGTGCGACGAGCCCGTCTTATGCGCGTGTATCAGCACGTCGGGGCCCGCGCTGTCCTTGTGGTGGGCGGCCGCGTGCAGCAGCGTGTCGAGCCCCCGCCTCTGCCGGGCGGACACGGGTATGACGGGTATGCCCAGCATCTCGGGCAGACGGTGCAGGTCTATCTCCATGCCGCGCTTCTCTACTATGTCCATCATATTGAGCGCCATGACCACGGGCCTGCCCAGCTCCAGCAGCTGCAGGGTAAGATAGAGGCTGCGTTCCAGCGCGGAAGCGTCCACCACGTTTATGATAACGTCCACTTCGCCGCTGAGGATAAACTGCCGCGAAACCGTCTCCTCCATGGTATACGAAGTCAGGCTGTATGTGCCCGGCAGGTCTACAAGATGCATATTGAGCCCGTGCGCCTTTACGGCGCCCTCGACTTTTTCCACCGTTACCCCCGGCCAGTTGGCCACCTTGAGGTTGGCCCCCGTATAGGCGTTAAACAGCGTGGTCTTGCCGCAGTTGGGATTGCCTATAAAGCCTATGGTCATCTCGTTGTCAGCCATTTGAGACGTCCGCCTCCACTTCTATATTTTTCGTTATATTATATCCCAGGGCAAAGCGCGTGCCGCGCAGCTTGATGATCAATATGCCCCTGCCCTTGCGGTTCAATACCGTAACGGGAGTGCGGTCCGTCATGCCCAGGGCCTCGAGACGGCGCTGCAACCGGGAGGGCAGGCTGATATTTCTGACCACGTATGTCCGGCCTACCTCAGCGTCCTTCAACAGCATCGGCCACTACCTCCTATAAAAATGATAACCGTCCGCTCGTGCCCGAAGGTACTAAACGACCTGTAATAAGTATAATTCATACTCTATGCAAAAGTCAATATTTACAGCGGCCGAAATTTTATAATTTTGTTAAGCTGGCTGGAGTCGGACAAAATATGCCGAAAAAAAATATGCTTCGGTATCTTTAACGTACGTCCCGCAGGCATGTATAGGTGTCTTTGACGTATGCCCGCAGGCAAAGGAGAAAAAAGCTGTAAGCCTGCAAAGGTAAAAATCCGTCCTCTTTTCGGTGCAGTTTTAAGCGAGCGGATTTTTGCGCGGACAAGGCAAAAACGCAGTTAATCCTTTCGGATTAACGAGTATTTCAACGCGGTACGCGCGCCAAATCAGCCGCTTAAAACCATATTGGGTTCGGCTCCCGGCAGCTTAAGGTCGATTCTGCCGCCGACTGCGGACGCGCGCGGCCTCCGCGCCGCCAACCTCCTACCCAAAAAGCGCCCGGCGCCGCGGCGCCGGGATAACCGAATAAAAAAAATATTTCCCATGAGTATCGTTACCCGTATCGTTGCCTGGCTTACGCACCCTTTCTGCGGCAGACGATCCACTCAAGAATGTCGGGTTCATCAAACACCGCATTGCCGCCGCCGTGGTAATTAGCCGTGACGCCGCGCAGGGCAAACCATTCATCGTCCGGGGTCAGAATCTGCAGCACGTCCTCCTGCCGGCTGACTCCCGCGTCGATATATGCCTGACGCAGGCCGTAATAGGCCTCCCATGCCCGGCCGGAACCGTAGTACTCGTCGTTCTCCGCCATAAAAATATACACGCCTACCCCGTTTTCCGCTACGGGTGCGTACTCCCCGTCCCACTGAGAAGAGACATGCAGATAGGCTGCGTACAGGTCAGGGCGCATCGACACCGCCCGAGACATGGTCTGCCCGCCCGCCGAATAGCCCGCCGCATAGACACGGTCTTTGTCCACAGAAAAATTATCGATAAAATATTCTGTCAGTTCGACGGCCTGCCGTGCGGACGTCTCGCCCCAGTCGCTGAGCTGGGCGGAAACGACAATCATCTCCCGCTCTGTCCAGCACAAAAAGCCGCTCCAGTTCAGGTTGGAGCCGGAGGATTGCGGTCCGAACCACATCATGTCATACCCCGGCATCGCCATCATGAGCGGATACTCCCGGCTCTCGTCATAACCATGCGGCAGATAATAGCTGTAATGGATTGTACCGGTTCGGCCCTGCAGAACCTGCTCAGGTACGACCCCCGTCCGCACATCCGATTCCTGCCGGCCTTCTTCGGGTTCGGAGGTCGGGGCCTGAGGTTCGGCGCCCTGCGCGGAGCGCTTATCCGCGCATCCGCTCAGGCCGTACAGCAGCAGCGCCGCGCAGAGCGAGGCAAGAAACAATCTTTGTTTCATAAGTCCGTAATCACTCGGTTTTTATACCCGTTTGCGCCGCATCATACCGCGCCCATGGCGCCGTCTACGGCAAAGATGCCACCGCTGACATAACGCGCCTCGTCGCTTACCAAAAAGGCGGCCATATTGGCTATATCCTCGGGGGTTCCGAAATAGCCGAACGGTATGCCTGCGGCTATGCCGTCCTGATGCTTTTTGGCCTCTTCGGCGGAAAGGCCGGGCACATTCCAGATATTGGTGCTGATCGCGCCGGGCGCAATGGCGTTGACTCGGACGCCGTCGGACGCCAGCTCCAGGGCCCATACCCTGGTAAAATTATCTACCGCCGCTTTCGCGCCCTGGTACATGGAGAGGTTCTTGGCGCGGTGGGTTGAACCCACGCTGGACAGGTTGATGATATTGCCCCTGCTGCTGCGTATCAAAGGCAGGGCGTGTATCGTCATATTTACCAGCGCGCGCACGTCCAGCTCAAAGGCGCTGTCATAGTCGGCTATGGTCATCTCGGTAATGGGCTTTACGGGACACCAGCCCGCGTTGTTTACCAGGATGTCCAAACGCCCGTATTTGTCCCGCACATGGGCCATTACGGCCGCTACGGTCTCATTCTTCGTAATATCCCCGGCCACATAGCTGATTTTTTCATCTTCCGCCGCCGCTTCACGCAGAGCCTCTTCCCTGCGCCCTACTATCACCGCGTGGGCCCCGTCTTTGGCAAACCGCAGGGCAATAGCCCTGCCGATGCCGGAGCTGCCGCCGGTTACGACCGCAACTTTGTCTTTTAAGTCCGCCATACCGTATCACTCCTATTCTGTCGGTATTTTTACGCTTTAATATTACACTGTTCAGCACAGCTCCCGCCCAAAAAACCGCTGTCTGTGCGGCGCGCTTTACTCTGGCGGGAGCCGGTGCAATTTTTTCTGCGGCCTGCCGGCCCAAGTCCCCGACCGCCGCCGTATTCCGTTTTTTTTCTGCAGCCGGGTTCCCGGGCCCGCTCCGCAGACGGAGCCCGGGAGGAACAGGCCGCCATTGCTTCCGCGCTATTTGAGCCTTGCGCCGTCGCTGAACGCGCTGCCCACGCGCCGGCCCAGTACGTAATAGCCGCTGCCGGCCGGTTCAAACGAAATGGGACGGAACTTGTCCATATTCGGGGTTCCCTCCTCATTCAGCACGCTTTCGTCGACGCTGACATTGACGATTTGGCCGATGATATTGCCGTCCTCATTTACCTTGATGAATTTGCATTCCAAAGCGACCGGAAGCTCGTCAATAAGGGGCGCGTCCACAAACTCGCTTTTGACAGCGTGAAAGCCGGATTTTTCCCATTTATCCGGTTCACTGTTGCCCGAGGCCATGCCCACGTAGTCGGAAGCGACGACATGGGCCGCGTCGGCGAATGCCACGGTAAAAGCGCCTTTTGCTTTGATATTCTTTGTCGTCTTATGCCCTGCGCTCAGGCAAAGCACTACCTTGTCGTAATCATACAGCCCGCCCCAGGCGGCGTTCATAGCGTTGGGGGTGCCGTCCTCGTTGTAAGTGCCGATAATCAGCACCGGCAGGGGATAAAACCAGGTTTTTACACCCATATTCCTGCGCATATTTATCCCTCCCTACTTCTGCCCATCCACGTCGGGCACCATTTCCGCATACTGGCGCAGCAGCTCCGGGGTGCTGGTATAATAACGCTTCTGCCTGTCCATGGCGGATATTCGCGCCATCTCCTCGTCTGTCAGGGCAAAGTCGAACAAATCGAAATTATCCTTGATATGGGACGGATTCTTTGAACCGGGAATGACGATGTTCCCGTCCTGTATATGCCAGCGCAGAATGATCTGGGCGCTGCTTTTGCCGTACTTCCTGCCGAGCTCGGCAAACAGCGGCTCCTGTATCAGCGCCCTGTCGCCGTGCCCCAAAGGATACCAGGCCTGAATGACGATGCCCTGGCCGTCCAGGAATTTTTTCAGTTCCTTTTCCTGAGAATAGGGGTGCGCCTCAGTCTGCAGAACCGCGGGCTTTACCCTGCAGGTATCTAGAATCTCCCGGATCTGCTTTTCGTCAAAGTTTGACAGGCCGATAGCTCTTACTTTGCCCTCCTCATAAGCCCTCTCCATCTGCCTGTAACCGGCCGCGTAATTGCCGGCGGGCTGGTGGATCAAGAGCAGGTCGATGTAGTCGGTGTTGAGACGCTGCAGCGTCTTGTCCACCGCGTCGTCCTGTTCGTAGAAGCTGGGCCACAGCTTTGTTTCGAGAAAAATCTCCTCGCGCGCCAAGCCCGATTTCGCCATCGCTCGGCCGACCGCTTTCTCGTTTACATATGCGTTGGCGGTATCTATGAGCCGATAGCCGCACTCAAGGGCATAGAGGACCGAGGCTTCCGCCTCGTCGGGGCTGAGCAGAAATGTGCCTATGCCCGCCATGGGCATTTTTACACCGTTGTTCAGAGTTACGTATTCCATGATTCATGTTTCCTTTCCTGATAATTTTTTCTCAATATCTGCACTGCGTCAGTTATTGCCGAAAATACGGGTAAGCCACTCGTC
Organism: uncultured Clostridia bacterium; assembly: GCA_944386305.1. Classification (GTDB taxonomy): domain Bacteria; phylum Bacillota; class Clostridia; order Oscillospirales; family UBA644; genus CALXAN01. The sequence continues at coordinate 8,337 of CALXAN010000100.1, forward strand.
ATAAGCGGCGATCCAGCCTCCGTCGGCGCCAAAGCCGTGGGGCAGCCCGTCTAATTGGAGCCGTTCTACCAACAAGACATTGCACATCTCCCGGCGGCTTAAGCCGCCGGGAGATGTGCACAACATAGGGCGGCCGATTCGGCGCGCATTAATCCGAAAGAAAGGCAGCTCAAAACTCCGCTTGCTTAAAACCGCACAGGAAAAGACGGATTTTCGCCTCCTGCGGCCGTACGCCAAAGACACCGCCGCAGCGGCATATTTTGTTCGGCTACAGGGCAGCTTATGCAGAAAAAAAATAAAGGAACGCGTTCCCGCGCATTTCGGCAGACGGACCGCCGAAAAAAATAAAGGGTCAAATTAAAGACAGCATCAAATCATATATCTCGCTTGACTGCTTATGGTCAAATACGGCGGACATGGTACAGTCCTGCAGCTGCAGCCAAATAATATTATCACGCTCGATCCAAAAAGTGAAGCCCCCGTATTCTTCCGACCGATACCACTGATTATCGAAAATCTTTTCTCCGCCCACTCTGTCCATATCGGTGAGAGCGATTTCTCCGTCTGTAAAAAGATAGATTACGGACAGATAAATAACGCCGTCGGCATGGATATCCCCGTCTGACGATACGACGCCGAGCTCATAGCCCAAAAAGTCCGCCTCCGAACATTCGGCTACAGGGAGGCCGAACAGCCGCTCCGCCTCTTCATGGCTTACTCGGACGGTACTGTATACCGCATGCGGCGCCCCGCCCCCGGACGGATCGGTTTGGGTTCCGCCGCCGGGCAATTCCTCTCCCGGTTCATCGGGAGGGTTCGGCCCCTGCGGATCCGCGACGTCGTCGTCCCCCGCGCTGTTATCCGGAGGCTGACTGTTTTGCGGAGGTTTATCCGGCTCCTGTTCCGAGTTATCGCTCGGTCCTGCAGGCTCGTTGGCTTCGGGCGCGCCGTCCTTCTCGCCGGAGCCCGACCCGGTGTCAGGCGCTGCCAGCTGAGGCGAGCCGTCGAACGCCCCGCTTCGCCACGCTCCAAAGCTGAGCAGAGCGACAAGACAGCAGCAGGACGCCGCAGCCGATATCCTCTGCAGCAGTTTCCGCTTTTTTATTTTCTGCTCTATTATTACACGACTGCGTTCAAAAACGCTGTCCGCCATTTCTCTATAATTCTTCATGTCGAAAGCCCTCCTTATCAAGCTCTGACTTCAGCGATATTTTTGCGCGATAAACAAGGTTTTCAATCTGACGGCTGCTCTTTTCATCACTGCTGCGGCTTGTTTGTTATCAAAACCTTCGAAATAAATCAAATAAAGGACCTGATGATATTCGGATTTCAAGTTTTTTAAGGCTCTGTGAATGATTATCTTCCGTTCCTCACGTATATAGGATTGCTCCATACCCTCTTCATCGCTTCGGATATTCCGATAATCATCGATCGGGGTAACCGACATTTTAGAATTACGCCTTAAGTAATCAATAGCCGCATTTCGGCCGATGGCATACAGCCAAGTCTTAAAAGCGCTGTTTTTGGAGAACTTCGGCCTTTTTGCCACAAGCTTCACAAAGGTTTCTTCCGCGATCTCTTCCGCGGTATGAACATTGCGGACAAACCCGTTAAGATAAAGAATTAAGCCGTCTTTATATTACTTAATTATTTGGACAATGCCGTTCTCGTCACCATCAAGGAAACGGCGGTAGCTACTTGCACCGTTATCCATTGATTTTCTCCTTTCCAAATGTTATTCATCCCCTCATTATATAAGACGAATAAAATTCGAAAAACTCTCACCCGAAAAACCGCTGCAAAAGGGTATGAATATGCATATTTCCGGCTTTGCCGAGCATTTTTTTTGCGAAAGGCCGGGGCTAATGCGAGCGCCTCGGCTATGCACATAAAAAAACAACAGACGCCGATGACAGCGGAGATGAGATCAAAAAAGGGACGAT
>CALXAN010000101.1 GCA_944386305.1 uncultured Clostridia bacterium
ACCATTTAATTTTATTATATATTTTGCCCAATTATTGTATTGAATTTTGCTCTATCAATAACTATTAATTTGCATCATATTCATAAATTCAATCGTATAAATATATCTTGTTGAATATATTTCACTAGAATTGCCGTGAAGCTTCCAATATCCACGAGCCTCGCCTTGGTAATCTGCTGGGACTTCTAAAGAAAGGCGGCCGCTATGTAGGTCCTAAGGAAGCATTCGACTTCATTGATGATAAGGGTAGGATACAATCTACATGTCCCTTCCAAAGAATTTTCTGAAATCCATTTATCTTACCGGCAAGGACGGTTTCCATTTGTTAGAACATTTTCCCTGCTTCGGAATGAGAGTAGCATCCATGCTATAGGGTGATGATTTGGAAAATACAGTGCAAAAACGGATTGCCTGTCTTGCCATACCGCTTACCGTAGTCAGGCTTTCCGCCCTGCTTACACAGCAATATAAAATCCGTTTGAGACGCTCAACAAACCGCCTTTATCCCACCGAGATGGCTGTTTGCGGTCGTTTGGACGATCCTGTTTGCCCTGATGGGGACAACCTCTTATCTGGTAGTCTCGGAAAAGCCCAGCCGGACGGCTTTGACCGTTTACGGTGCCCAGCTCCTTTTTAATTTTGTATGGTCGCTCCTTTTTTCAACATGGCACAATACTTGTTTGCCTTTAACTGACTCGTGATTTTGTGGCTGCTCATCTTGATTACGAACGTCCTGTTTTATCGGATATCCAAGCCGGCGGGACATCTCACGCTGCTATCTCGTATGAGCGATCTTTGCGAGATATCTGAATTTTCCATTTATCCGTTGAATTAACGGCTGGCTCTCTCAGAGAACAAAATAGACAGCGCACCGGCATGACATTGGCACGGTTTTGCGATTGCGGCGTAAATCCCTCCATGTTAAAAATGAGTATGTTGAAAATTGTATCAAGGAGCCGGGAAGGACGGGAAAGCACCATTTTCTGAATGGTGTTTTTTTTATTGTTTTTTTGATTTCTTGACCGGCGGGCTGCCTGTTTTTCGGACGGCCTTACTCATTTTAAGGAGGATTGAGCATTGAAAAACAAACCAGTTTTAGCACCGTTTAAACCTCGCAGGCGTATCAACTATGGCCGAATTATACATGATGTTCCTCACGATATAGTTGCCTGTTTTACAAGAACGCTTTTACAGTAACAACCGTCTGAAAAAACGGAAGAAAACATGAAAGACGTCTACAACCAGATCCTGCAGATCTCCACGGTTGCGGCTGTCGTCAAGGTGCCCATTGTGCTGCGGATAATAAACTTTTCCAATGTTTTTGGCAATAAACTCTTGTTCCCAAGCGAATATCTCTCGTTTTGTAGAAAATCCCCGTTTCATTTTTTGTTTCCCCCGCCCAATTCTTGTATCGAGCGGAAACAAACCATGTTCCGTTTTTGTCTTTGTATGCTCCCCTTAATAGCCTCCGGAATCTAATAATTGAATTCCATCATTATACCAAAAAAGCAAATACCTCTCAGCACCTTAAAAGTGATGCTGAGAGGTATCTTGTTAACCACGGGGGATTATTTACTTTTGGTTTCAGGACGGTATCACCTCAAAAAAGATCAAAAATGAGGATAATACAGAGAATATGAATAAACACGATAAAATCAGAGCTTTTAGAATAAAAATAGATACTCTGTGGAATGATGACCTTTATTCCCACTCTATTGTTGCGGGAGGCTTGGATGTGACGTCGTAGACGACGCGGTTCACGTTTTTGACCTCGTTGATGATGCGTGTGGATATCCTGTCCAGCAAGTCGTAGGGCAGCCTTGTCCAATCGGCGGTCATAAAGTCGGTGGTGGACACCGCGCGCAGAGCTACGGTGTAGTCGTAAGTCCGGCCGTCGCCCATGACCCCGACGCTGCGGGTATCGGTCAAAACGGCAAAATACTGGTCGGGCATGTCGATGAGACCCGCAGATTCAATCTCTCGGCGCAGAATTGCGTCGGCGTCTCTGAGGATTTCCAGCTTGTCCTCCGTTATATCGCCTATGACGCGTATGGCAAGGCCCGGACCGGGAAACGGCTGGCGGGACACGAGCGTTCGGCTGAGGCCGAGCTCTGTGCCGAGGCGGCGAACCTCGTCCTTAAACAGCATTCTCAACGGCTCTATAATTTCCTTAAAATCGACATAGTCGGGCAATCCGCCCACATTATGGTGGCTCTTTATTACTGCAGACTCTCCGCCGACGCCCGACTCTACGACATCCGGATATATAGTGCCCTGAACCAAGTAGTCCACGCGGCCTATCTTCTTAGCCTCTTTTTCAAACGTGCGTATAAATTCTTCGCCTATTATCTTACGTTTTTGTTCCGGTTCCGATACGCCCTTAAGATGCGACAAAAACTCACGGCCCGCCTCGACGCGCACAAACTTCAGAGGCATGTCGCGGAAAGCGGCCTCGACCTCGTCTCCCTCGTCCTTGCGCAGCAGACCGTGGTCGACAAATATACAGGTAAGCCTGTCGCCTACGGCTTTGCTGACAAGTGTGGCCGCTACCGAGCTGTCGACGCCGCCGCTCAGAGCGCACAGCACCTTGCCCGAACCGACTTTGGCCCGGATTTGCTCTACCATTTCAGCGGCATAGCCGCGCATTGTCCAGTCGCCCTCTGCCCCGCATATATCGTACAGGAAATTGCGCAATATATGCGTCCCTCTCTGAGTATGAGACACTTCCGTGTGAAACTGTATGCCGTACAGTTTCCTGTCCTTATCCTCAAAAGCCGCTATAGGGCACGAATCCGTGGCCGCCACTACCTCAAAGCCCCGCGGAGCCTCGGTAACGCGGTCGGTATGGCTCATCCAGCATATGCCGTCGGGAATATCGGAAAAGAGCGCCGAATCACGGTTATATCGAATGGAGGTCCTGCCGTACTCGCGGGTATCGGCGGCGCTCACCTGTCCGCCCAAAAGCTTGGCCATAAGCTGAAATCCGTAGCATATGCCCAATACCGGCACGCCCAAATCGAAAATCTCCTCAGAGACGCAGGGCGCACCCTCAGCATACACGCTCGACGGCCCCCCGGTAAAAATGATGCCTATGGGATTAAGAGCCTTTATTCTGTCTATGCCCGCAGTATACGGCAATACCTCGCAGTATACGCTGCAGTCCCTGACCCTGCGTGCGATGAGCTGATTATACTGGCCTCCGAAATCCAAAACCACTACAAGCTGATGTGACATTCTTTCCCCTCCGAAAAAATATGGCCTAAGCCGCGTTTTATTCCGACTGTTCCTCTCCGCTGCCGGGCTCCTCCGAGGAGTCCGAAAACAGCCGGCTCGACTGAGGCTCATGGTGTTTCTTCCTGCCGAACATTATATATCCCCAAAATATCAGTGAGAGCATACATATTACGGCAAAAACGTACAGGTAAGGCCTGAGATTATCCCACACGAACACCGAGTATGACGAGCTGTTCATCAGCTTGGATACCCAGCTGGCGCTGTTGAGCACGGCGTCAAAGGCAGCTACGGCCGCCATAGATGCGTCCGAATCAAAGGCGTCCTCTCCGTCGCTTTGGGCTCGGTATGTGCCGTCGCTGTTCTTAAAATTGTCCAAAGCATATCCCAGCCCGGCCCATTTGGCCTCGTTGACATCTTCTCCGGTATCGGTGAGGCCCATTATGACCCAGCTGAGGTCAAAGATATCGAACTCGCCGCCCTGCTCTAAACACGAGGACAGATATTCCTGCGCCGCGGTCACGGACGCACGCACGTCGCCGTTATCTCCGCTGTTAAATTTGGACAGATATGACAGAGCCATGCCTGTGCTCCTTACGCCGTCGCCGTATGCGCCGTCCTGGCGCTGATTTTCTATAAGCCAGGAGACGGCGGCGCGCGCCGAATAATATATCGTGTCCTCGCCCGCCCTTACCTGCGCGGCCTCCAGCGCAGCGGCGGCCAGGGCGGTCTGCTCTACCGTGCCGAAAGAGCCGTTTTCATTCTGCTGCTGCGCGAGGTATTCCACGGGATTGACCCCGTTATAGTCCTCCGACGGGTCGGTATCCCTGGACAGGCGGCAGAATACCAGGCCGATATAATTCGTCATATCGTCCTGCTGCTCGTCCCAGATATCGGGCAAAGTCTTGCCTCCGAGCGCATTGACCGAAGAAAAGACGATTATCTCTTCGGCCGACGTGGGCTGTATGCCGTTGTCGCTGTAATATTTCTGAACCTGCTCTATGGCATAGTCGGCGTTAAGAGTTTCCGCGCACATGGGCGCGGCCGCCGCGAATACCACGCACAACAAAGCCAATAATGTAATGCTTCTTTTAGTAGCAACGTTTTTCATACCGTATGTCCGTCTCCGTATCGATGTCCGTATCCGCGCGCAAAGCAGGAGCGCCCGTCCGGGGCAAATCCCGTGACAGGACAGCCGTCGTCCCAAATGCGGATATACGGACAAAAGCTCAAATATATACCGATTTATATATTTTATCATATCTGTATCTGGGTGTCAAGGACGCGGGGCAAAAACTTTGCCGCGGCGCGGTCAAGGTTGACGCCCGAAGATGTTTATTATATAATGATAAAAATCAAACGTATAAACTACCGACATAAAGACTGGCACCGCTTTCAGACGGGCCGATGGAGGAATAAATATGTATTTGCAGTACTCAGACGAACAGACGGAATATCTCAAACGGCGGGACCCCGTGCTGGGCGCGTATATCGACTCCTGCGGGCACATATGCAGACAGGCGGACAATGATCTGTTTACCTCCATTGTCAGGCAGGTGGCAGGGCAGCAGATATCGGGAGCCGCGCTGCAATCCGTTTGGGCAAAAATAGAGAGCCGCGTGGGCGCCGTGACGCCCGAACGCATATGCAGCGGCGGGACCGAGACGCTGCGCGGCTGCGGCCTGTCGGAAAAGAAAGCTAAATGCATAGCAGACATAGCCGCGGGCATATCTCAGGGAGAGCTGGAGCTGAAAGCCTTAGAACAGATGCCGGACGAGGAGGTGATAAAGGTGCTCACGTCCTTTAAGGGCATCGGAGAATGGACGGCGCAGATGGCCCTTATCTTCGGGCTGCACAGGCCGGACGTAATCAGCTTTGGAGACTACGGCATACGCAAGGGCATGCAAAATTTATACGGCTACGACAAAATTGACCGAAAAACTTTCGAGACGCATGCGGCCGTATATTCCCCTTACGCAACCACCGCAAGCCTCTACCTGTGGCAGGCAGCCAAACCTGCGGCAGACGGCCAAACCGGTAAGGCAGAGCTGGGCGGCTAATGCCCGTTTTCCGCCTACAGAGGCGGCAGCCGTGTCACGGCTGCGCCCCCCGCGACAGATATATTTTGTCTTTTATAAGGGTAATTTTAAATATCTTATTGAAATAACGTCAATAATAGCTTATAATAGCGCTAAGCCCGTCTTGCGCCGTGCGGCCCGCCCGCGGGCGCAGCAACGAGACGGAAACGACGCGCGCCTCTTAGGCGTAAAAGCTATAAACAAGGAGGAACATACATTGTCCGCACACGACATACCGATACAGGAGCTGATATCAGAGCTGTCTGCAGACGCGGAAAAGGGGCTGACCGAACAGCAGGTCAGGGACAAAAGACTGAAATACGGACCGAACAAGCTTAAGGAAAAGAAGAAAAAAACTTTCCTGCAGAGGTTTTTTGAACAATTCAAGGACGTGATGATACTGATACTGATCGCCGCGGCGGTCATATCGTTTGTAGTAGCGTGCATAGAAAAAGATCCCGGAGAATTTATAGAACCTATCCTTATATTGCTCATAGTCGTACTCAACGCGATAATGGGCGTAGTGCAGGAGAGCAGGGCCGAAAAAGCGCTCGACGCGCTCAAAAATATGTCCGCGCCGCACGCCCGGGTAATCAGGGACGGCAAAGAGCGCGTAATCGACGCCGAAGAACTTGTGCCGGGAGATGTGATAAAGCTGGAGGCGGGAGACTTTGTGCCGGCCGACGCCAGGCTCCTGAGCAGTTCCAACCTCAAAAGCGAGGAGTCGGCGCTGACGGGAGAATCCGTCCCTTCCGAAAAAGACGCTTCCGCGCCCGTTGATGCCGCAGCTCCGCTGGCGGACAGGACCAATATGGTCTTTTCGGGCTGCAGCATATCCTACGGCGCAGCCTCAGCCGTAGTAACAGCCACGGGCATGGACACGCAGATGGGCAAAATAGCCGGACTGCTGCAGTCAGAGAAGGAAACTCAAACCCCGCTGCAGAAAAAGCTGTCCCAGCTCGGCAAATACCTCGGCATAATAGCCATCGCGGCCTGCGCAGTCATATTCGTCGTCGGCGTACTCAATGACATACCGGTAATGGAGATATTCATGACCGCCGTATCCCTGGCAGTATCGGCCATACCCGAGGGCCTGCCCGCGATAGTAACTATCGTACTGTCCATAGGCGTGCAGCGCATGGTCAAGAAAAACGCGCTCATACGCAGGCTCCCCGCCGTCGAAACGCTGGGCAGCGCGTCCGTGATATGCAGCGATAAGACCGGCACGCTGACGCAGAACCGTATGACCATGGTAAAGGCATATGCGGACGGCGGCGAACCGTCGCAGCTGGGCGCCCAGACCTCGCCCGAAATAAAAGAGCTGCTCAAATACGCCGCGCTGTGCTGCGACGGAACCGTGGAAATAGAAGACGGCAAAGAACGCCATATAGGCGACCCTACAGAAACGGCGATAGTTCTTGCGGCGCATAAGATGGGCATGCCCAAGGACGAGCTCAACCGTGACAATCCCAGGCAGGCCGAGCTGCCGTTTGACTCCGACCGCAAACTCATGTCTACGATAAACAATATAGACGGCAAGCTGGTGGTCATAGTCAAGGGCGCGTTTGACGTAATGGCACAAAGATGTGTAAACGGCGATATAAGCAGGGCCGCCAAAATTGTCGAGCAGATGAGCTCCGAGGCGCTGAGAGTGCTTGCGGTAGGCTATAAACAAATACCGCAGGTGCCGCAGCAGCTCGAGTCTGACGATATAGAAAACGGACTGACGTTTATGGGCATAGTAGGCATGATAGACCCGCCGCGTCCTGAGGCCGCTCAGGCCGTGGCCGTATGCAGACGCGCGGGCATAAAACCCGTAATGATAACGGGAGACCACATAACTACAGCCTCCGCGATAGCCAAGCAGCTCGGCATCCTGCACGACGGCGACGAGGCCATAACGGGCGCTCAGCTCGATGAGATGACGGACGAACAGCTCGACGCAAGAGTAGAAAATATAGCGGTATACGCCAGGGTCTCGCCCGAAAACAAGATAAGAATAGTAAAAGCCTGGCAGCGCAAAGGGCAGGTAGTGTCCATGACCGGAGACGGGGTCAACGACGCGCCAGCGCTCAAGGCTGCGGATATAGGCTGCTCTATGGGCATAACCGGCACGGACGTGGCCAAGGGCGCGTCGGACATGACGCTGACGGACGACAATTTTGCCACCATAGTAGACGCAGTGCGCGAGGGCAGAGGTATATACGCCAATATAAAGAAAGTCGTAGGCTTCCTGCTCGGCACGAACATCGGAGAAGTCATAGCGGTATTCGCGGCAATGCTGATGTGGCACCAGTCGCCGCTGCTGTCCATACAGCTGCTGTGGATAAACCTCGTAACAGACAGCCTTCCCGCTATCGCCCTGGGCATGGAGGCGGTGGAAAAGGACGTAATGGAGCAGAAACCGAAACCGAAAGACGAGAGCCTTTTCGCTCACGGTCTCGGAGTACGCGTCGTGCTGCAGGGCGCTATGTTTGCGGCGCTGTCTCTGATAGGATTTGTCATAGGCCGCTCCGTAACGGGCACGCTGCAGGGCGGGCAGAGCATGGCGTTTGCAACGCTGGCGCTGTCGCAAACCATACACGCATACAACATGCGCTCCGACCGCTCGCTGTTTAAGACGGGAATATTCGGCAACAAGAAGCTCAACCAGGCCACGGCGATATCCATACTGCTGATAGCCGCAGTCCTGTTTACTCCGCTGAGGCTGGCGTTCGGCATAGCGATGCTGCCGGCGTACTGCTACCTCATAATACTCGGCCTTGCACTTGTGCCCGTAGTAATAATGGAGATATCCAAAAACATCGGATTAATAAAGCACCATAAATGACGGATTAATTGACTTCGTCTTTTTCACGCAGAATTTAACTGTTTTCAAAACAATAATCGGGATCCAAAGGTTAATAATCAGAGCTCGCAGAGAAAAAGCGCTTTGAAACGATGCGGCTTAACAGCTCAATCCGGCTAAAAAAATACAACGCAAATACTGCGCGCCCGCTTCAAAAGAAGCGGGCGCGCAGTATTAATATATAGAATACCGTACTGCAGGCCGCAATACGGAACAGCCGTCTTATCACTGCCGTACACAACACCGCAAACATACAGATACAGGACAGCTAAACCGACGTCTGAAACAGATCTTAAATCCTATACGGCCATGCCAAAGCCACTCCCCGTTCGGCCAGCGCAGACAAAAACAAGAATCACAGTATATCTATATACTCGCCGTTAAGCGCTTTGTTCATGCTCCTCACCGCGCAGAACTTGCCGCACATAGAACAGCTGTCCTCATGCTCGGGCGCGCGGCTGTCCCTGATAGACTTGGCGGTATCGGGATCGATGGCGCACTGCCACTGCGTCTGCCAGTCGAACGTCCTGCGCGCTTCGGCCATACGGTCGTCCACATCCCTGGCGTGCGGCACTTTTTTGGCTATATCGGCGGCATGAGCGGCTATGCGCGAGGCAATGATGCCCTGCTTGACGTCCTCCAAATTGGGAAGAGCGAGGTGCTCTGCAGGCGTCACATAGCATAAAAACGCCGCGCCCGCGCTTGCGGCTATCGCTCCGCCGATCGCAGACGTGATATGATCGTAGCCCGGCGCTATATCCGTGACTATCGGGCCCAGCACATAGAACGGGGCGCCCATGCACAGCGTCTGCTGTATCTTCATATTGGCTTCTATCTGGTCCATCGGCATGTGGCCGGGGCCCTCGACCATGACCTGCACGTCCTTGGCCCACGCTCTTTTGGTCAGTTCTCCCAGGCGCACGAGCTCCTCTATCTGGCAGACGTCGCTGCCGTCGGCCAAACAGCCGGGGCGGCACGCATCGCCCAGGGAGATAGTGACGTCATATTCGCGGCAAATGTCGAGTATCTGGTCAAAATATTCATAAAACGGATTCTCCTGCCCCGTCATGCTCATCCACGCAAATACGAGCGAGCCGCCGCGGGAGACTATGTTCATCTTACGCTTATGCTTCTTTATCTGTTCTATGGTCTTTCGGGTTATGCCGCAGTGCAGGGTGACGAAGTCCACGCCGTCCTCCGCGTGCAGACGCACCACGTCGATAAAGTCCTGCGCCGTAAGCGTGGCAAGGTCGCGCTGATAGTGTATGACGCTGTCATATACGGGCACAGTACCTATCATGGCGGGGCACTCAGAAGTCAGCTTACGCCTAAACGGGCGGGTATCTCCGTGCGAAGACAGATCCATTATCGCCTCGGCGCCCATATTCACGGCCGCCATAACCTTGCTCATTTCGACGTCGTAATCCTTGCAATCCCTTGAAACGCCGAGGTTAACGTTTATCTTTGTGCGCAGCATGGAGCCTACTCCGTTCGGTTCAAGGCACGTGTGCAGCTTATTGGCGCATATGACGACCTGACCGTCCGCCACAAGCTGACGTATCTGCTCCTCGGTGCGGTATTCCTTGGCGGCCACGGCCTGCATTTCAGGGGTAATTATACCCATGCGCGCGGCCTGCATTTGAGTACTGTAGCTTCTCATTACGCTCTGCTCCTCCACAAAAAAATCATTCTGAACAAAAAAAACGACGAATCTGAGCCTCTCGTTATTACCCATAAAACGAGCTGTACGAAAAACGCGGCTATTTTTCGTCTGTGCTGGACAGCAGCCAAAACCTCATACGGCAAATAAAAAACGGGGCCGCCGCACGGACAAGGCCCCGTAAAAAATACAAGCTTAATCCCTACGTTGGCATTATCCAAATCAGGTTAGCCGGTCGAAGGCCATACCTTCCTCTCAGCCCGTGCCGCGGGCTCCCGTATCGCTGTCAGTCATAATTATACTACTTTTCGCCCCGATTTACAAGCCGCAAAATCAATTTTAAAAAAATGTTTACGGCGCAAAACCTGAATCTGCGCGGCTCGGGTCGCAAAAAAAATCGTAGAAATTCCTGCCATACGGCCACTTATCTATTGCAATCCTGCGAGAAATATTGTATAATATCATCAAAGTACCGCTTGACGGCAGAGGGCCGTAAGCGGATAGGCAAAGGAGGCAACTATCAATGAAGAAAACATTGGCAGCATTGCTGTTTTCAGTAATGGCCGTGTCGATCTTTTCCGTGTTTTCGGCTCAGCCGGTCAATGCTGAGGGAATAGACAACGTCTATATAATACCGAATACCGAAAAAGTCCTTCTCAAACAGGAGATGGAGCCCAACGGCGTCGATACTCTCACCGCAGCCCTTGCTCGCAACGAGCAGGAGGGCATGCAGTTCATCCTTGCTTTCGACCAAGACGTAACGGACGTCAAAGTCACGGTATCTGACCTTACTTCCGAGTCGGGAGCCAAGCTTGACTACACGCTGTACCGCCAGCACTACATTTACTTAGCGCCTCAGCGCTTTCCTGCGGAAGAGGGCTCGTATCCCGACGCGCTCGTGCCCATGTTTGACGGCTCAGACGGAAAGCCCGCCAACGACGTCTGCGATATAGACGCGGGCGAGAACCAGGGCTACTGGATTACGGTGGACTCCGCTACTGACCAGGAAGCCGGAGTTTATACCGGCACGGTCACCGTAAGCTACAATGAGGGCGAGGACATCACCATACCCGTCAGCGTTGAGGTTTGGGACTTTGACATCCCGGTAAAGAGTACCATGGCCACCATGTTCCTGGCAGACTGGGACAACGACTACTACGCAGACCAGGGCATATCCAATCAGGAAATGAACCTCATGATTTGGGAGTTTTTCCTTGATTACCGCATTTCCAGCGGTTATGCCGGCTTTATACCCTACAACAGCTACGGCAGCGACATAGAGAACTATGTCAACGCGCTCAAGGAATTTGTCGACACCCACCCCGAGGTCACGGCTCTGCGCATACCCCTGCACGGATACAATGCCTCCGGCTTTGACGTCGACGAAATGGTCAACAATGTCAACAATATCAACATGTACAACGCGCTTAAGAACGCCGGCCTGCTCGACATGTGCTACTACTACGTCATAGACGAGCCTGCAGATACCGACGCAAACCTCGAGCTTATACAGGATTTGGGCACGGCAATAAGCCAGTTTGCGCCTGAGATAAAGAATATCGTAACCACAGAGCGCGAGAAATATGCGGGATATATATCCTGCTGGTGTCCGAACTGGGAGCTCATAGACGAGGAAGGCATACGCAACTATCAGGCTGCCGGAGACGAGGTGTGGTGGTACGGATGCGCACTCCCGAGCGCTCCGTATCCGACCTATCATACCAACGACAACCTGCTCTCGCCCCGTGTAGTACACTGGATGCAGAAGGACGCGGGAGCTGAGGGTGAGCTTTACTGGGCTACCACGCTGTTCTCCTACTATCAAGGCGGCGGAAACTACGTCAGCCGCAACCCGTGGGCTTCGGCCGAGACATCCGAGGGCCTCGCGGGAGACGGATATCTGTGCTTCCCCGGCAAGGAGGGCGACGGCATAGTAGACAGAAACATGCTTGTTCCCACCATTCGCCTCGAAGCTATACGCGACGGCCTTGAGGACTACGAGTACCTCACATTGATGGAGACCAACCTCAATACCCTTATCGAAACGTACAATTTGGATATAACCACGGACGCGCTGCTCGACACTTATTACGACGCGCTCTACAAAGAGATAAACGACTACAACCACGACGACACTACGCTGCAGCAGATGCGTCAGATACTCGCTGAAGATATCATGAACTTCAACGGTACCGAATTTGTCGCAGTAAGCGAAGGCGAGAACGGATACAGGGACATAACCGTATACGCACCCTCCGGAGCTGACGTAACCGTAGACGGCCAGGCAATGACCGAAGAGGCCAAGGACGGCTACTCCGAGTATACCGCTTCGATATTTACAGGCTGCGAGCAGAAGCAGGTAACCGTAAAGGTCAACGACAATGAGTATACCCGTATACTCGGCGCGTATAACTACGGCCACAGCATATCCGAAGTATCTGCGAAAGACGCGGATTGCATCAATGCCGGCAACATAGCCTATTGTCAGTGCGCCAGCTGCGGACAGATGTTCTCCGACGCTGAGGGCACGCAGGTCATCAGCGATCCTCAGTCGGTCATAATTCCCGCTACGGGCGAACATGTCGATGCTGACGAAGACGGCAAATGCGATGTTTGCGGAACGGACGTGGGCACCGAAGACCCCGACGACCCGCAGAATCCGCCTACGGGCGAACCGTCCGATCCGACGGACGATGATAAACCTCAGAATCCGGATAACCCTGATCCTGAGGCGCCCGGAACCAACGACGCGCCCTACGTTTGGATTATCGCCGTGGTGTGCGCAGTCTGCATATGCGGAATAGTCGTGCTGGTAGTATTGCGCGCACGCGCCGCAAAGAAAGACTCTAAACAGAAATAAGCAAAAAATACCGTAAAGATACGCCGCGGGGGAGCTTCTCCCCCGCGGCGCTTTTTATGCGTTTTTTAAATTTAAAATTTATAATGCGGCTGATTTCAAATTTAAGTCCTGGTTAACGAATTCCCGCGCCACGTCCTCACGCCTGTCTTTTCAAAGAGACGCAATGTACTGCAGCAAAAATTTTTTCAAAACCGATTTCGGCCTATATAAGTGTGCCGCGGCCTATTTTTAGACCTATGGCAAACGGCTGAGCGTATACAAAGAATAATAACGCTCTTTTTCTTATTCTTTGTTTTCATTGTTTATAATGCATACAAATGCACTGCCGTTTTAAGTCTATGGCAAACACCTGAGAGCATGCAAAATAGCGTCTTACTTTTTGCCTGTTTTTAAACAGAACAGAATGCATACCACAGTATCGCGCCATAACACACGGCGGCATAAACGGCGTATAAATATAAAAACGCCGTAGAGGCGGGCGGAGCCCGGCTTTGAGCCGTCAGACTAAACGGCCGCCCGAAGGCGGCCGTTTAGTCTGACGGTAAATTGACAATACCGCTTGCGGCGGTCGGCGCAAAAAAGCGCTACATTTTAATACCCTTGCGCCTGAGCCTGCCGCTGATAAACTGACGGAACAGACAATACAGCACCGAGCATATCGGCACGCTGAACAGCATTCCCGCTATACCGAACATGCCGCCTCCGACGGTGACCGCCACCAGCACCCATATACCGGGCAGACCGACGGAGCTGCCGACGACCTTGGGATATATGAGATTGCTCTCCAGCTGCTGAAGCACTATTATGAATACAATAAACCAAAACGCCTTTACGGGATCTACCAGCAATATAAGAAAAGCGCCTATGGCCGTACCGAAAAACGCGCCGAATATGGGAATAAGCGCAGTAAAGGAAATGAGCACCGATATAAGAGCCGCATATGGCATACCGAATATGAGCATGCCTATAAAGCACAGGACGCCGATTATCAGTGCCTCGGTAAACTGACCCGTAACGAAATTTGAAAACGTGCGATGGGATATCTGAGCTATGTATATGAGCTTTTCAGCCCGTTTTGCAGGCATTACGGCAAAGGCGACGCGGCGCGACTGGCGGGCTATTTTTTCTTTCTGCGCCAGCAGATAAATAGAGAATACTACGGCCAAAACGGCGTCCACCAGCCCCGAAATAATAATGGAGGTGATGTCCACGGTAGTATTTATAAAATCGCTGC
>CALXAN010000102.1 GCA_944386305.1 uncultured Clostridia bacterium
TACCAGGCGGATACCGATATTAAAGCTGCCTTTATTCTGTTCCAGCGTAGCGCGGTAAGCCGAGCGCATATTTTTTGCAAAATCATTCCAGCCTCCGCCGCGGTAAACCCGCAGAGTGCCGGTTGCAGGCCCGGCGGGGTCGGTTTGTTCCTCGGCCGGGTATTCGCCGTAATAATCCCATACCCATTCGCTTACATTGCCGTGCATATTGTAAAGCCCGTGAGGATTTGCGGAAAAGCTGTCTACCGGGACGGTCGTTTCTCTGTATTCGCCGGGCTTTACCTGCAAGTTGTCCTGAGTGAAATAATTGTCCTCTATTTCGTAAGGATAGTGCCCGTAATAGTTCGCGTCGTCCGCGCTCGGAGAATTTTCCATATAGAACGGCGTGGTCGTGCCCGCGCGGCAGGCATATTCCCACTCCGCTTCGGTGGGCAGGCGGTAGCCGTTTGCGCTTCTGTCCCAGGAGACGTTCTGTCCGTCTATTGTGTAGACCGGGGTTAAGCCGTCTCTTTCGCTCAGGGCGTTGCAGTAGGCTGCCGCGTCGAGCCAGGAGACGTTTTCGACGGGCAGGTCGTCGCCTGTGAAATTGCTCGGATTATTGCCCGTGATCTCTTCATACTCCTTTTGCGTCAGCTCATATTTGCTCATATAAAAATCGCTGACCGTGACCGTGTGCTGCGTCTCGTCGGCGCTGCGCCACGGCTCGGAATCGGGGCTGCCCATTTGGAACGACCCGCCTTTAATTAAAACGAAGTTTTCGGGCACTTGCATATCCGTTTCCTCCGAAGAATTGTTTGCGGGCGGCTGATCCGAATTTGCGTCAGGGCTTCCAGTCTGACTGCAGGCCGCCAAAGTGAAAATGAGGGAAAGCGATAAAAGCAGAGAGACAAATTTTCTCATAATATTGCCCCCTATATTCCTATATCGTCTAACCATTCGCTGACCGCATCGTCGGGATTTGACGACGCGCCGCTGCCGATATGGAGTCCTTCCGTTACGGTTGCGTCAGGCTCGAGGGCTCTGACCTCGTTTACCGTGTTGGAAAGTCCGCTGCCGCCGCTGGTGCAGAACAAAGCTACCGTCTTGCCGGACAGGTCGTAAGTGTCAAAGAACGTATAGAGAATCATCGGCATATCGCCCCACCAGTTGGGAAAGCCCACAAAAATAACATCGTACTGCTCAATGTTCTCAATAGCCCCCGAGATTGCAGGGCGGGCATTGTTTCGCTGCTCCTCCTGCGCTAGATCCACAACGGTGTTATAGTCGTCGCTGTACGGTGTGGCGGGTATGATTTCAAAAATGTCGGAATCCGTTTGGCGTTGAATGGATTCTGCGACGTTTTCGGTGTTGCCCGACCAGGAGAAATAAACCACCAATGAGTCGGAACCTGCTTCAGGTTCGGACGTATCGATTTGGTCATCTGCCCCCGACGGTTCGGACGTATCGATTTGGCCATCTGTTCCCGACGGCTCGGACGTATTGCCCTGACTGTCTTCGCCTGTCGCTGTGCTTTGGGTGCTCGGCTGCTGAGTGTCGGGTGTATTATTCGTGTTGCCGCCGCAAGCTGTAAAAGAACACAGCAGAACAAGAACCATGAGAATTGAAAGTACTTTTTTCATTTTTCAGCACTCCTTTATTTTTTATTGTTTAATCTTATACTAAATATTTTTGCATAGTTATAAAGAGCAGAATCATACGTTTAATTTGATAGGTTCAAACATTAAGTTAAAAAATCCCTTTCGTATATCTTTTCGTCTGCTCCGCAAAGCGGCGGCGATTTCTCAATTTATGCTCGCTTAAGCTGCATGCATTTCCCTATAATTTCTCCCGTACGGATATATTGATAGGTCGGCATTTCAAACAAAACGGGCTTAAGCACGCCGTAGTTGATTTTTCCCTCGTCATTCAAAACGGATTCTTCCGCGTGGACTGCCGCAATTCTGCAAATAAAGCTCTCAAAGCCCTTTGTTCTATAGACGTCGTCTACCGTACATTCCATAACGACCGGCGCCTCGTCGATGATGGGGGTTCCCGTTTCAGCCGTTTGATATGAAAAGACAGAAGATTTATCCGTTTTTCTTCCGCTTACCGTCCCGACATAATCAGCTTTTGAGAGCATATCCTCGTCGACAATATTGACGCTCAGAGCTTTTGTTTGACGAATTCCTTGATTTGTGTAATGCGCGTCCGACAGGCTGACCATAATACGGTCGTGCCCGATTATTCCGAGATGTCCGACTAACGCATAGTTTGGTTTACCGTCAGCCATTGTCCCGACGGCGACAGGCGGAGCAGGGTAGAGCGCCAGGCCCGTCCCTATATTTTTCTTCATTTTAAACCTCTCCTTAAATCATGCCTTATTCCCTTTTTGTATCTCAAACCGCAGATAATCCAAACGGTCTAACTGCTTTTCTTTAAAGTGAATTTCATCCAGCGTTCCGTTCCTTTTTTCGCTCAGCATTTTCAGCCGTTCTTTTTCGGTGGACTTCCCGCTTACAAGCAATTGCATATATTTTTTTACTTCTTCGTTTGTAAAGCCTATATCGTGCAGCGTCATAATGACGCTTAACCGCTCGATATCGCTTTCATCATAGCGCCACGAGCCCATTATCTTTTTTACTTCCCCGCACAATCCCCAGCTTTCGTATTCCTGCAGGATTTTTATGGGGATGTTGTATCGCTCGCTCGCCTCGTTGATGGTCATTTCAAATCTCCTTTCCGATAGGATAAAAAAAATAAAGGCGCTCCGTCCCGGAACACCTTTATTATATATCAAACCGCATGAAATGTCTAATACTTATATATAATTGTTAGATATGCCTTTTATGTATTGTATCGCATAATCTATAAAGGCCGAAGTTGCGGCGGCGAATATCTGCTCTTTTTTCCATGCCAAAGCCGTCGAAACCTCCAGAACGGGGCGCAGCGGTATAAAGCGCAGATTTTCATAGACGCAGTTTAAGTTTATGCTGAGCATTACGCCTATATTTTCTTTTGCCAGCACGGCTTCGTTATAAGGGAGATTTGCGGTCGCCGCGATTTGCACCTGTTCTCTGTATTCGCCGAGCCATTTTCCGATACGGCTTTGGTTGAAGTCTCCTGTAGCGGTGACAATCGACATTCCCTTTAAGTCTTCGGGGCTTATGCTCTCTTTTTCGGAAAGCGGAGAACCGCACGGTGCAAATACGCCCCACTGCTCTTTTATGGGCATGTTGACAAAGTTATATTTGCGCATATCGATAGGCTCCGACATCAGCCCGACGTCTAAAAGGCCTCTTTCGATATAGTCCCTGATGTTGTTTGCGTTTCCGCTGTATATTTCATATTGTACATTCGGATATTTATTGCGGAACTCCGCGATTATTTTTGCCAAATATTCAGTGGAGCGGAACTCTCCGCTGCCGATCGAAATCGTGCCGGAAAGCGCCTCGTCTTTTTGCAGAAAATCCCGCACTGTTTTGTCTGCTAAAGATAAAATTTCCTGCGCACGGCGTTTTAATACCATTCCATTCTCTGTCAGGATGATATTATGATTGCTGCGGATAAACAGTTTGACGCCCAGCTCCCGCTCCAAATCAGCGATTTGCCTGGACAGCGTGGGCTGCGTGACATGAAGCTGCTGCGCCGCTTTCGTAAAATTTTCCTCCCTTGCTATTGCCAAAAAATAATTGAGTACCCGAAGTTCCATAAGCCTTACCTCCTAAAAAAAGTATAGCAGAAGCTAAGACAAATTTCAATATATCTAATCATAAGTTATGCTTTTTAAGAATAATAATTTTTTATGTTTGTCTGAAGGTATGGGAGTATCGGCTGGTGTGTTCTTCAACGAAAAAAAATCGTGATATATTATATTGATGTTTCATTCCTTTTCCCATTTTTTCATCGGTTTCAATATTGAGTGCCGCAAATTCCGAACATTACAAAATATGTTTCTGTTCCGGCATGTATTTTTTGTTATTTATCAGTTTCACCGGCAGGCGGATACTGCGGCGGCGGTCGGTGAGGATGCGTGATTTTTTTTGTTGTTTTTTATCGTATTGTAATACAAATGTCTGTTTGAGCAATGTTTTGTTTCAGCATTGTATTTTCCCGTCTATTTCAGCATATTATTTTCTTGAAAAAAAATGCGGAAAAAGTATTGCAAAAAGTTTTGAAATATGCTATAATATCCGAGCATGGCAAGAATATGCAGAGTGCGTAGACCCCGAAGGTTGCTGAAATATCCGCATTTTTTGGTGATGCGGCAGGGAATTTCGGGCGAGCATTTATCCATTGAGAATGGATTGTACCGAATTTAGTTGATGTAAGGCAGGACGCGCGCGGCGCGGCCCTTACTTTACCGCTCAACAAGCGTTTTGTGGTTCGGAACAGGCATGCCCTGTTTCGAATTGATTTTTATGCATGAAACGCACGGGTGAGTGTTCGGTTTTCCATATCAGGGAAAAACGGCTGCTTTCGGGCGGCCGCCGCGGCCCGGCGGATTTTGTTCCGGCCGGTCCGCCAATAATATGAGGAGGCGAACGTAAATGGCTAAAAATGAAAAAATGAGGATCCGTTTGAAATCTTACGACCACAATCTTATTGATATGTCAGCTGAAAAGATAGTTGAAACTGCAAAAAGATTCGGTGCTCAGATATCAGGCCCCATTCCTCTGCCCACGGAGAAGGAGATCATAACGATCCTCCGCGCCGTGCACAAGTACAAGGATGCCAGAGAGCAGTTCGAGCGCAGGACGCATAAGCGCGTTATCGACGTCATAAAGCCCGACAAGAAGACCGTCGAGGCTCTCATGAACGTGGAGCTGCCCGCCGGCGTCGATATAGAGATTAAGCTTTAATTTTTTGCCTGCCATGCGTGTATAAAAGGTTTCGACGGTTTGCCTTGCAACAACCGTTCCCTTCCGCGCAAAGCGCGGCAAGCGGTCAAGTTGGCGCTGCGCCAACCAATAACCGAAAGGAGAATATATATGGAAAAAGGAATCATCGGCAGAAAAATCGGTATGACACAGCTTTTTGCCGAGAACGGCAGCGTTGTTCCCGTGACCGTGGTTGAGGTCGGCCCGTGCGTAGTCTGCCAGAAGAAGACGGTAGAGAACGACGGCTACGACGCGGTGCAGCTCGGTTTTGACGACGTCAGGGAGAAGCTGGTCACCAAGCCCCGCAAGGGACATTTCGACAAGGCTCAGGTGGCCTATAAGCGCGTACTGCGCGAGTTCAAGCTCGACAACAGCGCCGAGCTCAACATAGGCGATATAATAAAGGCAGACGTCTTTGCCGACGGCGATGTGGTGGACGTTACCGGCATATCCAAAGGTAAGGGATACCAGGGAACCGTTAAGCGTTTGGGCTTCCACAGACAGCCCACGTCCCACGGTACTTCTGGATATCATAGGCATCAGGGCTCCATGGGCGCCAACAGCGACCCCTCCCGCGTAATGAAAGGCAAGGGAATGCCGGGTCACATGGGCAGCGTACAGGTCACTGTGCAGAACCTCAATGTCGTTAAAGTAGACGCCGAAAATAATCTCATAGCCGTAAAGGGCGCCGTTCCCGGCCCCAACGGAGGACTGCTCGTGATAAAGTCCGCCGTGAAAAAACGCGCGTAGGAAGGGAGGATATGACAGATGCTTAACGTTAATGTTTATAATATGTCCGGCAAAGAGACCGGCACGATAGAATTGAACGAAAAGATCTTCGCCGTTCCTGTAAATGTCGCCCTCCTGCACGAGGCGGTAAAGAACTATTTGGCCAATCAGCGTCAGGGCACCCAGTCCACGCTGACAAGGACCGAAGTCAGAGGCGGAGGCAAGAAGCCCTGGAGACAGAAGGGCACGGGCAGAGCTCGTCAGGGCTCTATCAGAGCGCCTCAGTGGAAGGGCGGCGGAGTCGCCCTGGGTCCCAAGCCCCGCTCTTATAAATATTCCATGAACAAGAAGGCCAGGCGCGCGGCGCTCAGATGCGCGCTGTCCGCGCATGTGGCGGACGGCAGCTTCATAGTGCTGGATTCTCTGAAGTTCGACGCCCCCAAGACCAAGGACATGATCAAGGTGCTCGGCGCGCTCAATGTCACCGATAAGGCTCTCATAGTCCTTGCAGGCCCCGACGCCAACGTCGTCAAGAGCGTCAACAATATTCCCACGGCGAAGACCCTGTATGTCAATACTCTCAACGTGTATGACCTTGTCAAGTTCGACAAGCTTATAATGACAGCAGACGCCGTAAACAAAGTCGAGGAGGTGTACTTATAATGAAATTCGCACAGGATATAATCCTTACGCCGGTCATCACCGAGCGTTCCATGGATCTCATACGCACGCAGAGAAAGTACACGTTCAAAGTCGCGTTAGACGCCAACAAAATAGAGATTAAAAAAGCTGTGGAAGAACTTTTTAAGGGCGTTAAGGTCGAGTCCGTAAACGTGATCAACTGCAGTGGCAAGGAGAAGAGACAGGGCTATCATACCGGTTTCACCTCCAAGTACAGGAAAGCGATTGTCACCGTTACGAAAGATTCCAAGACCATCGAGTTCTTCGATAACCTCATGTAATAAGGAGTGAACAGACGATGCCTATAAGAAATTATAAACCGACTACTCCTTCAAGAAGAAACATGTCCGTTCTCACGTTCGAAGAGCTTACGAGGGTCAAACCCGAGAAGTCTCTGCTCGTTTCCCTGAAGAAACACGCGGGACGCAATGCCAACGGCAGGATCACCGTACGCCATCACGGAGGCGGAAACAGAAGGAAATACAGACTCATAGATTTCAAGCGCAACACTGAGGGCGAGGGTTCCGTACTCTCCATAGAGTATGACCCCAACAGGAGCGCAAACATCGCTCTTGTCAAGTACGAAAACGGCCGCAAGGCTTATATCATCGCACCCGACGGCCTCAAGGCCGGGGACAGCGTCAGCTCCGGCGAATCTGCCGATATAAAGCCGGGCAACTGCCTGCCGCTGTCGGCTATCCCCCTCGGTACAATGGTGCACAATGTCGAGCTCAACCCCGGCAGAGGCGCGCAGCTGGCCCGTGCGGCCGGAATGTCCGCTCAGGTCATGGCCAAGGAGAACGGATATGCCCAGCTCAGGCTCCCGTCCGGAGAGGTCCGCATGGTGAGGCTTGCCTGCAAGGCCACTATCGGCACTGTCGGCAACTTTGACCACGAAAACGTATCTTTGGGCAAAGCGGGCAAGAAGCGTCATATGGGCGTAAGGCCCACCGTACGCGGTTCGGTCATGAACCCCTGCGACCACCCGCACGGCGGCGGCGAGGGCAAGGCTCCCGTCGGCAGACCGGGCCCTGTGACTCCGTGGGGCAAGCCCGCCATGGGATACAAGACCCGTTCTTCGAAGAACAGATCCAATAAATTCATAGTCAAGCGCAGAAACGCCAAATAAGAGGGGGTGCTGAAGAGATATGGGAAGAAGCATTAAGAAAGGACCTTACGTCGAGGAATCCTTGATGAAAAAGGTCGTTGATATGAACAACAAGAACGAGAAGCGCGTCATCAAGACGTGGTCGAGAGCGTCTACGATTTTCCCGGACTTCGTGGGGCACACCTTCGCGGTGCACGACGGCAGAAAGCACGTCCCCGTTTATGTCACGGAGGATATGGTGGGCCACAAGCTGGGCGAGTTCGCGCCTACGCGTCTTTTTAAGGGACACGCCGGTTCCAAGACGTCGAACAACGGCAAATAGTCGCAGGGAGGATAGAGTTATATGGAAGCTAAAGCATACTTAAAGGGTCTGCGCATAACTCCCCGCAAGGTGAAGCTCGTGCTCGACCTTATAAGAAATAAACCTGCCGGCACGGCGGTCGCGATTCTTTCAAATACTCCGAAAGCGGCCAGCGAACCGGTATTGAAGCTGCTTAGGTCCGCCATGGCCAACGCAGAGAACAATCACAGCATGGACGTCTCCAGGCTGTATGTCAAGGAGTGCTTCGTAGGCCCGGGCATTACGATGAAGAGAGTGATGCCGAGAGCCCGCGGCAGCGCCGACAGAATACTCAAGAGGTCGTCGAACGTCACGATGGTCCTTGCGGAAAAAGAGTAAGGAGGAGTAGACATAATGGGACAGAAGGTCAATCCGCACGGCATGAGAGTCGGCATTATTCGCAACTGGGATTCCAGATGGTTTGCTCGCGACGAGGTTTTCGGCGATCTGCTGGTAGAAGATAACAAGATTCGTAAATTTATAAAGAAGAAGATCGGTTCTGCGGGTATACCCAAGATAGAGATCGAGAGAGACGCCAGCGAAAAGGTCAGGATATTTATCCACTGCGCCAGGCCCGGCGCCGTTATAGGCAAGGGCGGCCAGGAGATAGAGAAGCTCAGGGTCAGCATCGAGGCGCTCATAAAGAAGCCCGTCGCTCTCACCATAGTTGAGGAAAAGAAAATCGACCTCAACGCACAGCTCGTGGCCGAGCGCATAGCGCTCGATCTCGAGAAGAGGATATCTTTCAGGCGCGCTACCCGTCAGGCCATAGACAGAGCCATGAAGATGGGCGCCAAGGGTATAAAGACCCAGGTCTCCGGCCGTTTGGGCGGCGCCGAAATCGCCCGCTGCGAAACTTATCACGAGGGCACTATACCCCTCCAGACGCTCAGAGCGGACATCGATTACGGCTTTGCGGAGGCGCATACGACCTATGGTCGGATAGGCGTTAAGGTATGGATATACAAGGGCGAGATACTCAACGCCGGCAAGAGACTGCAAGTAAGGGAGGCTAACCGCAATGTTAATGCCAAAAAGAGTAAAGTATAGGCGCGTTCATCGCGGCAGGATGAAGGGCAAGGCTACCCGCGGCAACAAGATTTCCAGCGGCGAATACGGCCTGATGGCCACGGAGCCGGCCTGGATAAAGTCCAATCAGATAGAGGCCGCCCGTATAGCCATGACGCGTTATATCAAGAGAGGCGGAAACGTTTGGATAAAGATATTCCCCGACAAGCCCGTGACGAAGAAGCCTGCCGAGACCCGCATGGGATCCGGTAAGGGTTCTCCGGAGTACTGGGTCGCCGTAGTCAAGCCGGGCAGAATAATGTTCGAGATGGCCGGCATATCCGAAGAAGTGGCCAGGGAGGCCATGCGTTTGGCCAGCCATAAGCTGCCCGTAAAGTGCAAGTTTGTTAAGAAGTCCGATTTCGAGAACGCGGACACGGCTGCGGGAGGTGACGCATAATGAAAACGAACGAGACGCTCCGGTCCATGAGCGCGGCCGATCTTGAGAAGAAGCTGGCTGACCTTAAGCAGGAACTGTTTGCTCTGCGCTTTCAGCATGCGACGAATCAGCTCGACAATCCCAATCAGCTCGCCGCTGTACGCAAGAACATCGCCAGAGTTAAGACCATTCTGCGCGAAAAAGAGATTAACGGTTAGTTTTGCGTAAGGAGGAGATCAGACGATGAGAGCACTTAGAAAGACCAGGATCGGCGTAGTCGTGTCCGACAAGATGGATAAGACTATCGTCGTGGCCATAAAGGAAAACGAGAGACATCCCGTATACAAAAAGGTTGTAAAGACCACCTATAAGCTCAAGGCGCACGACGAGAACAACGAGTGCGGCGTAGGCGACAAGGTGAAGGTCATGGAGACGAGGCCTTTGTCTAAAGACAAGAGATGGAGACTGGTCCAGATAATGGAGAAGGCCAAATAATACGTCCCCGTCATATTCCGGCCGCAGGCGCGCGGCAGCGAAAGCGAGTGCGCTCCGTTCCAAAGCGGCCGATAACACGGCAAAGGAGAATATATATGATTCAACAGCAGACGCTTCTGCAGGTTGCCGACAACACGGGCGCAAAAGAACTCATGTGCATCCGCGTGCTCGGCGGGTCCGGCAGAAAGTACGCCAATATAGGCGACGTAATTGTTTGCAGCGTCAAGAAGGCGCAGCCTAACGGCACGGCCAAAAAAGGCTCGGTTGTAAAGGCCGTCGTGGTGCGCAGCGTAAAGGGTCTGCGCAGAGCCGACGGCAGCTATATCAGATTCGACGAGAACGCCGCTGTCATAATCAAGGACGACAAGACTCCGGTGGGCACCCGTATATTCGGGCCCGTCGCAAGGGAGCTCAGGGAAAAGGAATATACCAAGATTCTTTCCTTGGCGCCCGAAGTACTGTAAGGGGGAACGGATCATGAATACGTTACACGTCAAGACCGGAGACACCGTACAGGTCATATCCGGCAGAAGCAAAGGCGGAAAAGGCAAAGTGGTCGCAGTCTCTCCCAAAGAGGGGCAGGTTATAATAGAGGGCGTCAATCTTGTGACCAAGCACGTCAAGCCCAAGAGGCAGGGTGAGACCGGCGGCATAGTCAAGGCCGAGGGCCCCGTGCGGGCCTGCAAGGTCATGCTCGTGTGCCCCAAATGCGGCAAAGCCGTGAGGACCGGCGTGAGGATCGACGGGGACACGAAGAAGAGATATTGCAAGAAATGCAATGCTGAATTTTAAGGCGGAGGAGTAATAAAATGGCAAGATTGAAAGATATGTACAAAAACGAAGTTGCTCCCGCACTGATGAAGAAGTTCAACTACAAGAGCCCCATGCAGATCCCCAAGCTCGACAGGGTAGTTATAAACGTCGCCTGCGGCGACGCAAAGGACAACTCCAAGGTCATCGACTCGGTCATGAACGACCTTGCCCTGATCTCGGGTCAGAAGCCTGTGGTGTGCAGGGCCAGGAAATCCGTGGCCAACTTCAAAGTCCGTCAGGGCATGCCTATAGGCGTCAAGGTCACTCTCCGCGGCGATAAGATGTACGAGTTTATAGACAGGCTGTTCAATTTTGCACTGCCGAGGGTACGCGACTTCCGCGGAATAAGCGCAGATTCCTTCGACGGCAGGGGCAATTACAGCTTTGGGCTGAAGGAGCAGCTCATATTCCCTGAGATCGAATACGACAAGATCGACAAGATCAGGGGTATGGACATCATGTTTGTTACGACAGCTGTCCGTGACGAAGAGGCCAAAGAGCTTCTCGCTCTCATGGGCGCGCCGTTCGCTAGATAAGGAGGAGAGTAATTAACATGGCAAAGAAATCTATGATTTTAAAGCAGCAGAAGCCTGCTAAGTACTCTGCCAGAGCGTATAACAGGTGCAAGATTTGCGGCAGGCCTCACGCATATTTAAGAAAATACGGAATTTGCCGTATATGCTTCAGAGAGCTTGCCTACAAGGGCCAGATCCCCGGAGTCAGGAAAGCAAGCTGGTAACTGACAGAGAACAATGGTATAGGAGGTTAATTGGATATGAACACAACAGACCCCATCGCAGATATGTTGACTCGTATCAGAAACGCAAATTCAGCCAAGCATGAAAGCGTTGAAATACCGGCTTCGAACATGAAAAAGCAGATCGCGCAGATTCTGGTCGACGAGGGATACATCAAATCTTTCAGCGTGGCCGACGACGGCAAGCAGGGCATACTTAAGATCGTTTTGAAATACGGACCTAATAAATCTAAAGTACTGCAGGGCGTAAAGCGGATATCAAAGCCCGGATTGAGGATGTACGTGGGCTGCGACGAGCTGCCTAACGTAATGAGAGGTCTCGGCGTGGCTATAGTCTCCACGTCGAAGGGTATAATGACCGATCGTCAGGCGCGCAAGTCCAACGTCGGCGGCGAAGTGTTAGCTTTCGTTTGGTAATTTAATCGGAGGAAAAACATAATGTCAAGAATTGGTAGAAAGCATATAGATATACCCGCCGGTGTAAACGTTACGCTGGCGTCCGATAATACGATTACCGTAAAGGGGCCCAAGGGCGAGCTTACCAGGAAGCTGCACGGGGACATGATAATAAATATCGACGGTAGCGTTATTAAGGTTGAACGTCCATCCGAAGACAATCTTCATAAGTCTTTGCATGGCTTGACAAGGACATTGATCGCCAACATGATAGAGGGCGTGACCAACGGATACTCCAAGACGCTTGAGATACAGGGCGTCGGCTACAGGGTCCAAAAGCAGGGCAACAGCGCTGTATTCACCATCGGATATTCTCATCCCGTGGTCGTACAGGAAGTTCCGGGCATAACCATCGACGTGCCCAATGGACTTACGGTCGTCGTTTCGGGCGCGGATAAGCAGCAGGTAGGCCAGTTTGCCGCGCAGATACGCGAGAAGAAGCCCCCCGAGCCTTATCACGGCAAAGGTATCAGATATGCCGGCGAGCATATACGCATGAAAGAGGGCAAGGCCGGCAAGGGCAAGAAGTAGTTTTCGAGCCTGTATTCGCATAATTATACACAAGCTATCAAGGAGGTTAGTTAAACAGCTATGGTCACAAGAAAAGATGCCAACAAGGCAAGGCTTCAGAGACATAAGCGCGTACGCGGAAGAATAAGCGGAACGGCCGAATGCCCGCGTCTTAACGTATACAGATCACTGAACAACATATACGCCCAGCTGATAGACGATCAGAGCGGCACCACACTGGCCGCCGCATCTACGCTCGACAAGGACTTTAACGGTTACGGCGGCAACAAAGAGGCCGCGAGAGCTGTGGGCAAAAAGATCGCCGAGCTTGCGGCTGCCAAGAACATTAAGGACGTTGTTTTCGACAGAGGCGGTTATCTTTATCACGGACGTGTGCAGGAGCTTGCCGAAGGCGCCAGAGAAGGCGGCCTCAACTTCTGATCAGTGATTTTATAGGAGGATATATAGATGTACGATAAAATTGATGCGTCTACTCTGTCTTTGACTGAAAAACTCGTTTCGATAAGCCGTGTTTGCAAGACTGTCAAGGGCGGCCGGAAAATGAAATTTTCCGCGCTCGTCGTAGTCGGAGACGGACACGGAGTCGTCGGAGCGGGCTTGGGCAAATCCGTTGAGATCCCCGACGCCGTAAACAAAGCCATAGAGGACGCAAAGAAAAATCTCGTGAGAGTCTCCCTTAAGGGCACTACCATCCCCCACGAGACCGTATCCGAGTACGGCGCGAGCATGGTTATACTCAAGCCGGCTGCCAAAGGAAGCGGAGTCATAGCCGGCGGCGCGGTAAGAGCGGTGCTCGAGACTGCCGGTATCAAGGATATAAGGACTAAGGCGCTGCGTTCCCGCAATCCTCAGAACCTTGTCCAGGCTACCATAAAGGGCCTTGCGAGTCTGAGGGACGCGGAGCAGGTCGCACAGACAAGAGGCAAGACGGTAGAGGAAATTTTAGGTTAAGGAGGGTATATACATGTCTGAAGTAAGTACTCTTAAGATCAGACTGGAGAAGAGCCTTATCGGCCGCAACAAGAAGCATATCGCCACCGCGAATTCGCTCGGGCTGCGCAAAATAGGCGACGTATCCGTTCAGCCTAAGAATGACGCTACAATGGGCAAGATAGCCAAGATCACATATTTGATATCAGTCGAAGAATAAGGAGGTGCTCCCGTATGAAGTTAACGGATTTGACGCCCGCCGAGGGTTCTGTCAGGCCTGTGTTCAGAAAAGGCCGCGGCATCGGTTCCGGAAACGGCAAGACCGCAGGCAAAGGCCATAAGGGTCAGAACGCACGTTCCGGCGGCGGAGTGAGGCCCGGCTTTGAGGGCGGACAGATGCCGCTTCAGAGACGTCTGCCGAAGCGCGGATTTTCCAACAGCAGGTTTGCGAAGTCTTATCAGACCGTAAACGTCGGTCTTCTCAACAGCTTTGAAGACGGCGCGGTCGTGACTGTCGAGGATCTGTATGCCAAGAACCTTGTAAGCAGCCGCACAGGCGCTCTCAAGATATTGGGCGACGGCGAACTCAAGAAAAATCTCACCGTAAAGGCCGAAAGATTTTCTGAATCCGCAAGAAGCAAAATAGAGGCGGCCGGCGGTAAAGTCGAGGTGCTGTAAGCTATGAATATACTTTCGACTCTTAAGAACGCATGGCAGACCGCCGATCTGAAAAAGAAGATTATATATACATTTTTCATCATCATCCTGTTCAGGATAGGCACCTCTATCCCCGTGCCGTTTTTGGATGCGAGCGTAGTAAGGGCGTTCTTTAACGGCGGCGGCGGAGCGACGACTTCGGAGAATCTGCTCAGCTATTTCAACATGCTTTCGGGTAACGCGCTGGCGCAGGGTACGGTATTTGCCCTCACTATCCAGCCTTACATCAACGCCAGCATAATCATGCAGCTGCTCACCATAGCCATCCCCAAGCTCGAGCGTCTGCAGCGCGACGGCGGAGAGGTCGGACAGCGCAAGATAAAAAACTGGACCAGGTATGTCACGGTCATCATCGCCGCGATACAGGCTTACGGCTACTATACCATATTGAGCTATCAGAGCGGCGCGGTTATGTATACTTATTCGGACGGCGCCAAAGGCTGGCTGGCTATGTTCTCCATAGTGCTTACGCTTATGGCCGGCTCGATGCTGGTAATGTGGCTGGGAGAATGTATAGACGAAAAGGGTATAGGCAACGGCATATCCATGATACTGTTCGCAAGCATCGTATCCCGCGGACCTGAGCTTATTACCTACGGTATCTATCTCGTCAGAGGGAACATGTGGTGGCTTATTCCCATCGTCCTTGTTGTGGGATTGGCAATGGTCGTGTTCATCGTATTTATGGACGGAGCGGAGCGCCGTATCCCGATCCAGTACGCCAAGCGCCAGGTCGGCAGGAAGATGTACGGCGGGCAGAATACGTTCCTCCCCATCAAGGTCGCTATGACCGGCGTCATGCCTATAATCTTTACATTCGCCATAGTCGGCGTTCCCGCTACGATAGCGCAGTTTGTTCCTAACAGCGGGTTTGCCAGGTGGGTGGAAAATTATTTCAGCTCCACGTCGCCTCTGTATATGATCCTGACGTTCGTGCTGATAATAGGGTTCAACTATTTCTACATCATGATCCAGTACAACCCTATCGAAATAGCCAATAATATCAAGAACAACGGCGGTACCATTCCGGGAATACGTCCCGGCAAACCGACCAGCGACTTTATCACCAAGTGCGTCAACCGCGTAACCATTGCGGGCGCCGTATTTCTAGGCATAATCGCTCTCGTCCCGTTCATAATTCAGGCCATTATTCCTGAGGCCGCGGGCTTGGCGATGGGCGGCACTTCCATAATGATTATGGTCAGCGTAGCGCTTGAAACCGTCAGAGGTCTCGAATCCCAGATGCTTATGCGTCATTATAAGGGATTCCTTGATTAACTCCGTACGTCGTCTGCGGATGGGCCAGTCTCATCCGCGGAGCGTACACGATACACTGCGGGAGATATTTTCTTTATGCTTAATCTGATACTGCTCGGCGCGCCCGGCGCTGGAAAGGGCACACAGGCGGACCTGCTTTCTCGCGAGTATTCCGTGCCTAAGATATCTACGGGCGATATCCTTCGCCGCGAAATGGCGGAGAATACGCCGCTCGGATGTTCGATAAGAAACAAGATAAACGCGGGCCAGCTCGTTTCTGACGAGGACGTGACAAAGTTGGTCGAACTCAGGCTCAGCCGCCCCGACTGCGGCAACGGGTTTATACTCGACGGTTTTCCCAGGACGATAGCTCAGGCAGAGGCGCTGGAAGAAATATTGAAGGCAGCGGGCAGAGAAATAACGAAGGTTATTGAGATAGTAGTCCCCGATGACGTCATAGTCTCGCGCATGTCGGGTCGGCGCGTGTGCTCCGAGTGCGGCGCGACCTACCATGACAAATATAACGCCCCCGATACCGAGGGCAAATGCGACAGGTGCGGAGGCCCGCTCCGCATAAGGGAGGACGACAGGGCCGATATAGTGTCCGAACGTCTGAGGGTCTACCACGAACAGACGGCGCCGCTCAGCGCGTATTACAGTCGAAAGGGACTTTTGTGCAGGATAGACGGCATGGAAGAACTGCAGGACACTTACGCGAATGTAAAAGCGGCCATCGAGGCGAAAAAATGATTACGTTAAAATCATCTCGGGAAATAGAGCTTATGCGCCAGGCAGGCCGTTTGGCCGGCGAAGCGCTGGCATACGGCGGAGAACTGGTAAAGCCCGGAGTCAGCACGAAGTATATCGACGGCAAGATGCACGATTTCATCGTGCGGCACGGAGGCAAGCCCTCATTTCTCGGATACGGCGGGTTTCCCGCCTCAGCGTGTATATCCATCAATGAAGAGGTCATACACGGCATTCCGTCCGACAGGCGAATCATAGCGGATGGAGATATAGTAAGTATTGATGTCGGTGTTCTTTTAAACGGCTATCATGGCGACACGGCGGCCACCTTCGGCGCTGGAAGCATAAGCGAGGACGCTCAGAAACTCATAGATGTGACTCGTCAGTGCTTCTACGAAGGCCTCAACTATGCTCAGGCCGGTTACAGGCTGGGAGATATAGGCGCGGCGGTCAGCTCCTACGCGGAGAAGAACGGCTGCGGCGTGGTCTACGACTATGTCGGACATGGAGTGGGAACACATCTGCACGAAGACCCTAACGTGCCGAATTACGGTATAAAAGGCAAGGGACGCAGGCTCGAGGAGGGCATGACCATCGCTATCGAGCCGATAATCAATCAGGGCGTCC
>CALXAN010000103.1 GCA_944386305.1 uncultured Clostridia bacterium
AATCGCGGAAATAGCCCCACATTGCACGCATCTGCGCGCTTATATCGAACTTCGGCACAGCTGCCCCCGCGTTCTTCTGCTTAGACATCAGATAGGCAGCGAGCGGCGCCAGCACCCATATGACGGCAAGAGGCGCAGTATACAGCCTGAACAGCATGAGCAGGCCCAAATACTGAGGCCACATTTTTATAAAATATTCGGCGGGCCTGCCGCGCAGAGCCTCGTCCATATCCGAGGCCGTGGTCCACTCCAGCAGCTTCTTTTTGCGTACAAGCCTAAAGCATGCCTTTATCACAGCGTCGAGCTGCATTAGCGCAAAATACGGCAGAAACAGCAAATTGAGCCCGCATTGCAGCAAGCTCTGAGCCATTGATGAAAACGTATGCGTCCTATACCGCAGAGGCGAAAACAGATCATAACGCACCAAAACATCCAGCGCCGAGAGAATTGCGCCGCAGAATACCGACAGCAGCGCAGCCCACAGAGCAGCCGGGCCGTAAAATACACTGCTGAGCAGAAGCAGGAATTGGGCCGGGGCGGTAAGAGTACGCCGTATATTGTCCCAAAGCTTATATTTGGATACGGCGGAAAAAGGATTTTTTATACGCTCGCTTTCCGTCCGCACATGAGGGGCAAGATAAGCCGCATTCTGAATATCGCCCCTGACCCAGCGGTGGGCGCGCTCGGTAAAGGATATGACGTTCTTGGGGACATTGTCGCTGAAGCACACGTCGGAGACATAGGCGCAGCGGAGAATATTGGACTCGAGTATATCATGGCTCAGCACCCTGTCGGGAGGAAAAGCGTGAGCCGCCAAATCGTTGAACACGTCCACGTTTATGACGCCCTTCCCCGCAAAAATTCCCTCTCCGAAAATATCCTGGTATACCGAAAACGATACGTTGCCGTATACTTCTACCCCGCCGAACCCGCTGATTATGCGCGTAAATACGTTGCGTCCGGCCGAAGCTAAGCTTACCTCCATGCGCGGGCAGGCTATGCCGTAGCCGCTGACCACGGTGCGGTTGTCGGGTCCCAGCACGGGTTTGCACAAAGGATGCTCCAATACTCCGACAAGCTTATACACGGAGTCTATATCGGGCACGGTATCACTGTCCAAAGCGGTAAAATAGGCCGCATGGCCTACGTCTCCCTCTATAAACAGGAACTCGTCCGAGGCGGACGGCTCCGCTGCGACCGCGCTCAGAAAATCGACGACCGCGCCGCGCTTGCGTTCCCGCCCCGAATACGTCCCGTCGGAATTGAGGCGTCTGCGCCGCACGGCGGCAAAAAACACGTTCTCCCGCCTGCGATTGAGCTCCGCGACGCGCCGGCGCAGGTATTCGGCAAGCGTACGCTCTGCCTCGGTCAGCTCCTCGCTGCTTTGGACAAAATCGATAAGCGCGCCGTAACGCATACCCTTGCATTCGTTGGAATAGCTGCATCGTTCCATTTTGGCCAGGATATCGTCAACGTCTCTTTTATTCTTCATAATAGTGATATAAGTCACGAGCGTCTTAGGCACGCCCCGGCGCATATCGAGCCTGGGTACGGGATAAGGCTTGAGAGCATGCGACAGTATATATTCGAACACTGTACGGAATATCTCCCAAAACGGGAATACGCACAGCAATCCGAATATCACGCTGCCCGACGCCGCTGCCGCCGCAGCAGCGGCGAGCAGAGGGACGGCAACACAGAGAACTATATAATACGTGCCCTTGGGTCTATCGAAAAGCCAATACCCTATATGCCTCTGAGCCTGGCCCGAAGACGCCCGGGATTTGGCTATGAGTTCGGACGCAAGATCCTTTTCCGTACAGCGACGGCGGCGGGCAAGCGCGGCCAGGCGATGCCTGTAAAGATTCTTGGACTCCTTGTCCATCAAAGAATAATATTTATCCTCGCGCAGCACGGCCTCGCTGCGGCTTATCTTTTCGTATATGTCGTCAAACGAATAATCCTGCAGAAAGCGCAGTGAATCCACTGCGCTGAGCACCTCGCTCTTGCGGCTCTCGTCGGAGGACAGCGAGTCCACGGCGCAAATGAGGGCACAGCGGAACATATCGACAAAAAGCGTTATTTCATCGGCCTGCAGATCGATATTTTTCCCCACACCGTCAAGGAACCGCTCCAGGCTATCAGCCTCAAGCGAGTAGCGGCTCATACGACAGAAATCGCAGGCATACGCGAACGTGCGCGGAAACCCGTCTTCCGAATACGGTATGGGGCCCGAGCGCTTCAAATCCGCAAGCACGGCGCCTGCGGTGCGGTGGATAAGGTGATAATTATCCTTAAGTATCATGCAAGCATTGGGAGCAGCGGAATCGCGCTTGACGGTAATGGAGCGCAAAGTCTTTGTAATATAATTGCAGAAAGCCTTGGTAGACCTGAGTTTATACATATCTGTCATACATCTCCGATGAAAGTCGTTCGTATGCGCCGAGGCAGGAAACGGCTGTTTAAACGGCGCTGAAACGCATACCTATTTTTGACATAAATACAGATATATATACATGATAAAAAATAAGAGCGCCTCAAAAAAAAGGCGCAAAAAGGGCGGCTCTACGGCCGCCCCACAAAACAGAAAGATAAGCAAAAGCATAATTTAGGCAAAACAACAGTCCCTCACATTCGGAATGATCGCCTGAAGCAAAAAAACTCCGCGGCAATCCGGGAAATAAAAATATTACAGCGCCCGGCAAAGTACCCTGCCGGAAATAGCCCGCCGTGCAAAATTATAGTTTTCGGGAATGATTAGAATAATTAAAGCTCATTCGACGACGCTGTACACCGCTTCTTCGTCAACCTCAAGCTCATATACGCCCTTAAGCCTGCTGTAAAGCCTGTCATACGCCGCGCTCTCCATGGCCGTACGGCATAAATAAGTACGGTATGTCTCACCGTAATCTAAAAACAAAAGAATATGGTACCCGTATTCGGACCTGACCACACCGCAGTCTCCCGCCTCATGCTCCGTGCCGAAGCACCATTCGGTCACGGCGTTGGCCAGCCTGCCCTTATACACATTCTCTATAAGTCCGCCGGCCGTCGAGGTAGTAGAGTCGTCGGAATACGCCAAAGCATATTGAGCAAAGACCTCCTCATCGAAATCCTGCTCGGACAAGAGAGAATATATCTCTGCTACGGTATCTGCGCCCTCTGCGGAAGAGTCGGAGACGAGTATGTGGCGGATATCGGCAAGACGATAGTCTTTTGTATCTTTCTCGACGAATCTAAACACAGCGTACATACCGTCCAAATCGCACACATAGCCGTCCCAGTATGACCTTGAGGACGAAAAGAGCCACTCGTTCAGCTCGGCAGAATCGAAGTAATCGCCGCTGACATTGTATATCAGCGTGGGGTCCGTACCCTCAAAATACGCACGCAGCTCGTCGCTCAAAGACTGCTCGTAAAGACGCTCAAACTCATCCTCGTCCGTCGCCGCGGCGTCGAAAGCCTCTGCAGCCTCGGCCGCCTGCTCCTTGCTCATGCCGCCGTCGGAATAAATAAAAGACGCCATCCGGACAGTGACGGTATCTATTTGATCCTTATGCGTATCGTAATACTCGTCATAGTGAGACTGCTCATAGCCGAAAGAATCGGTCACATGAGAGTACATTTTAGAATATAGGGCGACGTCCTGCATTATCCTCACCACGTCGTCCATAGACGCGCCGCGGCCGTACGCGTCCTCTATATACTGCTGCACATCCTCTCCGTCGGAGCGCAGGGAGTCGGCGAGCTCTTCGAAACGCTGCTCTACCGCACCGCGCTCCTCGTCGGTAAGAGACACGTCTTCCTGCTCGGCCTGCTGCAGAAATGTGAGCAGCTCTCGGCAATAATCTATGGTATTTTCTACAAAGAAATCTGCCCAGGTCTTGGATTCGTCAAAATAGCAGGTCTGCTCGCTGTAGCTTACGGACGGGTCTATGCCCATCTGCTCATAAGTCTGAGAAAAAGTAGAATAAAAATTAGCCACATACATATTGTAATAAATGC
>CALXAN010000104.1 GCA_944386305.1 uncultured Clostridia bacterium
CGAACATCAGCCCCGTATACCCCACGTACGCCGTCAGCTGGCCATAGGTCATATGCTGCTGCATGACCTCCACTCCGCCCACGCCCCATATCGCCTGCGAAGTCAGGCCGATAACGGTGAAAGCTACCGGGCCT
This sequence comes from uncultured Clostridia bacterium, assembly GCA_944386305.1. Classification (GTDB taxonomy): domain Bacteria; phylum Bacillota; class Clostridia; order Oscillospirales; family UBA644; genus CALXAN01. Next base: position 135 of record CALXAN010000104.1, read on the forward strand.
ATGAGCAGGGAGGTAAACGAATAGCGGTTGTCCGTCACACGGACGGCGCGCGTGATCCTGCCGAAGCGCGAAGTCTCGTCCGCCTCGCGGGCAAAAGCCTTGACCACGCGCATGCCGTTTATCGTATCGCCGAGCATGACGTTCATGGCGTGGCGGCCGCGCCAGCAGTGGCCCTGACGCCTGTACAGCTCGGGCAGAAAATGCTTGAAGTAGAAAAACAATATTATCATCGGGATAAAGATTATCAGCGTCAGCCTGTAGTTTAAAACCAGCATAAACGCAGTTATTCCGACAAAATTAATGACATTCATCAGCAGGTACGGCACGCCGTCGATATAGAAGCTCTTTACTATATCCGTGTCGTAGTTGACACGGCTGAACATGCCGCCTGCTGAATTTTTGTTGAAATACGCGTATGAATGGCGCTGAAGCGACGAAAACAGCTCCATGCGCATATTGTGCCCCACCCACTGGGAGATGTGGGCGTTGGCGCGGTTCTGCACGATGCTGACCAGCACGGACAGCAAGCCCAGCAATATCAATATGCCGGAGAAAATATAGACGTATTCTATATGGTGGAACCTGCCGGTAAGCTGCGTGCCGTCGGCGGCGAATGTAGGCGCGGACACGACCTGGTCAAACAGCACCTGACCGCTGAATATCGGCGACAGCACCGACAGCAGCGAGGTGAGCACCAGGCATATCATGACCGTGGCAAACTCCCTGCGGAACGGCCTGAAATATGAAAATATCCGGCCCAGCATGCCCTTCTTGTCCATACAGTACACGCATACCCTTGTATCGCGGTCGAGGTAAGGCCTGCCGCACTTGGGACACACTGTGTTGAGGTTAGAAAATATCGCATCGTCGGGCTCCGCACGCACGCCGCATGCAAGCCTGTCATATAGGCTCAGAAAGGCCGACATCCTGTCCATGCGCGCATTGCCGCACACGCACAGCACCACTGTTTTGTCCGCATTACCGCACCCGGCCACGACAGCCATAAGCCTGGAGGAGCTCAGAAACCCCTCCATATACACGGACTTTATATCCGTCAATGCGAATGTGTCAAACTTATCCGCCGAAAGTCTGTAAAGCTTTCCCCCGTCCGCATCGAGGGCCAGCCAGGTCTTTACATACCTGCCGCTCTCGTCCATATCCGCTTCAAAGGCAGCGTACAGCCCGTCGGGGTCTGCCCCGTGAGCCTCAAGGGCGCGCCGAGCGTCCCCGTCGGGAATATCCAAAGGCAGCATGGCTATCAACTCCAGTCCCGCAGTAAAATATCACAGTCCCCCGCTGATACGGGCCGCGAGTACAAATATATAATGTCTTCGCTCCGATGGTTTCCGCATAAGAATATGACTGCGAATCAAAGTATTATTCCGATTTGGGATAAAAAAAATAATTCCGATTTGAAATAAAACGGCGACGAGGCCCATTCCGATTTCCTGAAATATTCTCAAAAAACCAATTTTTTCCCAACACCGAGTCTGTCGTTCTATTTTAATATAACGGCTTAAAAAATGCAAGTCTTTTTTATGATTTTTATTAATTATTTTTCATATTTACAGTTAAAATAGGCTCAAACTGCAGGAAGTCGAACAAAACATGGTTTTAAGCGGTGATTTTTACGCCGCGCCGCGTCAAAATACTGCTGCCGGCGACCTGCTTTTAAGCGGCTGAGCTGACGCGCGTTAAAATTTTAATCCAAACGGAACGCGTTTTGCGCCTCGTAATCCGCCCGCTTAAAACTGTGCGCACTCCTAATAGAGTCCGGGTCAAAAAAAATAAACGGACCGCATCGAAAACAGAAATTACTTGCCTGCGGGCGCGCGACAAGAACATCGGCGCGGCGCCGCTTTTTCGGCATATTTTATTCTGGCTCCCATCAGCTTGCAAAAAGAGGCCGATAATCCGCGATTATCGGCCCATATTCGCCCGCTGCAGCGCCGCTGCGCGGTATTAAATGTTTTAATCTAAATAAGCGGCTCTTTTTTGCCCAAAACTAATTTAGAAAAATCCTCAAATGTATCGCTCGTCCTCTTATCTGCATTTTCTGTCAGGTTAAAAAAACAATTCGGCTCTTCCCTCAGACGCAAATTTTTGCTTATACACGGGGCGCACCCCTTGTCATGCTTTGTCACGCACAGACGCTGCAATCTCTTTGTCATTTCTGTCTCTATAAGCGCCGCGCTTTATCATATCGGACTTTCACCATATTCCGTCCGCGGCAGAGCCAAACACGGCGCCTACCGGGCCCGCTTTCTAAACACTCTGACAGCGGCAAAAAACATCAGCTCCAGCAGGCATACGAACAAAGACGGCAGACAGACCGTCAAAAAAGCCCCGCGGACATTCGAAGACACGAAGACCTTGACGGCGGCGGCCATATATACCGCCGCGCACAGCTGGCCAGCGGCGGCGCACAGCAGCGCCGCCCGCACGACCGTACCGTCCGGGGACAGCGCGGCCATAAACCTGCCGTACATGTCCGCAGGCGCGACGCAGGCCAAACGCAGAGGCGCGCCGCGGCGCGGCGGGGCACAGGCAAGCATCGAGCAGAATACTACGGCCGCCGCGCATATCAGACATGCGCAAACAAAGCCGAATATTACCATATCTTCACCCGCTTTCTATAAGACGCAGGTCTTTGAACGGCTAAGCGCCGGCGTGTACCGCCGCTGAAAAAACGCCGTCTCAGAGCAGACGCCTCTCGGATACATAAAGCGCCTCGCATCAGGCCGCGGCGCTTTATGTCAGCGACAAACTATTCGGCCGCCTGACCTGTGCCGTAAATAAACTGATGGATATACTCGCGGTTTTTAGCAAAGTCTATCCTGAGCACCTGGCTGGAACCGTACCACGCATTTTCCCACGCGCCGTCCGCAGGCATATTGCCCATGGCTATCTCGGGAATGCCGGAGGATATAACATCCGCCGCAAGGCTGATCATGGTGGACTTGGGGATATTGGTGGTGACCTTAGTTATCATATATTCCACAAGGCTGAGCTGTTTGGACAGGCTCAGACCCATGGCTTTTTCATACACGGCCTCCAATATCTCTCTCTGACGCTCCGTGCGGCCGAAGTCGCTGTCAAGATGGCGGTTGCGCGCATGCTCCAGGGCCATTTCGCCGTCAAGGTGCAAAGTGCCCGCCCTGCCGCCGTTCCAGCCGTAATATTTGGCCTCGGCCGCCGTGATATAGAGGTCTATGCCGTCTATCTCGTCTATGACGTCCTGGAAACTGAAGAAATCAATAAGCACATAGGCCTGTATATCCAGGTCAAAGCAGTCGTTTACGGTATTTATTATGAGTCCCGCGCCGCCGAACCTGTAGGCGTTGGTCAGCTTTGTCCAGCCGTAGCCCTCCACGGGCACCAGGCAGTCGCGCATAAGGGACACGATAGACAGGGAGTTGGTATTCTTGTTATAAGAAGCGACCATCATGGTGTCTGTGCGGCTGCGCTGGCCCGCCACGCGCGTATCGCTGCCCAAGAGCAGGATATTGAGCACGTTTTTGTCTTTCTGCGTCTTTTTGTATATAGGCACGGTCTTGCCCGAGCCCACGTCGTCTTCTTCGATTATGTCTATGCTGATGCCGTCCGAGGTGTCGGGATATTCGGGGACGCCTATATCGCCGCCGCCGTTGGGACGGTCCACGGGTTTATCGTCTATAATCATGGAATCTATGAGATTCCACCACCTGATGCCGTAAGAGGCCGCGCAGACAAAAAGCACTATCAGCACCGCGGCCAGCGGCCTGAGCAGAACCACGGACACCTTCTTGCTCGTCTTAAGGCGCTTGAAAACCGAGGGCTTGTAATAAGAAAAGCCCCTCTTTATCCTCTGCCCCGTTCTCCTAAACGCTCTCCCCATGGCCTCCTTGACAGATATGCTTCGGCCGTTTGTAACGCTTACAACTCTCATCCTCATATACCGTTTTTCCTTTTCGTTTCATCATTTTTCCATGGTTTGAGCCCGCTTATATACTCATGCGCCGCCACATAGCCCTCGTATCTGCCGCGGGCTATGGCTCCGCAGTCGACAGCCTGCCGCACCGCGCAGCCGGGTTCTCGGATATGCGCACAGTCGGCAAACCTGCATTTACCCTCATACGGCGCAAATTCCGGAAAACACCCCGACAGAGCCTGCAAATCTTCGGGTCTGAAATATTCGGGCAAAAAGCTGCTGAAGCCCGGCGTGTCTATAATCCGGCCGCCGCACAGCTCAAAAAGCTGGGCATGGCGCGTAGTGTTCCGTCCGCGCCTGAGCTTGCGGCTTATGTCTCCCGTGAGCGCGACGTCGGACTGACGCAGCAGATTGACCAGCGATGACTTGCCCACGCCCGAAGCGCCGCCGAGCGCCACGGTGCGGCCCTCGATAAGCCGTATGAGCCTCTGTACGTCTCCGGGGTCGGGATGCCTGACGCATATATCTGCCTGCAAAAACGGCACTGACCCATACGCCCGTCTCACGCCGTAGACGTCTCCGAGGTCAAGCTTATTGAACACGAGCACCGGTTCTATGTCCCGCAGCTGCGCGCAGGCGGCCAGCAGGTCGATATTGCGCGTGTTCGGCTCAGGGTCGGCAAGCGATATGACTATAAACAGTCTGTCTATATTGGCGCACAGCGGGCGCGACAGGCTGTTCTTACGCGGCAGTATGCCGCATATGACTCCGTCCGCCGTCAGGACCCTGTCGCCCACCAGCGGCGGAGTATTGTTTTTCCTAAATATTCCTCGGGCGCGGCACTCCTGCAGCCCGCGGGAAGTGCGCACGGTATACAGCCCGCCGACGCCCTTGACTATGACGCCCTCCTCGGGCGCGGAGCACATACCGCTCATCAGCCGCCGTCCGACTCAGGCAGGGCCGTCTGAGGAGTATCGGACTGCGCGTCCGGCTCCGCGGTTTGGACAGGCGGTTCGTCCGGCACATCGGTACTGGGCTGAGGCTCGGCCGTCTGAGGCGGTTCGATCGGGTCGGGCTCGGAAGTCTGCGGCACGGACGTATCAGGTACCGGCGTCTGCGGTTCGTCTACGGGCAGGGAGGTCTGCGGCTGCGAGGTATCGGGCTCGGACGTCTCGGGTACGGATGTTTCGGGGATATCGGGATCGATCGGGATAGGACCTTTACTGACTATGAGCATCACGTTTGAGTTAGGCTCGACCTTTTCGCCGTGCGAGGGAGACTGAGATATAACCTGACCCGCGGGATATTTGCTGCTGTAGCTCTCGTTTATCGTATATGTGAGCTTACGGGCCGTCAGTTCCTGTATGGCCGCGGCGTTGGTCTTGCCTACAAGGTTGGGCACGATCACGCTGTCGTCCAGGCTCCTGGTACTGACCACCAGCTCCACCACTGTATTAAGGTCCACCATAGTGCCCTCGTCGGGCTTTACCTCCAGTACAGTTCCGTCATTGACCGTCAGGTCCTCTCTGTAAGAGACTATCTTATAGCTGAGCCCGCTCTGTGTAAGCTGTATGCGCGCCACGCTCAGGCTGAGTCCGACGATATCGGGCACCGCCGTCTTGTCTGAGCCGCTGCTGACCGTCAGCGTCACATCTATCTGAGAGCCTGACTGGAACCTCCTGCCGGCCTCGGGCGTCTGGGAGATGACGTATCCAGCCTCCACGGTATTGCTCTTCTGCATCGTGGCGGTTATATTAAAGGCCGGATTGGCCGAGTACTCGGCACTGATGTCTGCGTAGAGCTTGCCCTCAAAATTGGGGACCTCCGTATAGGTCTTTGACCACTCGTTCATCATGGTATTCATGGTCAGCGCGCCGACGCATATCATCACCGCGGCGGCCACCACGCCTATGCCGCAGGCGAGCCATTTGTTCGTAAGCAGACGTTTCTTAACTTTTGACATCCGTTTCTTTCTGCGCACGGAAGTGTCACCTCCCAGCCTGGAAATGTCTATAGTCGCGTCATCGGCCACAAAATCGTCCGGATAATCGAACACTACCGAATGGTCCTCGTTGTATCTGTCTATATCCGCCAGCATCTCCGCGGCCGTCTGATAGCGCATGGACACGTCTTTCTGCATGGCTTTTATGATTATCTGTTCCAGGCCGCGCGGCAGGCCCTCCACCAGCTCGCTGGGCTTCTTGGCCTTCTGCTGCACCTGCATCAGCGCCACGGACACCGCCGTATCGCTCTCAAACGGCAGCTTGCCCGTGATCATCTCGTACAGCAGCACTCCCACCGAATACAGGTCGCTCTTGGCGTCGGTAGGCAGGCCCTTGGCCTGCTCGGGGCTGATGTAATGCACGGAACCTATGGCCATGTCGGACATGGTGACGGTCTCGATGGAGGCTATGTGCGCTATGCCGAAATCCATGACCTTTATCTTGCCGTTCTTGAGAAGCATGATGTTGTGCGGCTTTATGTCGCGGTGTATTACGCCCCGCTCGTGGGCGTGGCCCAGCGCGCTGAGCAGCTGAGAGCAGATCGCCAAAGCCTCGTCCGCCGGCAGGGCGCCCTTGGAGGCCATGTACTCCTTGAGCGTTATGCCGCGGATATACTCCATCACTATATACTGCAGGTCCCCGTCGAAATTGACGTCCAGCACGTCCACTATGTTCTCGTGAGAGAGTACGGCTATGGCCCTGGACTCGTTGAGGAACCTGCGCCTGAATTTGGGGTCCCGGACATATTCGTCCTTAAGTATTTTTACGGCCACTTCCCGGTGTTCCAAAGAATCCTCGGCCCGATAGACTATGCTCATGCCGCCCGTGCCTATCACGTCGCATATCGTATACCGTCCGTCAAGGACTGTCCCTATCAATTTGTCCATAGTCGGCTACCTCTTTCCGTTATCCGCGTCGCCGCATAAGACCGCGACCGTAATGTTGTCGGCTCCGCCGTTGCGGTTGGCCTGAGCTATCATCCTGTCGCACGCCAGGCGGTAATTGTCCTGCCGCAGCAGCAGCACCTTCTCGCTGTCAGGCACCATATTGGAGAACCCGTCGCTGCACAGCAGCACCACGTCCCGGCCGATATCGAACGGCAATACCCGGGTCTCGACCTCAACGTCGTGATCTATGCCCAAAGCCCTGGTTATTACATGTCTGTAAGGATATTTTTCCGCTTCGTTGACGGATATCTGCCCGCTGTCCAGCATCTGCTGGACCACGCTGTGATCCTTAGTGATCTGCTGCAGGCTGTCGCCCTGCCTGTCGTAGAGATATATACGGCTGTCCCCCACATGCGCCACATAGAGGCTGTCGTCCATAACAAAGGCGCAGACTACGGTCGAACCCATGCCCTTGAGCTCCGGGGCCCTGAGCGACAGGGCGAACACGGCCCTGTTGGCCTTGCGTATCGCTTCGGAAAGATAGGCCGCGACGTTGCGCTGGCGCACGCTGTCGTCGTACAGCTCCGACATCTGCTCGCTTATAACGTTTACCGCGGTCTCGCTGGCTATATTGCCGCCGTTATGACCGCCCATGCCGTCGCATATGACTGCGTAGCCGCACCGTGCGTCAAACTCCATAACGGCGAAATTATCCTGATTTACGCTACGTTTGCGTCCGACGTCGCTCTTGCCGTAAACAAACATATAATCGACCTCCGTTAAAATAAAGCAGTGCGTCCCCTTGAGGGCGCCGCCTGTTTTGTCAGCGGGGAATACCTGTCTGCGCGCCAACGTCCGGCTGTGCGCCGCCTATCAGGCGCAGCTGACCGCACGCCGCGTTTATCTGCCTGCCCAATGTGCGCCTGACGGTGACGGTGACGTGTCCGCGCTGCAGTATGTCGTAAAACAGCCTCGTCTCACGGCGTCCCGACGGCGCCAAACCGCGCTCGGGCACATAGTTTACCGGTATAAGATTTATATGGCAGTTCATGCCCCGGACGAGCGCCGCCAGCGCGCGGGCAT
>CALXAN010000105.1 GCA_944386305.1 uncultured Clostridia bacterium
CAAAAGCAGCATAAGCTTAAAATATTCTTATCTTCGCATTGACAAAAAAACATCCGCTTCAATTGCCGTAAACATTCCCTATGAGAAAACACCGTTCATCGAAAAATATCATTGATAATCATTTCGACCACATCTGTTATACTCATGTCTTTCGTAACGGTTTTTTCAGGAATAATTTTGATATAATCCTTTTCATGCCACCATTTTTTTATTTTTTTTATACCAAAATCATCTCTGTTTATTTTAGTATTATGTTTAATTAAAGTTTCTTCAAATGAAAGGTCATAATAATATCCCCAAATTTGACTGCCATATAACTTTTTTGCAAAGCCAATTAATTCATTATACCATTTTGAATATAAAATCCCCTCAAGAACAACTATTTCACAATTATTTTTTCCATATACGAGCAGCTCTGACAACAGGGGCAATGCCTTTGTATCCGGCCCGTCCTTTACCCTCAATATATCTCTGCGAACAACGTCTTGAGAAATAACCATGATATTATGCCCTAATTTCTGCTGAAGGGCTTTTGCGACAGTCGTCTTACCGCTTCCTGAATTTCCCCGTATAATTATTAATTTCGACAATTATATTTCCCTCTTGCAGTCAGCAAAAAGCCCGACGGACCAATAGTAAAGGCAAAAAGCTCAAACTTCATATTTACCAAAGACGAAAAGTTGTACAGCATTCGAACAGTTCAGCATATCTGCGTATCCGTAAATACCTATTTGTCATACGCCGAGATAGGCGTGCCTGACATAATCGTCCTCCAGCAAATCTTTGCCCGTGCCGGTCTTAGTGATATTGCCGGTCTCAAGCACATATCCCCTGTCGGCAATAGACAGGGCCTGCATGGCGTTCTGTTCGACGATAAGCACGGTAGTGCCCTGCTCTTTTATACTGCGTATCATATCGAAAATCGTGCTGACATACAGAGGCGAAAGCCCCATACTCGGCTCGTCAAGCAGAAGCATAGTGGGACGCGCCATCATGGCCCGGCTCATCGCCAGCATCTGCTGTTCGCCGCCGGACAACGTGCCTGCTATCTGCTTGGAGCGCTCTTTTAAGATTGGGAAACGTTCGTATACGACACTCAGAGACTGCTGTATTTCGGCCTTGTTCCTGCGCGTATAGCAGCCCATGCGCAGATTTTCCCCCACCGTCAGCTCCTGAAAGATGCGCCTGCCCTCCGGCACCTGAACCATTCCCATAGACACGAGCTTATGCGAGGATATGGACGTGATATCCCGGCCGTTGAAAATAACCTGACCCGATTTCTTAGGTATAAGGTTGCACAAAGCGTGCATGATAGTGGTTTTTCCCGCGCCGTTAGCGCCTATAAGCGCGACGGTCTCGCCCTTTTCGACGCTGAAAGATACTCCTTTAATAGCGCGGATAAGGCCGTAGCAGACCTCAAGATCTTTAACTTCAAGAAAAGACATATATCCTCCAAGATACTCTTGTTCTTAAAATTCAGCCGCCCAAATAGGCGCTGATGACTTCGGGGTTGTTCAAAACATACGAAACGCTGCCTTCCGCCAGCGTCGTGCCGAAATTGAGCACAGTTAGCTTGTCGCATATGCCCGAAACGAGCTTCATGTCATGCTCGATGAGCAATATCGTCATATCGAAACGGTCTCGGATAAGGCGTATCGTATCCATGAGCTCAGCGGTTTCCTGAGGGTTCATGCCCGCGGCGGGTTCGTCCAGCAGCAGAAGTTTGGGCTTGGTGGCAAGGGCTCGCGCTATCTCAAGCTTGCGCTGTTTGCCATAGGGCAGATTAGACGCCAAGACACGGCGTTCGCCGTCCAAATCAAACACTGCCAAAAGCTCTCGCGCAGCTTCGCGCAGACTGCGCTCTGTCTTCCAAAAACGAGGCAGTCTTAGCACACTGTTGACCACGCCGCATTTGGACTGATTGTTCATGCCTACAAGCACGTTGTCTATCACCGACATGTTTGAAAACAGCCTGATATTCTGAAACGTACGGGCGATGCCCTTTTTGTTGATTTCAGAGGGAGATTTGCCCGTAAGGTCTTCCCCGCAGAGCAGGAATTTGCCCGTCATCGGTTTATACACGCCCGTAAGCATATTAAAGACCGTGGTCTTCCCCGCCCCGTTGGGACCTATAAGGCCGTATATCTCATTGTCCGATATCTTCAGATTTATATCCTTTGCGGCATGCAGACCGCCGAAAGATATACCCAGGTCAATCGTCTGCAATACGTATTCAGTCATATAAGTCACCGTCCTTTTCAGAGATGTCGGCCGTGTTTTCGGGGATGATATCTGTAGAAAGAAGCGCGTCCATCTCTATCTTGGTCGGTATCTTATCCCATGCAGCGGTACCGTTATCCGAGTTGTCCGTCTCAGACGGTTTGCGGCGGGACGGGAACAGCCTGTCAATCAATCTGCCGAGCCTGACCTTTTCGCGCACTCCCGCAAGCGCAGGCGCATTGTTGAACATCACGACGACGATAAGTATAAGCGCGTATATAAGATTCTTTATAGCCGCCATGTCTCCGGACAGCTGCGTGGTGAGCTGAACGTTGACAAACGTAAGCGCGGCCGCGGCGATAATGGAGCCGTTGATGCTGCCCATACCGCCTAAAACGACCATGACGAGTATCTCGATGGAATAGTTGAACGAAAAGAAACTTTGGTTTACAGGCGTAGTATTATGCGCATAGATTACGCCCGCGATACCTGCAAAAAACGCGCCGATAACGAACACCATGAGTTTATAATACGTGACGTTGACGCCGACTGACCTTGCGGCGATCTCGTTGTCCCGTATCGCGCGTATGGCCCTGCCGTGTTTGCTCCTGATAAGGTTGCGGGCTACAAACACCGTAAATATGACCAAAATCATAGCCACGACAAACAAATCCGAGCCGTACTTGCGGGTAGTTATGCCCATTGCTCCGCCGAAGACGTCGAGGTTCTTAAATATAGTCCGCACAATTTCACCGAAAGCAAGCGTCACTATGGCCAAATAGTCGCCCTTCAATCTCAGCGCGGGCAGTCCGATTATAAGGCCTGCGACCGACGCAGACAAAGCGCCTGCAATCGCAGAAATAATAAACACCAATATAGCGGAAGACATGCCTGCGTCGTACAGAATATTTGCGACAAAGCCGCCTATATATGCGCCCACGCACATGAAGCCCGCATGACCGAGGCTGAGCTCGCCCAAAAAGCCCACTATCAGGTTGAGGGAAACCGCCAGTATTATGCTGTAGGACATTTGGGTTATAAGCAGCAGAGAAGAGCGTCTGAGTACGCCGACGGAGTCGAGAACAATAAAGAGGATCAGCGCCGCGAACAGCACTATATAACTTATAAAATGCTTGAGCTTAAATTTTCGTTTGCCCTGCATCGCTTACACCTTCTCTCTCTTTTTCTTGCCCAGCAGTCCGGTAGGCTTTACGAGCAGTATAATAATAAGCAGGCCGAACTCTATGGCAGTCGTATACGGAGCCAGGAGAGGAAAGCTGAGAGAGAACTGCTCTATAACGCCCAGCAGTATGCCGCCTATCATCGCGCCGGGGATAGAGCCTATCCCGCCGATAACAGCGGCGGTAAACGCCTTTATGCCGGGCATGGAGCCGAGGGTCGGGGTTACGCTTGGTATCTGCATAAGATAAAAAGTACTTGCAAAAGCGGCCAAAGCGGAGCCGATTGCAAACGTAAGGGAAATTATTCCGTTCACATTTATGCCCATCAGCTGGGCAGCCTCCCGGTCCTCAGACACGGCAAGCATCGCGCAGCCGACGCGCGTCTTTTTGATAAATAATGTAAGAGCTGTCATAATTATTATGCAGAGGCCGAGCGTAAGGAGCGAGGATACGTTGATACTCAAACCGAATATGTCAACCGAGCCGAACTCCCCTATAGTTATCGGTCTTGACGCAGAGCCGTATGTAAGCTGAGCGACGCTCTGCAGCAGATAGCTGACGCCTATGGCCGTTATAAGCACGGCAAGAGGCGACGCTCCGCGCAGAGGACGGTATGCGACTCTTTCCGTAAGCAGGCCGAGCAGCGTGCAGATAATGACGGCAACGATGACGGCGGGGATTATATGCCCGGTAAGGGTCAATGTCGTAAGTATGGCATATGCGCCCACCATGATTATATCTCCGTGGGCAAAATTAAGCATCTTGGCTATGCCGTAGACCATAGTATAACCAAGGGCGATAAGCGCGTATATCCCGCCCAAACACAGTCCGTTTATAAACGTATTCATAATTACTCCTTAAGAGAAATCCGGAATAGGATACATAATAACCGTAACGTCAATACCACATGCAATGCATACGCCGGCTGACGCTACAGGCGTATAATATCAGGCACGCCGTCCCGTATACGGGACGGCGTGCCTGATATTATACGC
>CALXAN010000106.1 GCA_944386305.1 uncultured Clostridia bacterium
TAAAGGAAGACGTCATAGAGCCCTCGCGGGCCATATACATCGGAGAAAACTCATACAAACAGGCGTCTTCATAGAGCTCGGTATCGTTGGTATTAAGATATACCGAATCGGCATAGATATATTTTGCTATAACGGAATCAAAAGAAATTTCAGGATATTCATCGGCCGAACAGGCAAGAAATTCAGCCAGTCTGTCGTAGAGTCTGTCGAGGTCCACGGGCGTCTTTCCCCTACGGAAATCCGACCTGCCGGACCTGTCGCATATACCCTCAGCCTCGTCGGGCTCGGCATGCTCCGCATTCTCGACGGCCTGACGCACCGCAAAGTCTATATCGGAAGCGTCAAGCGAATTTAGGGATACGGTTCCTTTCCGCTTGTCCTTAAGGATCTTCAGAGAAAGAGCATTGTTGAAGTTGGTGCGCACCATGCTTATCTTACCGGACTCATAGTAAAGTTCGGTTATCTCCTTTTCGTTTACCGCACATTCAGCCTCGTCGGCGCCGAGCGCCTTTGCCTGCTGCAGCGCATATGAGGCCACTTTGCACTTATCCATATAAGATAGTCCCCTTTATCATAAAAAAAAGCTTATCCAAATCCGTTCAGGGCCGCATGGCAGCATCAGCGCCCGCCCACATTTACCATGCATTTGACGGCAGGACCGCCCATTCCCACAGGCATGGGCTGCTTTTTGCCGCACATGCCCGTGCTGCACCACGACATGTCGTCTGAAAGCATCGTCACCGTCTTAAGCATGTCAAAAGCGACCCCGGATATTGTAGTACTGCGCAGAGCGCGTCCCAATTTACCGTGACGTATCTCGTACCCGAACTCAATGCCGAACATAAACTCGCCCGTAGCGTCAGCCTGGCCGTTGCCGGTCTTTATGAAATAATATCCGTCCTCAACGGATGAAATCATGTCTTCAAGTTTATCCTTTCCGGGCAGGATCGCCGTATTGCGCATACGAATCAAAGGCTCGTCGTAAAACGCGAAGGCCCTGGCGTTGCCGGTCGGCGCCACGCCGTATTCTCGCGCGGATTCCTTGTTGTGCATATATCCGCGGAGGATGCCGTCCTTTATGATTTCGACATCGTGAGCCGTGGTGCCTTCGTCATCGACATACACGGGGATAGGGCATCTTTTGCCGAACGCCGTATGCGCAAAGTCAACCATATTAACTATCGGACTGGCCACCTGTTTGTTCAGATTCGGCCCCGCTACCGACCCCGATTTTACAAAATCGGCCTCGGTTGTATGGCCCACCGCCTCATGAGCCAGCATTCCCGCAAGGTCGGGGTGAAGTATGCATTCTTTGACGCCCGCCTCGGTATAAACGCCCTCCTTTTTATGCATGAGCTGCTCGTAGAGCATATCTGCGCGCAGACACGCATCGGGCAACGAATCAAACACTTCGTCAAACATTCCGAAATCTCCGAGCGGTTCAAAGAGCTCAACGGGATTGCCGTCAGGACATTCGGCGGTCATCATGATATAAAGAGAAGAATGCACCTCTCTGAGATGAGCGCACACTCCGTCAGAGGTGACGAGTACCTTCTCCCTGTCCAAACACGGAGCAACGACCGAACGGCTCACCAATGACGGGTATTTGCCGCTGATATAATCATCAAGCTGAGCAAGAAATTCTATTATATATTTCTGCGAAACCGGACCGTCTCTGTTATATTCAGGCTCTACCCTGACCGCAGGCACAGGCTCGAAAGGGGCTCTTCCCAGCCGCTGTCTGCCGTCCAAAAACACGGCGTTGCGCTCAGCCGCATCCAAAACGCTGGCAACGCCATCGTCACTGAGCAGCGGCGAAGATGCAAAACCGTACGAACCGCCCTTATATATGCGCGCACTCACCCCTCCGCCGGACGACGAGACGTTCACCGTCAGGTCCGAATTGAGAAAGCCTACCCTGTTTACCGTATTGCGCTGAAGACGAAGCTCTGTATAATCCCTGAATCGATCTCCCGAAGCATATTTCTCTATTATGTTGTCCAACAAATTAACATCCGCTCCTTACCAAACGCTTAAAGCATCTGCCTCTGTCCTCAAAATTTTTGAAATACCCATAGCTGGCCGCCGCAGGAGACAGCAGACAACTACCCGTATCCGTTATAGTGCGGGCCAGCGCCACGGCCTGACTCAGGTCTTCGACCCTGTATATATTATTCTTAGGCTTAAGCCGTGAAATTATACCGTATATTCTGTCCCCGCTGGCATACGCGCAGATTATGTTGCGCACGTCAGAACGGACAAGATACCGGGCAAAGCCGTCGTAATCTATACCCCTGTCCATACCGCCTATAATAAGGGTAGTGACATCCTTAAGCGCCTCGATAGCGCGTTCCGTAGCCTCGGGAATGGTGGAAATAGAATCGTTATAATATTTGACTCCGTCTATTTGGGCCACAAGCTCCAATCTGTGCTCAAGTCCCTTAAACGAAGGTATGACCGACAGCATATCTTCCGCAGAACATCCGACCTGCTTTGCCGCAGCCATCGCCGCGGCGATATCATACAGATTATGGCGGCCGATAAGCGAAGTTTTGATCTTGTCCAAAGGGATATATTCGCCGCACAGCTCTATATGGTCGTCGGCAAAAATCACGTGCGACAGTCCCCTGTCGGAATCCAAATATATTTTGCGCATAGGCAGCGCGTCTATCATATCGAGGTCTATATTTTCACAGTCGCCGGATACTATAAGCGTATCATCCGGACCCTGATATGCAAATATATTATACTTAGCCCGTCTGTAATCCTCAAAAGAACCGTAATGATCCAAATGATCGCTGTAAATATTGAGAAGTACAGCTATATCGGCAGAGGCGCGCACATATTCGAGCTGATGACACGACAATTCATATACCGCGACGGTATGAGTGTCTATATGCTCCAGCTGCGACAGAACCGGCACCCCGATATTGCCGACCAAACAGATCTTCACACCGAGGTGCGAAAGTATATGATATATAAGAG